>JAVVDX010000004.1:8131-66058 GCA_032251475.1 Wenzhouxiangellaceae bacterium | reverse complement strand
GTTAGCCAGCAATGGTGTTTGCCAGCGCAATAGCATTAGCCACGCTCGCCGCTCTGATCGTTGGCCTGTCGTCTTGGGGCGTTCTGTCTCCACAAGGCCTTGTATCATTCGTACGCACATTTATGCACCGCCGCGACGCCATCACCTTCGCAGTCGCAATTCGCGTCTCACTTGCCGCGCTTCTGTGGCTAGCTGCCCCGGAATCCAATACCCCTACGATATTTAGGGTTCTGGCTGGCGTTGCCCTCGTCGCTGCGTTGGGAATCGGAATTGCTGGCTCTGAGCGCGCTTCAAAGCTCATTGCTTATGTGGCGTCGTGGCCACAGTTCGTCATTCGGCTGCAATGCCTGCTAGGAGTGGCATTTGGGGCGTTTCTAATATGGGCAGTATCACCATTGGACTGCTATCTAACATGTCGCTCAACAGGACTCCGGCGTGCGTCGCACGCCTCCGCCTGTTAGCACAGCGTTGGGCCTCCTAACAAAGCCATGTCACAACCACTTCATATCGGGATAGTTGGTTGCTCCGCAGAAGGCGCCGCGCTTTGCTATCGGACCATCTGCTCCGAGGGTGCTGTATTGCTGGGTCCGCACGCGCACCCGGAAGTTTCGCTCCACACGGCATCCCTCGCCGACTACGTCAAGTGCCTGGATAGCGGGGACCTACAGGGTGTCGCTGATCTGATGCTGGAATCGGCTCGCAAGCTCGCCGCCGGAGGTGCCGACTTCCTGATCTGCCCTGACAACACGATCCACCAAGCCTTCTCACAGGTAACTTCGGCTTCTCCACTTCCCTGGCTGCACATTGCCGAGGTCGTTGCATCGGAAGCCGCCAGGCAGGGATATCGCCGAATTGGTCTGATCGGTACCCGATGGCTGGTTGCCAGTAATGTCTACCCGGAGAAGCTTGCTACTCGAGGGCTGGATTTTGCGCGTCCAAGTAATGCCGAGCGCGACGAGATGGGCCGACTCATCATGGACGAACTCGTCCTTGGCGTCTTCCGGTCCGCGACCGTTGAGTACTTCCAGGGAGTCATCCGCAACTTGCAATCACGCGGCTGCGACGCTGTGGTCCTAGGCTGCACGGAGATCCCACTGATTATCGACGATCGGAACTCCCCGCTCCCTACATTGGACTCGACACGGCTGTTGGCACGGGCAGCACTGCGAAAAGCTGTCGGAGCGGAGCAGTGAGGCCCAACCCGGCGGTCAAGCGGCCGCCCCACGAGCGGGCCGCCGCTTACCTTATTCGTTGAACGGCAGCGGAAGGCGCAAGCGTGACGCCATGCGGTCGACGACCAAGTCATCGGGAGAAAAGTATGAAGCACGTAACAATGACCAATTGCCTACTGCTGGCGGCGCTTGTCACTGCCTGCGCTCCATCCACTCAAGTTCAGCTCGAGGCCAACAAGGACCTGGTGCGTCAGTTTGCCGCGACGATCGACGCCCAAGAGTGGGATGCGTTGGACGCACTGGTGACGGAAGATATCCGTCGTCACAGTCGAGCGACTGCCGCGAGACCGGAGATAAGCTCCCGGGAGGAGTTCAAGCAACACGAGCAGGCGAGACATACGACCTGGAGCGACGGGCGAGTGACGTATGAGATGGTGGTCGCCGAAGGCGACATGGTGGCCGCGTATGCGACGTTTACCGGAACCAATAAGGGACCGCTGGGAGAGTTCCCGGCAACCGGCAGATCAGTGGAGGCGAAGTTTCTCGCGATGTTCCGCATCGAGGAGGGCAAGATCGCCGAGATCTGGGTCGAGTGGGATAACGTCGCCACCCTCACCCAACTCGGTCTATTTCCTCCTTCCGGTTCGGTGCGTGGAAACTGATATGGAGGTACTGCCGTCCAACAAGGCATGCACCCGGACAGGGAGCTGATCAGGGGCGTCGTGTGCGGTGTGCGCGTGGAAGAGGTCGAAGATCCGTTGATGCGGAATATACGCTATCTTGACAAGCTGATCGACGAGCTGGCAATAGGGAAGTCGATGGACAGGATGCTGCGACAATGGCCCGCCTGGCGCAATATCCCGCATCTGTCGGCGCGATCGCGGATCGAGGCGGCTGAATCGGGGTCACTGCGTCGGCCGGCGAGACACGATGGAGACGACGATGGCTGAATCGCAGTTGCAGGAACAGATCGCTTCGGCCCGAGCGTACGAGGAACTCTTCGTACCGGCGCTCTTTCGTCAATGGGCGCCGACCATTGCCGAGGTCACCGATGCGCGTCCGGGAAAGCGCGTGCTGGACGTCGCCTGCGGCACCGGCATTCTCGGCCGCGAACTGGCGTTGCGGGTCGATCCCTCCGGATCCGTGGCCGGGCTGGACATCATGCCCGGCATGATCGAGGTTGCAAGGGAAATCGCGCCGGAGATCGAGTGGAAGCTTGGTGCGGCAGAGAAGCTGCCGTTCCCGGATCGGTCCTTCGATATCGTTGTCAGCCAGTTCGGGCTGATGTTCTTTTCCGATCGTACGGAATCGCTCCGGGAAATGCTGCGTGTCCTCGTCCCGGGCGGGCGTCTGGCCGTGACGGTCTGGGATTCGCTGGACAACAATCCGGCATATGCCGCCGAAGTCGCCGTTCTCGAGCGCGTGGCGGGAAAAGCGGCCGCGAACGCGCTTCGGGCACCGTTCGTGCTCGGAAACAAGGCCGAGCTGGAACAGTTGGGACGGGATGCCGGGTTGTCGGAGAGCCGGGTAGGCACGCACATCGGTGTCGCGCGCTTCCCCGCGATCCGCTCGCTGGTCGAAGCCGATCTGCGCGGCTGGCTTCCGGTGCTGGGAGTGGAACTCGACGAGGGAACCATTCAGCGGGTTCTAGGCGCGGCGGATCGGGACTTGCACGCGTACGTGGATGAAGGTGGAGAAGCGGTATTCGAAGTATCGGCGCACGTGCTCAGCGGGATGAGGAATCACCATTCGGGGTTCTCGCCGGCTTCGTGAAGATCGCGACATTGTGGCCGGGGAATTGGCAGCGCCATCCCATGCGCGCGGCGATGAATTCCAGCGTGGACTTGCGATAGAACACGACGTGGGTCGGGTCGCGCCGGTAGTGCCAGGTCGCGAAGCGCGCGTCGTCGGTCTGGAATTGCGTCATGACGCCGAGCAGGCCGCCGGGGCGGAGCAGGGTGTTCAGGCGCCGGAATTCGGTGGCCGGGTGATGCATGTGTTCGACGACTTCGGTGCAGGTGATGAAGTCGTAGGTGCGCTCGAGGACGGCGGGATCCGGGGCGTAGATCGGATCCCAGAGTTCCATTTCGTGGCCGGCCTCGGCGAGCATGGCAGCCAGTGCCGGGCCCGGGCCGCAGCCGAAGTCCAGGCCTTGCCGGCCCGGATGCAGCCGTTCGAGCATCGGGCCGGTCAGCCGGGCCAGGAACTGCCGGTAGCCGGGGTCGTCGGGTTCGTTTCGGTGGCGGTCGTATTCGCGGCGCTCGGCGGCCGGATCGGGGCACTGGGCCGGGTCGAGAAAGGTGGCCCGGCATTCGCGGCAGCGCCAATATTGCCTTCCTTCGATTTCCAGGAAAGGGGCGCAGCCGAGGCCCTCGCAGACCGGGCAGGCCGGCGGGGCGGCGCAGTCGGGCTCGGCGGGCATCGTTCGGGAAAGCCCCGGAAAGGTCCGGAACGCGGATGGTCAGGGGCCTAAAGCGCCGCCAGGCGATCCTCGAGGTCGGACAGATATTGCCGGATCCGCTCGGCGTTCGCACCGAGGTCGCTGCGCCCGACGCGCGATTTCGAGCGGATGTCGAGCCGGCTGCCCGACGGGGTCGGGCGGATCCGGATGACGACATCGTCCTTGAAGCCGTACCAGAACGTCGTCGCGGTGGCCTCGATGCGGCCGTCGCCGGCCTCGGCGGCAACGATTTCCCAGTCCTGCTCGCGCGCCGCGTCCAGCGCGTGACCGAACAGCTCGGCCGGCGCCAGGCCGGTTTCGAGCGGCTGGATGTCGGGATACGCCGCGCGCTGCTGCTGCGCGATCTCGGGACCGAGGTAATCGGGCGGGTTCGGCGCATCGGCGCGCAAGGGCCGGATCGCGACGAATTCCGGCGGGTTGACCGTGTCGGTCGTGATGTCGTGGATCGCCGGCAGGTTCCGGGCCGTGTTGCGGATCTGGATCGGCACGGCGGCGACGCCGATCCCGACCACGATGGCGATGATGAGCCCGGGCAGCATGTTGCGCCGGGTCGCCGGGATCAGCGCGAAGATGACCCCCAGCACGGCCCCGGCTGCGCCCAGGTACAGCGCGTAGCGCATCATCTGGAAGCCGAACGGAAATTCCCAGAGGCCGTAGCGGGTGCCGGGGCCGCCGGCAAGCAGCAGGATCAGTCCCAAAAGCGACAGGAACGGGGCGATGCGGCCGATGTTCATCTTTATGCTCCCTGCAAAACCGTTGGAATTGCAACAGCCTACACGCTGTCGGCCGCGTTTTTCCAGTGATGCGGAGGATCATGGCCGAGCGGTCCGTGTCCGGGTTATTCTTGTGGGTCCCGAACTGATATCCGCATCACCGTACCGCCGACATGCCAGACAAGTCCCGATCCGAAAATCCGATCCGATGGCGCTGCGCGCTGGTGCAGGCCGACACGCGCTGGGCCGACCCGGGCGCCAACCGCGAAAATCTTGCGCGGCTGATGGATGCCGCGCCCGGCTGCGAGCTGTACGTGCTGCCCGAGACGTGCACCACCGGCTTTCTGGGCGACCGTGAACACCTGGCGGAACTGGCCGACGAGACTGACCTGCGATGGCTGGAAGCGGAAGCGCGACGACGCGAGGCGGCGATTGCCTGCAGCATCGTCGCCGCCGAAGGGGAGCGGATCTTCAACCGTTTCGTGCTGGCCGCGCCCGACGGCGTGCGCGCGACCTACGACAAGCGTCACCTGTTCGGTTTCGGCGGCGAGGACAGGCGCTATACGTCCGGCGACCGGCGGGTCCGCACCGAACTGTTCGGCCGGCGTGTCGACTTGCAGGTCTGCTACGACCTGCGTTTTCCGGTCTGGTGCCGCAACGACGACGGCTTCGACATCCAGATCTTCGTCGCCAACTGGCCGCGCCCCCGGGTCGAGCACTGGCGCACGCTGCTCAAGGCCAGGGCGATCGAGAACCAGGCGTTCGTGATCGGCGTCAATCGGGTCGGCACCGACGGCAACGGCGTGGAACACACCGGCAGTTCGGGCGCCTGGGATGCACTCGGCGAGGCGCTGGCCGGGCCGCTGGACCACCACGAGCAGGTCGCCGTGTGCGAGCTGGATTTCGGCGCACTGGCCGCCACGCGCGAGAAGTTCCCGTTCCTGGCCGACCGGGACGCTTTTTCGCTGAAGTAAAGATCCGTTTTGCCGCGGATTTGCACGGATGCACACGGATTTGAAAAAGAACCCTAGAAACTACGCAGAACGCCCACGGCCAGACCCTCGATGGCGAAGTCGTCCTCGCGCGTGACGCGGATGTCGTCGTAGGCCGGGTTGGCCGCTTCCAGCCGAATGCCGCGGCCGCGGCGGCGCAGGCGTTTGACGGTGACTTCGTCGTTGATCCGGGCGACGACGACCTGGCCGGTCTCGGCGGTGCGGGTGTGATGCACGGCGAGCAGGTCGCCGTCCTCGATGCCGGCGTCGATCATGCTGTCGCCGCGGACCCGCAGCAGGTAGTCCGCTTCGGGCCGGAACAGGTCCGGGTCGACCTCGACCAGGCGCTCGCGGTTTTCGATCGCCAGCACTGGCTGGCCGGCCGCGACCCGGCCGATCAGCGGAATGCCGGGCACCATGCCCGGATCGTCGGGCATCGCCGCCGGGATAATGCCGCGCGCGATGCGGGGATTGATCCGGATCGCGCCCTTGCGCTCCAGCGCCTTCAGATGGCTCTGGGCCGCGTTCGGCGAGGCGAAGCCGAAATGGCGGTTGATTTCGGCGCGCGTCGGCGGCAACCCGTCGCGCCGGACGCAGTTGCGGATGAATTCCAGGATGTCGGCTTGCCGCCGGGAGAGCTTCATGTCCCGGACTATATCAAAATACAGTAGAGCCTGCGCTTGCCGGGCGCCGCTGCGTCACTTTTCGGACAAATTCACGGACGTGGAGACGGAGCCCCGAACCGAGTCCGATCCTTCCCTGTAGATGAATCCGCCGCGATGGAATCCGCCGTAGAAACCATGGCCGAAGCCGTGGTGGAAGTAGGGGTAGTAAAAGCCCCCGTAGTACGGGTAGCCATAGTACGGATAGCCGTAGTAGGGATAGCCGTAATACCCGCGGTCGGCGCGCTCGGGCCACAGGTAGACCGAGTTGGCGTCGACGACCGGGTAGCGATAGTCGAACTCGCCGACCTTGTCGGTCGTGAACGACTCGAGCTCGCCGACGACGGTCACGTCGCGGCCGTTGACGAAGATTTCAGGATCCATGAACGATTCGCGGCAGGCCTTGAAGCGGCCCCGGTCCTGGTCGGACCACTTCGGCCGGAAGCTGCTGTCGAGTTCCTGGGCCAGGATCTCGACGCAGGTACGATCCTGCTGCGGCCGGGTCTCGATGATTGTGCCGCCCCAGCGAACCCGCGTTCCGGTGGCCTCATCGCCGGCTTCCCTGGGGAAGAATTCCTGGCTGTAGTCGCCTTCCAGCGGATCCGGCGTCGCCGCGCAGCCGGCCAGCCCGAGTGCGGCCAGTCCGAGTGTGGCAATTGCAATGGTCCATCCGACATTCATGGTGTTCTCGCCTCCTGAGCGTCCACCGATTTTAGACTGTAGCCGTACCGCGCGAGTTCACAAGTCGCGGCACCCACCGGCGCGAACGATCGTCCAGTTCCTCGAGCCGGTTTCGTTCAAAAGGACCGTAGCGGCAGAGACAGTATTGCGCGGCCAGCGCGACCAGTTCGTCGCCGTTGGCGAGCCGCGGTGCGGCGCGGCGGGCCAGTTCCAGCGGCGTCTCGGCCTGGTCGGGAGGGATGCCGGCGCGTGCCAGCCGCTTGCGGATGCGCAGCCAGGCGCGTTCGGACGCCTCGGGCCGGGCCGAACTGTGCACCACCGCGTGCAGCACCAGCGCCAGCGGTACCAGGATCAGGCCGGCCAGCGCGATCAGCAGCACCGCCTTGAACGCGTTCGGCAGCGTGCCGAGGCCCATGCGGTTCAGCAGCGAGTGCTGGCGGGCGGCGTCGAAGCCCAGCACCCACTGGTTCCACAGGTGTTGCAGCCGGTCGTACCGGTTGCGCAGCGCGTACAGCCATTCGGCGTCGAACCAGCCCTGGTCGGGCAAAGCCGCGCGCGCGCCTTGCTCGATCCGGTCCGGCGAAACGGCGGCGGTCGGGTCGACGCGCACCCAGCCCTCGCCGGCCAGCCAGACCTCGGTCCAGGCGTGCGCGTCGGAATGGCGCACCAGCAGGTAGCCGCCCTGGTCCGGGCGCTGTCCCGGACCTTGCCCGGAACCCTGCCAGTGGCCGCCCTGGTAACCGGTGACGATGCGGGTCGGAATGCCGGCCGCGCGCATCAGGACCGCGAACGCCGAGGCGTAGTACTCGCAGTAGCCGCGCCTGAGGTCGAACAGGAATTCGTCGGCGCCGTGCCGGCCCAGCGGCATGGTCTCGAGGCTGTAGACGAACGGGTCGGTATTGAACCATTCCAGCACGGCCGCGATCAGCGCCCGGTCGTCGGGATACTCCCGCCGGAGTTGCCGGGCGTGCTCGCGCGTTCGCGGGTTGCTGCCCTCGGGCAGCGCCAGTGCGAGCTGACGGAGCGTGTGCGGCAGCGCCGGCCGGTCGTCGAACCGCGGCTGGCTGACCACGCGGTATTCGAGCAGCGACGTGACCGGACGCCGCCGGATCAGCTCGAAATCGGCCGTCAGCCGGGCGTCGTCGGGCCAGCGGACCGGGTAGTCGAGCGAGAACAGCCAGCGGCGCTCGTTCGGCTCGAGCTGGACGCGGTACGAAAACGCCGAGCCGTCCCGCCCCGGCAGTCTTTCCGGCGGCCGGTTCGAATAGAACAGCCGGCGCCACGTGCGGCCGTCGAAGCGCCACAGCACCGGCCCGCGCCAGTACAGCGCGTGGCGCGGCGGCACCGGGCCGTCGAACTCGACCCGGAACGCCGGGCTGTCGTCGGAAAAGAGGTTCGCGATCGTGCCGGGCGACATCTCGTCGGAAAGGCCCGTGCGTCCGTCCAGCGCCTCGTCCGGCATGCCCCACAGCGGCGAGGCCAGCCGCGGAAAAAGCGCGAACAGCACCAGCGCAAACGGCACGGCCAGCACCATCAGCACCAGGCCGCTCTTCAGGCCGGCCCACGGGTGCGGCGGCGCGTGCGTTTCGGCCCCCGGCCCGTCGGCATCGCGCTGGATCTGCACCAGCGCCGCGGTCGCGAGCCAGCAGCCGGCCAGCAGGTACGCGAACAATATCAGCCGCTGGCTGAACAGAAACTGGGTCGCGATCAGGAAATATCCCAGTGCGGCGACCATGCGCGCATCGCGCAGCCGGAACATTTCGGTGAGCTTGGCCGCGAGCATCACGCACAGCATCACCGTGGCCGCGCGCCGGCCCCACAGCGTTCCGAAATGCACGATGACGAGCCCCAGGCCGCCGAACGTAAGCAATGTTCGGATCGTCCAGTGCGGCGGACGCAAGTGCCAGCGCGCGGCCGCTGCACGCCAGCCGGCCGCACCCAGAATCACCAGTGCGACCGGCAGCGGCATCGCTGCCAGGTGCGGCAGCGCGGCGAACAGGAACGCCGCGATGATCATCCCGACCGTACGGTTGGAAAGCGCCGCCTTCATCGCTTGTGCCCGAATTCGGCCAGCGCGTTGAGACAGCGCGTTCGGTGCGTTTCGCCGCGCGCCGGGACAAGCGATTCGGAACCGAGCTCGAGGCCGTATTCGAGCCCGGCGGCGTCGGCGTCGAGGATCCACCGGGCCAGCACCGAAATGCGCTGTTCGAGGTCGGCGCCCGGGGCGTCGGCCAGGCGCAGCACCAGTCGGCCGCGTTCGGGCCGGCCGAACTGGCGCGCCAGCAGCACGCCGTGACGCTGGCTGGCCTTCCAGGCGATCCGGTGCAGCGGGTCGCCTTCGCGCCATTCGCGCAGGCCGTGGAACTCGTCCGACTCGTCGCCCGGCCGGGCCGGTATGTGCCGTTCGGATTCCGTCGGCAGCGGCGGGGCGTGCCCGGCCGGGCGCGGCCAGACGAGAAAGCGGCGTTCGGGCCAGAACCACGACCAGGCCTCGAACCAGCCGATCGGAAAGCGGGTGCGCAGCCGGATGCGCGGAATCTCGATCCAGCCGCGTTCGTGCGTCGGGACCGCAAGCACCAGCTCGCCGCGCGACCAGGTCTCGAGTGCGAGCGCGTGCGAACGCCGGCGGCGGTCGAGTTCGACCACCAGCCCGCTGCGGCCGCGCCCGCGCGCATCGTGCAGCGTCACAGCCAGTTCCAGCGGATCGCCGGCGAACGGGCTGGCGGCCTGGCAGTGCTCGATGCGCAGCCCTTCAAGATTGCGGTGGGTCGCGTGCATGGCCAGCAGCGCGATGCCGGCGACCAGGAACGTCGTGAACAGTCCGAGGTTGTTGTTGAAGTTCAGGCTGCCGAGCAGCATTGCGAACAGCAGCCCACCGACGCCCCAGCCGAATGCGGTCGGCAGGATGTAGATCTGGCGGTAGCCGAGCGTCAGCGGCGGCCGGGTCGGGCCGCGGCGGCGGATCCAGCCGTCCAGCCGGGCGCGGAAGGCCTGCGCGATCGGAAACTCAGGGAACGCGCGTCTCGTCGAGGATCTGGTCGACGACATCCCCGGTCTCCCCGGTATTCGGCCGGCACTGGAGGCGATGCATGGCAAGTGCCGGGAATACCTGCTTGACGTTGTCGGGCAGCACGAAATCCTGTGCCTGGAGCAGCGCGTGGGCGCGGGCCGTCCGCAACAGCGCCAGCGCCGCGCGCGGCGACAGCCCGGCGCGCAGCGCGGCGTGCTCGCGGGTGGCCTGGACCAGCGCCTGGACGTAGTCGAGCACCGGCTCGGAGACGTGCAGCGCCTCGGTCTGGCCGCGCAGCGTCAGCACGTCTTCCGGCGACAGGATCGGCAGCAGGTTCGACAGGATCTCGCGCCGGTCCGGCTGGGTCAGCAGCGCGCGCTCCTGCGCCGGGTCGGGGTAGCCCAGGCTGATGCGCAGCAGGAAGCGGTCCAGTTGCGAGTCGGGCAGCGGGTAGGTGCCGACCAGGTCCAGCGGGTTCTGGGTCGCGATGACGAAGAACGGCTTCGGCAGCGCGTGCGTGTGGCCGTCGACGCTGACCTGCTGCTCGGCCATGGCCTCCAGCAGGGCGCTCTGGGTGCGCGGCGTGGCGCGGTTGATCTCGTCGGCCAGTACGACGTTGGCGAACACCGGTCCGGGCCGGAACTCGAAGCGCTCGTCGGCGCTCCTCCAGATCGAGACGCCGACAATGTCGGCCGGCAGCAGGTCGTTGGTGAACTGGATGCGTTGCCAGCGCCCGCCGGTGACGATCGCGATCGCGTGCGCCAGCGTGGTCTTGCCGACACCGGGCAAATCCTCGATCAGCAGGTGACCGCCGGCCAGCAGCGAGGCGAACGCCAGCTCGACCTGGCCGGTCTTGCCGAGCACGACGCGGTTGACCGCGTCGATCGCCGCGATCAGCCGGCCGGTCGCGTCCGAGGCCGGGGCCGAATGACCTGCGACGCCGGTCCGGTTCAGGGCGTCACTCATCCAGCAGCGCGTTGATCTTGGCCGCGCAGATAAAGTCGTTCTCGCTCAGCCCGTCGATCGCGTGGGTGGTGAAGTTGACCACGCAGAAGTTGTAGCCGGCCTCGAAGTCCGGGTGGTGCATCTCCTGGTTGGCGATCCACGCCATCGCATTGATGAACGCCATGGTCTTGTAGAAGCCCTTGAATTCGAACCGGCGCGAGATCCGCTTGTTGTCGTTGCTGATCTCCCAGCCGGGCACCTGCTCGAGCAGCTTCTCGGCCTCGTCGCGCTGCAGCGGCTCGGTTCCGCCTTCGCAGGGCTTGCATTTCTTGCTTTGCAGTTGTTCGCTCATCGTCAGGCGGCTTCCTTTTCCTTGGGTGGATAGGTCGGGGTGAACTCGCCCAGCGCCCGGGCCTTTCGGATCAGGCCGAGAAGGTCCTGGCCGGCGAGCCCGAACAGGTCGTCCATCCGGTCGAGCACGTAGTACACGGTCTGGTAGATGTCGATCCGGTACGGCGTGCGAAGCGCGTCGATCGGGTCGAACGGCCGCCGGATCGGCTTGTCGCTTTCGACCGCGTAGACCGTCTCGCCGGGCGACGAGGCAATGCCGCCGCCGTAGACGCGGATGCCGTCGGCCGTGTTCAGCAGCCCGAACTCGACCGTGAACCAGTACAGGCGGGCCAGGAATACCCGCTCCTCCTTGCTCGCGTTTACGCCGGCCTTGCCGTACGCCTCGGTGAAGTCGGCGAACGCCCGGTGGGTCAGCATCGGGGTATGGCCGAAGATCTCGTGGAAGATGTCCGGCTCCTGCAGATAGTCCATCTCCTCGCGTGAACGGATGAACGACGCGGCCGGGAACTTCCTCTCGCTCAGCAGCGTGAAGAAGCGGTCGAAATTGATCAGCGCCGGGACCGGCGCGACCTGCCAGCCGGTCTTTTCCATCAGCACCTCGGACACCTCGCCGGGTTGCGGAATCCGGTCCCGGGGAAGGTTCAGCGCCTCGAGACCGGCCTGGAATTCCTCGCACACGCGGCTTGGAATGATTTCCATCTGGCGCGCATACAGTTCGCTCCAGATCCGGTGTTCCTCGTCCGTGTACGGGATGATGCCGTTCTCGTCGGGCACCTTGGCTTCGTATTTGCTCGACTTGCCCATGGTTGACCTCCGAGTCTGCCTCTGTTTCGAAAGCTGATTATTGTGACAGTAATTGTGACAATATTCGAGTCTAGCAGTTTGATGCCACATACCGATGAAGGGGACCCCCGACCGACTTCCGCGCTTTCACGCGCCCACCTGGTACCGGCACGCGCTCGGGCCGGAATGTGCGCATCCGCCGCTGACCGGGCTGCACGAGACCGGCACGGCGGTCGTCGGCGCCGGCCTGGCCGGGCTGAGTACCGCGCTGGGGCTCATCGAGCGCGGCTGCGACGACGTCATGGTCGTCGAGCGCGGCGCCCCGGGCGAGGGTGCCTCGGGCCGCAACGGCGGATTCGTGTTCGCCGGCTATTCGCTGGGCAACGAGGCGCTGGTCCGGCACGTCGGCCGCGAGCGCGCGCGCCGGCTGCACGGCTGGACGCGCGATGCGGTCGATCTGATCCGAAGGCGTTGCGGGAACCTGAGCGTGCCGGTCAGCGCCCAGCCCGTGCTGCTTGCCGACTGGTTCGGCCGGCCCGATCGGCTGGCCGATTTCCGGCGCAGCATGCGCGAGTCGCTCGATTTCCGGCTCGACTGGGTGGCGCCGGAGGAACTGCCGGATTTCGTGCGCTCGGACCGCTACGGCGCCGGCCTGCTCGAGCCCGGGTCGTTCCATTTCAATCCGCTGGCCTACGCGACCGCGATCGCCGACGCGCTGCGCGAGCGCGGCGGCATGGTGGCCGGGAACTCGCCGGTGGTCGATCTCGCACGCAACCGAAACGGTGGCTGGACGGTGCGTACCGCGGGCGCCGAGATCCGCGCCCGGCGCGTCGTGCTGGCCACCGGCGGCTACGACCGCAGGCTCCGACGGCGTCTCCAGAGGGCGGTCCAGCCGATCGGCACCTACATCGTCGTCACCGAACCGCTGGGCGCCCGGCTGGCCGAACTGATGCCGGCTGCTGTCGCGGTCTACGACACCCGCTTCGCGTTCGACTACTACCGGCCGCTGCCGGACGGGCGGCTGCTGTGGGGCGGCCGGATCTCGGTGGCCGATCGCGACCCGGACGCGATCCGGAATTTCATGGTCCGCGACATGCTCCGGGTGTTCCCGGCGCTCGAGGGCGTCGGCATCGATTTCGCCTGGGGCGGCTGGATGAGCTACGCGCGCCACCAGATGCCGATCCTCGGCGAACTCGAGCCGGGGCTTTGGAGCGCGCTGGCGTTCGGAGGCCACGGCATGGCCACGACGACGCTGGCCGGCGAAGTGCTGGCCGAGGCGATCGGCGGCGACCGGACCCGGCTGGCCGAATTCGAGCGCTGGGGTCCGGTCTGGGCCGGCGGCCCGCTCGGCCGCGCGGCGGTCGAGGGCGTGTACTGGTGGAAGCAGTTGCGCGACCGGTTTCGTTGATGCCGGCGCGGATCCATGCGATCGCGGTAACATTCGGATGGAGCATGAAGACCCGGTGCCGGCCGTATGTCGCGATGGAGCAAGATGATATTCCCATATGTAGTGGCCGCAATGGCAGCACTTTCGGGAATGAGCGGCGGGATGGCCGCTGACTCCGGGAGCCCGCGCATTCGCGACCTGGGCATCGCTCCCGGCGTGCTGCCCGCCGGTGAGCTGAACGCAATCACCGACGTGGCCGGCGTGCGGGTCGGGCACCGGACGCTGATCGAGGGCGATTCGGTGCGTACCGGTGTGACGGCGATCCTGGCCCACGGCGGCAACGTGTTCGCCGACAAGGTGCCGGCCGCGGTCCATACCGGCAACGGCTTCGGCAAGGCGGCCGGGTTCGAGCAGGTGCGCGAGCTGGGGAATCTCGAGTCCCCGATTCTCCTGACCAACACGCTGAACGTCGGCACCGCGGTCGCGGCCGGCGCGAAGTGGGTGCTCGAACAGCCCGGCAACGAAGATGTGCGTTCGGTCAACGTCGTCGTCGGCGAGACGAATGACGGTTATCTCAACGACATCCGCGGCCAGCACGTGACCGGGGCGGACGTGTTCGCCGCGATTGCCAGCGCATCGTCCGGACCGGTGGCCGAAGGCAACGTCGGCGCCGGCACCGGCACGCGCGCGTTCGACTTCAAGGGCGGCATCGGAACGGCCTCGCGCCAACTTCCCGATTTGCTCGGCGGCTGGACCGTCGGCGTGCTGGTCCAGGCCAACTTCGGCGGCGTGCTGACGATCGACGGGCTCAAGGTCGGCGAGGCGCTGGGGCAACACGACTTTCGCGAACAGCTCGCCGGCACGCCGGGACCGGAAAGCGACTCCGAAGACGGTTCGATCATGGTCGTCATCGCCACCGACGCACCGGTCGGCGCGCGCAACCTCGAGCGCATGGCGAAGCGCGCGCCGCTGGGCATCGCGCGCACCGGCGGCTACATGAGCAACGGTTCGGGCGACTTCGTCATCGCGTTCTCGACCGCCGGTCGGATGCGTTACATGGACCCGGAGCCGGCGCGCGAACGGGCGCGGCTGGCCAACGATCGGATGAGCCCGCTGTTCCTGGCCGTCGTCGAGGCGACCGAGGAAGCGATCTACAACGCGCTGGTCGCAGCCGAGACGATGACCGGCCGTGACGGGCACACCGTCGACGCACTGCCGCTGAAGGTACTCCTTCGGCTCGTCAGGCAGCGCGGCGCAGCGCGGGAAGGCGAGCAGTGAGAGCCGTCCTGATCGTGGTCGTCCTGGCGCTGGCGCAGGCGCACGCGTCGGCGGCGCCGCGCCAGATCGACGATCATCACTGGGAGGGCATCGAACGGATCGTCGCGGTCGGCGACCTGCACGGAGACTTCGAAAACTACATGGCGGTGCTGCGCGCGGCCGGCCTGGTCGACGAGCGCGGGCGCTGGAGCGGCGGCGAGGCGCACCTGGTGCAGACCGGCGACATTCCGGACCGGGGCCCCGACACGAAGAAGATCATCGAGCACATGGTCCGGCTCGCACGCCAGGCCGATAGGCGCGGCGGGCGGGTGCACAACCTGATGGGCAACCACGAGGCGATGAACGTCTACGGCGACCTGCGCTACGTGACGCCGGACGAGTTCGAGGCGTTTGCGACGTCGCGCTCCGAACGGCTGCGCGACCGCTACTTCGAAATGTTCATGGCCAACCTCGAGGAACGCGATCCGGAGCGTTTCGAGTCGCTGCCGGACGATTTTCGCCAGCAATGGGAAGCCGCGCATCCACCCGGCTGGGTCGAACACCGCCAGGCCTGGAATCCGCGCTGGAATGCCGACGGCGAGATGTTCGAGTGGGTCATGGCGACCCGGGTCGCGATCCGGCTCAACGACCTCGTGTTCGTGCACGGCGGCATCAGCAGCGTCTACTGCGCCAACTCGCTGGAATCGCTGACCGGTCAGGCGCGCGAGGCACTGCGCGGGGACGAACCGGACGATCTCGGCATCCTGGTCGACGAGCTGGGACCGCTGTGGTATCGGGGGCTGTCGGGCGTGACGCCCGAAGCCCGACCCGAGACCGTCGACGCGATCCTCGAGCAGCACGAGGCGCGTCACATCGTCGTCGGCCACACGCCCACCGGCGGCGTCGTCTGGCCGCGCTACGACGGCAAGGTCATCCAGATCGATACCGGGTTGAGCGCGGCCTACGGCGGCCACGTCGGCTATCTCGAGGTCACGCCCGACGGACTGTTCGCCGGCTACCGTTCGGGCCGGGTTCCGTTGCCGGCCGGCGACGACGGACGGGTGGCCTACCTCGAGCGGGTCGCCCGGATGCATCCGGACAACGATTCCATCGCCGAGCGTCTGACCCGCCTGAAAGCCTCGTCGGACAGGAAACCGGAACCGGAGGACCGGGCGGCGACCGATGCGGCCGGTGAGGAACCGACCGATGCAGCCGCCGGAGAGCCGGCCGAAGCGGACGATGTCCGGCCGGCGCCGGCACCTATTTGCGGCAGGTCCGGATGATTCTGCGCTCGAACTTTTGCGAATCGGCGAGAACGTCGAAGAAATCGTCGAGGTAACGCTCGGCCTTGCGCCTGGAACGGCCGTTCAGCCGTGGTTCGTTGTCGAGCACGCCGAAGAAGTCACGCTTCCGGTCGAGGAACTCGCGGCGCGCCGATTCAAGCGTCTCATTGTGGACGCAGAAGCCGCGGAACAGACGCTGCGTGACGCGGGTGATCGGCAGCACTTCCTGCGGCACGGCGTAGTGGGCGTCGACGAACCCGGTAGAATCGAAGTCGTAGGGCAGCGCGTAGATCGGCCCGTCGGGTCCGGCCCCAATGAGCTTTGTGTTGTGGCAGCACTCGTCGGGGGTCGGCCCGCTCAGCGACGACCAGTCGGCATTTCCGATCATGTACTGAAACAGCGCGAACCGGCTGCTTTCGAGCGGTTCGAGTCGGGACGGTGCGATCCGCGCGAGCTTGATTTCCTCCAGGCCGTTGCGTTCGGCCACGGTGTCGTCGTTCTCGATCACGAACGCGAAACGCGGTCCTTCGGCGTCGTCGCGCTCGGAATCGGAATAGACCACCGACAGCGGGCGGACGCGAAAGCTGCGTTCGGTGATCAGGTTGTAGAAACGGAAGGCGAGCATTTCGCGCACGTAATACTGTTCCCAGCGACTGCCCAGGTTGCAATGCGTCACCATCTTCAGCGAACGCGCGCCGTCGAACGGCGTGCCGGCCGCAGCGTCCGGATCGGGAAAGCGCAACCGGATCGGCGGAAACGAACAGACTTCCAGCCGGCTCTTGCCGCGCCGTTCTACGGTGAGCCCGATCCGGCGCCTGTCTTCGCCGGCAAGTTCGAGCGTTGCGTGATGAGCGACCGGCTCGCCGCGCTCGCGCACGAGCCTGCGCCACGGCGCGTGGAGCGTGATCTCCAGGGTCGCGTCGGACGAAAACAGCGCCAGTTGGCCGTCGCTTTCCGACGTGTCGCCGCCGGCGGTGCCCGCCGCCAGCCAGAGGCCGGCGATCAGCGAAAGCGCAGCCGGCATCGACCGCCGGCGGCCCGCCCGGCACGGCGCAATCCGGCACTGCGGGTTCGAGACGGGGCGCTTCACTGCCCCGGCGCCTCGTCGCCGGTCGTTGCGCGTTCCGCCGCGGCGGCTTCGGCCTGCCTGCGCCGGCGCTTTTCGGCCTTGCGCCGGGCCACGAAGTCCGATTCCAGGCCGTCGCCGAAGCAGCACACATAGAGCGTCGCGTAGCTGAAGAACACCGTCAGCACCGCGGCGATCTCCAGCGCCTCGACCCCGGCGGCGATGCCGACCCCGATCGCGACGAGGATGAACAGCGTGTCGAAGGTATCCTGCAGCGCGCGCCGGAACTGCACGCCGGCGACGATGCCGGCCAGGCTGAACGCCAGCGCCAGGCTGTGCTGGACCACGAGCACGATCGCGGCGACGACGCCGGGCAGGATCAGAGTGGTCTCGTCCAGCGAGTGGTCGTAGGTCGAGGCGCGGTAGATGCTCTTGTGCACCCATGAGACCGGCAGCATCAGCAGCAGCGTGCCGAGCAGCGCGACCGTCAGCCGGCGCGCGTAACCAAGGCTGTCGAGCGCGCCGGTTGCGCGCAGCACGGTGGTGACGATTTCGCGGCTGGCTCCTTGTTCCGATTCTGCGTTGCTGACCTGGACGTCGCCGCCCTGGGCCAGGGTCTCGACTCCGCCGACCGGCAGGACGTCGACCACCGACGGAATCAGCAGGATCAGCAGCACCAGTGCGGCGACCAGCGAGAGGTGGTAGACGAGCAGGCGCCGCAGAAGCCGGAACCCGGTCCGGCGCAACGGCCGGTGGTCCCGGGATTCGGCGTCGGGCCGCGGTTCCGGCCCGGAGGTCGTCTCAACAGCCATGTCTGGCTCCAGCCGCGCCGGCGACGCGAACTCGAATCGGGACCGTGCGTCCCGGAGTCATCATACGCCGGGGAATGCATGCGACTCAACTGCCGCGCGTAATGAGTGCCGCGCTTCGGGAGGCGCGCTTCGGGAGGCGTGGGGCGGGCTCAGACCAGGTCGCGCTCGATGCGTTCGTCCCAGTTGCGGCAGAAGATGCGCTTTTCGCCCTCGGGGAACAGTCGGTAGACGTCGAGGTTGGCGTGGACCAGGAACGCGTCGCGGGTGGAGGTGACGACGGTGCGCGTCTCGGTGCGGATCTTCCAGTCCCCGCGCTGCAGGCTGCGATGGGAAATGACCTCGGCGCGCGGCGACTCGAAGTCGTCGGCGTGGCTGGTGTATTTCTCGACCGTCCTATTGCCGACGGTCAGGTCGATGTCCTCGATCCGGAAACGGCCGGCGTCGTTGATGACCTCCAGCGTCGAGCGGTCCAGCGCCAGGTCTCGGTGAACCAGCCAGTTGTGGTGCTCGGCGTCCAGCCGCGTGATTGCCGGTCCGCGGCTGCCTTTCGGCGGGCCGAATTCGCGCAGCCGGTTATCGGCCGGGTCCGGCGGCCGGCGCGGCAGCACCAGCGCGAAGCCGGGCGCGTGGATCGTCAGCCGGACCGGCTCGGGCGGCGGCCAGGCCAGCGGCCAGTACGAGGTCGAGATCGACAATCGCAGCCGGTGGCCGCGCGGGAAGACCTGCGCGATGCCGTTGAGTTTGACCTCGACGCGGTAACGCCGGCCGGGCTCCAGCGCCTCGGGCGCCTCGCTGCCCCCGCGGTGGGTGAGGTTGAGCAGGCCGTAGGTCACGCGGGTTGCCTTGTCGTCGGGCGCGACATCGGACAGCCGCACCGCGACCATCGCCACCGGCCGGTCGGCCGAGAGTTCGAGCTCGACGCAGGGTTCGCCGAGGATCTCGAGCGGCTTGTCCAGCGGTTCGCTGTCGAACACCAGCGCTCCGCCGTCTTCCTCGCGCTGATCGTGCGCCAGATCGGGGCCGGCCGAGTACGAGCACCACTTGCCGGCGAACAGGCCCACGGTCAGCGGCGAGCGAACCGCATACTGTTCGCCGGAAGACGGTTTGCCGGTTGCGACGAGCCTGCGACCGACAAGCGCCAGGCGCAGTTGCTCGACGCGCGGGCTCGGCCAGTCGGCCTCTGCCACCCAGCGGCCCGGGCGTTGCCGGTAATAGGTGTTGGGCGGGACGCTGTCCTGCATCCAGACCCGCAGCATCGGCTCGTCCATGATGCCGGTGTCCTCGTCCTTGAGCCAGTGGTCCCACCAGCGGAGGATTTCCTGCAGAAAGCCGATGGCCGGCCCCGGGACGCCCAGGTGCGGATATTTGTGGCTCCACGGGCCGATCAGCCCCTTGCGCGGCACCTGCAGGTTGCGCATCGTGCGCAGCACCGCATTGGAATAGCCGTCGGCCCAGCCGCTGACGGCGTAGACCGGGCACCGGACCGCGGTGTAGTCCTCGCAGATCGAGGCGTGCCGCCAGTAGGCGTCGCGGCGCTGATGCCGGAGCCACTTCTCGATCCACAGCCCGCTGCCGCGCAGCCGCTCCATCCACATGTCCTGCCAGCGCTCCCCGACCAGTTCGGGGTCCGGCGGCAGCGTGTTGTAGGCGAACATCACCGAGGCCCAGGAGATGTTGTCGCCCAGCAGGCAGCCGCCCATGTGGTGCACGTCGTCGGCGAACCGGTCGTCGGAGGCGCACACGGCGACGACCGCCTCGAGCTCCGGCGGGCGGAGCGCCGCAATCTGCAGCGCGTTGAACCCGCCCCAGGAAATGCCCATCATGCCGATCCGGCCGGTGCACCAGGACTGTGAGGCCAGCCAGCTCAGGACCCGGCAGCCGTCGTCGAGTTCCTGCTGCAGGTATTCGTCGGCCAGTACGCCGCCCGACTCGCCGCTGCCGCGCAGGTCGACGCGCACGCACGCGTAGCCATGTCCGGCCACGTAGGGGTGCATGGTCTCGTCGCGGGCGCGGGTGCCGAAGCGTTTGCGGTACGGGATGTACTCGACGATGGCCGGTACCGGATGCCCGTGCGCCGGCCGCCAGACCCGGGCCGACAGCTCGACGCCGTCGGGCATCGGAATGCGCACGTCGCATTCTTCGCGGATCGCGACCGGGAATTCGTCGACGATGTTCATCTCCGGCTTCATGCCCGCTTTCGCTCCAGCGGCCGAACCCGGAAGTCAAGCATGCCGAGCACGTCGTGGTACTTGTCGAGAAGCGCTTTCTGCCGGTCGGCGCCGAGGAAGATCTCGGCGACCTCGAAGCTGTAGCTGTCCTGCAGCGCCAGTTCGCCGAGCCGGCTGCCCTGGGCGGCCAGGCGCCGGACCCGGGCCTCGGGATACTTTTTCTGAACCCGCCGAATGTCGTCGTCGGTCGGTACGCGTTCCAGGATGCCATCTTCGAAATAGCGCAGCATGAACTTGCCGGCGATCCGGTGCGCGCCTTCGCGGTGCGGAAACACCGGCGCCTGCCCCAGGGCCAGGTCCATCGTGACCTTCTGGTTGGTCGCGCCGTCGACCATCAGGAACAGCGGCGAATGCGACTTCGAGATCCGCGTGTTGATCTCGAGCAGGCTGATGTGATCGGTATCCGGGTCCCAGTAAAACTCGATGTTGAACGGCGCGTCGCGGTAGCCGAGGTGATCGATGACACGTTCGGCGGCATCGATCATGCGCGCCCGGACGTTGCGCGGCAGCTTGGACGGATACTGGTAGCGGGCAAAGCACGACCGGTGCCGGCCCGAGCGGATCGAGTCCACGACGCCGTAGACGACGAATTCGCCCTCGTGTAAATAGCCTTCCAGCGTGCACTGGAACCCCCGCGAGACGATCTCCTCGGCGATGCAGTGGAAGCCGCCCACACCCTCGATTTCCGGCGGCAGCGTGACATTGGCGAGAAACTCGTTGAGCGGCCGGCCCATGATGCCGATCCCGGCGCGGATCTCCGGCAAGTGCCTGCGCAGGGTTTCGGGGCGGTCGATATAGAACCCCAGGTACGATGAGTGCGCCTTGACGGGCTTGATCCAGAACGGGTATTCGAGCTCGATTCCGGCTACCGGATCGTCGGTGAACGGGTCGACCGCCTGGAAGGCCGGGATCATGTCCGGCAGCACCTCTTTCTGCAGCGTTCGCGACCAGTACTTGTGCTCGCAGCGCGCGACGGCTTCCAGCGGCGCGCCGGACAGGCCGAAGCGCTCGGCAATCAGCGGCACGGCCAGCGTCGTCGGCAGGTCCCAGTAACCCATCACCGCATCGACCGAGCCGGAAAAGCGTTCGAAGGTTTCGTGCGCCTCCCGGAGCAGCGATTCCAGCGAGGGATATTCCTCCCCTGGCAGATGGACGACCCGGTTGAAGTCGAACAGCGGGAGGAAGGCGTATTGTTCCGGCCCCCGGATGGTTTCCAGCAGTTCCAGATGGAATGCATCCAGGCCCATCACGAAGATATTTTTCATTGGCCGGCCTTTCGGTTCGGGCCAACGGGAGCGCCGACTCCGGGGTCCAGCTTACGCATGGCGCGGCTTTCGGAGGTTGACTCACGTCAATCCCGGCCGAGATCGCTGACGAATCGCAGGAGCTGCGAACGCATTGCTTCCGGCTGCTCGGTCGGAATCCAGTGCTGTGCGGCGACGTCGACGATCCGGATCCGCTCGATTCGCTCGAGCCACGCGCGGGTCCGGGCCGGATCGCCGAACAGGCCGCCGGACGAGAGCATCGCCAGCGTCGGGCAGGCGATGCGTTCGGGGGCCGGCAACGGCCGAAGCGTTTCGTGCAGCGCGGCCAGGTAGCTGGCCGTAGGCAGGAAGCGGATATCGCGCTGCGGCGAGGCGTAGTCGGTGTTGAAGTGCCCGTCGTCGTCGGCCTGCATCCGGCGCGCCGCGATGTCGCTGGCCTTCAGGTCGAGTTCGGGAAACGACCTGCGGCCGATCCCGAGCGCGTTGGCCGCCCGGGCGAGGGCGGCCAGCGGCGGCAGGATGAACCGGAAGCGGCCCCAGCGCGCCGCGATGCCGGCCCAGGCCGCAGGCACCATCGGTTCGACGAGCACGAGCCCGGCCAGGCCTTTCGGACCTCCGGCGGCGATCCGGATCGCCAGATTGGCGCCCAGGCAGTGGCCGCCGAGCACGAGGGTCTCGATCCCCTCGGCCACGCGCATGGTCTCGAAATCCCGCGCCCAGCGCTTCGAGTCGATTCGCCCGCGCCGGGCCGAGCGTCCGTGGCCGCGCAGGTCGGGCGCGACGATCTTCCAGCCGGGCAGCGATTCGTCTGCCTCGACGGTTTCGGCAAACTCGCGCCAGCGCGAGCCGTTGCTGGCCAGGCCGTGAAACAGCACCAGCGCGCGCCGGGCGCCCGGATCGCCCGAACGCCGCCATGCGGCCCCGGTGCGCGATTCGACGATTTCCATGCCGGCATTGTACGTACCGCATTCGGACTCCGATCAATGCCCGGATCGAGGTGTCGGGACTTGATCCGGGGCGCAATCAGCTATAGTTCCAGCATTGATTCGAATCACGCTCAAAGCATGAAATCCACCGCCGAAATCCGCCAGGAATTCCTGGACTTCTTTGCCGGGAAGGGGCATCGCATCGTCCGCTCCAGTCCGCTGGTGCCGGCCAACGACCCGACGCTGCTGTTCACAAACGCCGGCATGGTGCAGTTCAAGGACGTCTTTCTCGGCGCCGAGAAGCGCGACTACAAGCGCGCGGCGTCGGCCCAGCGCTGCGTGCGCGCCGGCGGCAAGCACAACGATCTCGAGAACGTCGGCTACACCGCCCGTCACCACACGTTCTTCGAGATGCTGGGCAACTTCAGTTTCGGCGATTACTTCAAGCGAGAAGCAATTGAATTTGCTTGGGAATTCCTGACCGTCAACTGCGGCTTCGAGCCCGACAGACTTTGGGTGACGGTCTACGAGGACGACGACGAGGCGGCCGACATCTGGCTCAACGGGATCGGTGTGGCCCCGGAACGGTTTTCGCGCATCGGCGACAAGCCCGGCAAACGTTACGAGAGCGACAACTTCTGGGCGATGGGCGACACCGGTCCGTGCGGGCCGTGCAGCGAGATCTTCTATGACCACGGCCCGGACGTGCCCGGCGGTCCGCCCGGTTCACCGGAGGAAGACGGCGACCGCTACATCGAGATCTGGAACCTCGTGTTCATGCAGTTCGACCGTGCCGCCGACGGCAGCATGACGCCGCTGCCCAAGCCGTGCGTCGATACCGGCATGGGGCTGGAACGGCTGGTCGCGGTGTTGCAGGGCGTGCACTCGAACTACAAGATCGACCTGTTCAGGCACCTGATCGCCGCGGCGGCTGAGAAGACCGGAACGGGCGACCTCGACCAGGCCTCGCTGAAGGTCATCGCCGACCATATCCGCGCGTGCGCGTTCCTGGTTGCCGACGGCGTGCTGCCGGCCAACGACGGAAGAGGCTACGTGCTGCGCCGGATCATCCGGCGCGCGATCCGGCACGGCTACAAGCTCGGCCAGAAACAGCCGTTTTTTGCCGCGATGGTCGAACCACTGTCCGACGTGATGGGGGATGCGTATCCGGAGCTGATCGAGAAGCGGCAGCTCATCACCGACGCGCTCGCGCGCGAGGAACAGCGCTTTGGCGAGACGCTGGACCAGGGCATGACGCTGCTCGAGGGCGCACTGGACGGGCTCGACGGCGATGTAATCCCGGGCGACGTCGCGTTCCGGCTCTACGACACCTACGGGTTCCCAATGGACCTGACCCGCGATATCGCGCGCGAGCGCGGGCTTACCGTCGACGAGATCGGTTTCGAGCGCGAAATGCAGGCCCAGCGCGAACGCGCGCGTGCGGCCGGCCGGTTCGGCGCCCGCGATGGCGTGGCCGCCGAGGCCGTGGCCGACCTGCCGGCGACCGAGTTTGTCGGCTACGAGCAGGCCGAGACCACCTCGGCGAGAGTCGTGGCAATCTTCGTCGGCGGCCAGAAGCGCGAGTCGCTGTCGACATCGGACGACGGCGAGCGTGCGTTCGTAATTCTCGACAAGACGCCGTTCTACGCCGAGTCCGGCGGTCAGGTCGGCGATACCGGGCTGATCGGCACCGAAGACGCGCGCTTCCTGGTCGAGGACACGCGCAAGCTGGCCGGGGTCTACCACGCCCACGAAGGCGTGCTGGAATCGGGCACGCTCGCAGTCGGCGACGAGGTGCGCGCGGCGATCGACCGCGAACGCCGGGCCGACATCGTCCGGCACCACTCGGCAACCCACCTGCTGCACGCCGCGCTGCGCGAGATTCTCGGCGAGCACGTCCAGCAGAAGGGTTCGCTGGTCGCGCCGGACCGGCTGCGCTTCGACTTCTCGCACTTCGAACCGGTGGCGCCGGAGCAGATCCGCGCGATCGAAGACCGGGTCAACGAGCAAATCCGCGAAAACGCGCCGGCCTCGTCCGAGCTCATGGACTACGACGACGCGATGGCCGCCGGTGCACTGGCGTTCTTCGGCGACAAGTACGGCGACCGGGTCCGCGTGATGCAGTTCGGCGATTACTCGACCGAGCTTTGCGGCGGCACCCACGTCGCGCGGGTCGGCGATATCGGCGCGGTCAAGATCATCTCCGAGACCGGCATCTCGGCCGGCGTGCGGCGCATCGAGGCCGTCGCCGGGCGCCACGCGGTGGCCTGGATGCAGCAGACCGACGCCCGGCTGCGGGCGCTGGCCGGCCGGCTCAAGACCTCGTCCGACCAGGTCGAGGAGCGCGTCGACCAGGTGCTCGAACGCGCGCGCGAACTCGAGAAGGAACTCGAGCGGATGAAACAGAAGCTGGCCTCGTCGCGCGGCTCGGACCTGGGTTCGGCCGCACGCGAGATCGACGGCATCCGGGTCGTGGCCGAAAAGCTCGACGGCGTGGACCCGAACGGACTGCGCGAGACGGTCGACCAGCTCAAGAACAAGCTCGGATCGGGCATCATCGTGCTGGCGACCGAAGCCGGGCAGGGGGTCCGGCTGGTCGCGGGTGTCACCAGGGATCTGACCGGCCGGTTCCGCGCCGGCGACCTGGTCAACCACGTCGCCGGGCAGGTCGGCGGCAAGGGCGGCGGCCGGCCGGACTTCGCCCAGGCCGGCGGCAACGATCCGAGCCGATTGGGCCCGGCGCTCGAGTCGGTGTACGAATGGGTCGAGGAACGCAGCGGCGCCTGAGTTGGTCAATTCCCGACCGTGGGGCTGTTGAACGCCGGTTTAACCGCTCATCTGTTAGCCTTGAGTTCAACTTGCACAAGGCGTAAGGAATGGAATTCGCGATCTGGTTGATCGTCGGCGTCGTCATCGGCGGCGCCGTCGGTGCCGCGCTGACGTGGTGGTTCGCCGGTCGGGGGTCGGGCGGCTCGGTCGAGAAGCTCAAGCGCGAGAACGATGCGTTTCGCGAGCAGGTCAACGAACACTTCGTCGAAACCGCGCAGCTGATCAACCAGTTGACCGACAGCTACAAGGCGGTCTTCGATCACCTCAGCGGCGGTGCCGAGAAGCTGGTCGACAAGAAGGCGATTGCCGAGCGCATGCCGCGCGTCAGCGACCGCGAAGTCCGGCTGCGCCATCTCGGGGCGCCGGAGCAGACCGGCAAGACGGCCGGGACCGGCCAGCGCAGCCAGCCGGGCCAGTCCGACAATTCTGAAAAGCTCGATAAGCCCGCAAAGCCCGATTCTGGAACCGGCAATCCGTCGGCGAGCGGCAAGCCCGGCGCACGACCGGCCGGCACCGATCCGCTCAAGCAGCGGCCCGGTGACGACGGTCTCGGCGACGGCGGGTCGAGCGCCCGGGATCAGTCGCGCGCCAGCGACTGAAGCTCGATCGCCTCCGGTGTGGCGACCAGCACGCTGCCCTGTTCGTACCAGTCGCCGAGCACGATGCGCTCGCGCTCGACGCCATCGACCGTATGACGGTGCCGGTTCGGCCGGTGCGTATGCCCGTGGATCATCCGCGCTGCGCCGGATTCGCGAAACAGCGCCGCGACCGCCTCTGCGGTGACGTCCAGAACCGGAGATTCCTTGCTGCGGTTGAAGAAGCGGCTGGCGCCGCGCAGCATCGTCGCGATGCCGCGCCGGAACCACACCGGGCGCGCGAGCATGCGCCGCTGCCACTCCGGATCCGAGACCCGGGCCCGATAGCGCTGGTAGGCCCGATCCAGCAGGCAAAGCGAATCACCGTGCAGGATCACCGTCGGCGTGCCGTACAGGTCGATCGTTCGCGGCTGGCGCACCAGCCCCATGCCGGCGCGCCGGCAATACGCCTCGCCGACCAGGAAGTCGCGGTTGCCGTGCACGAAGCGGATCGCGGTTCCGGCGTCGGCGAGCGTCCGCAGCCGTTTCGCCACTGTCTGTCCGAAATCGCCGGCCGCGTCGTCTCCGATCCAGGCCTCGAACAGGTCGCCGAGAATGAACAGCGCTCCGGCCCGGCGTGCCGGGCCGGCGAGAAAGTCGAAGAACTGTTCGGTGATCTCCGGCTGCGACCCGGACAGGTGCAGGTCGGAGATGAACAGGGTTGTCGGGCCCGGCGCGGTCAGAGAATCTCGACGCTTTCGATCACGACCGGCTCGATCGGCAGGTTCTGGTGCGGGCCGCGCGTTTCGGTTTCGGTGAACCGGATCTCGCCGACCACGTCCATGCCGTCGATGACGCGTCCGAACACCGCGTAGCCCCAGGTGCGCCCGGATTGCTTGCCGCGGTGGTCCAGCATCGGGTTGTCGACCACGTTGATGAAGAACTGCGCGGTCGCCGAATGCGGATCATTGGTGCGCGCCATCGCCAGCGTTCCGCGCTGGTTCGAAAGCCCGTTGTCGGCCTCGTTGCGGATCGGCTCGCCGGTCGGGCGCTGGTTCAGATCGACGTCGAATCCGCCGCCCTGGATCATGAAATCGCTGATCACGCGGTGAAAGATGGTACCGTCGTAATGCCCCTTGCGGGCGTAGTCGAGGAAGTTCTCGACCGAGATCGGGGCCTGGTCGTCGAACAGTTCGACCTTGATGTCGCCCCTGGAGGTATGGATGATCACGGTTGGCAGGTCCCTTTCGAACGGATTGTTCGATGAGATGTCCGATGGTTGCACCTGCTGCGCCGACAACGGCGCAGCAATGGAGAGGGCGAGGCAAATCGAGAGCGGATATTTCATGGCGTCCTTGATCGATCGGGTTTCAGTCAACGGCGTTCGGGCACCGAAAGGCAGAATGATAATGCAATCTGCCGTCATGATCCCGTTCATTTCGTCGGCGATGTCCGGACGGGCATGCGAATGAGCGGCGGGCCGCCGGAAGAGCAGGCCGCCTCCCGGGTCGAGGCCATCCGGTGGCGCGACCGAAGCCTCTCGCTGCTCGACCAGCGCGCGCTGCCGGGCGCCGAGCGCTGGCTGGACATGCCCGACGTCGAGCACGTCGCGCGCGCGATCGGCGACCTGGTCGTCCGGGGCGCGCCGGCGATCGGTATCGCGGCCGCCTACGCCGCGGTCATCGGCGCGCGGGCGCGCGGGGCCGACCGGGCCGGTTGGGAAGGCGACCTGGACCGGCTCGTCGCGGCCCGTCCGACCGCGGTCAACCTGCGCTGGGCCGTCGAGCGCATGCGCGAGGCCGCCGGCGGCGAGGCGCCGGGGCCGGTCGCAGACGAACTCGAGCGCACCGCTTGCCGCATCCATGCCGAGGATCTCGAGGCCAACCAGCGCATGGCGGAAATCGGCTCGCTGCTGCTCGAGCCCGGTTCGCGCGTGCTGACCCACTGCAATACCGGTTCGCTGGCCACGTCCGGCATCGGCACCGCGCTGGGCGTGATCGTCCGGGCGTGGCGGGATGAGCGCCTGCAGCAGGTCTACGCGTGCGAGACCCGGCCGTGGTTTCAGGGGTTGCGCCTGACTGCGTGGGAACTGTCGCGCGAGGGCGTGCCGTGCAGCGTACTGGTCGAGGGTGCGGCGGCCGGGCTGCTGGCCGGCGGCGGCGTCGACTGGGTCATCACCGGGGCCGACCGGATCTGCGCCAACGGCGACGTCGCCAACAAGGTCGGCACGCTGATGCTGGCCGCGCTGGCCCGGCAGTTCGGCGCCCGGATGATGGTCGTCGCGCCGGTCTCGACGCTGGACCCCGATACGGCGTCCGGCACCGGAATCGAGATCGAGCAGCGGCCGGCCGCCGAGATCTGGGGCAGCATCGGCCTGGCCGAGCCGCCGGCAGGCACGAGTGCCTGGAACCCGGTTTTCGACGTCACGCCGGCCGACCTGGTCGACGTCATCGTCACCGAGCGCGGCGCGCTCGAGCGGCCGTTCGGCGACAGCGTCGCACGCCTGGCCCGGCGGAACGGCACAGCGGCCTGAACGACCCTCGTGTGGTAAACTTGAACGCTTGTGGCGACGGCCGGCATGACGAATTCATGGCCGACAATAAAAGATTGAAATTCAGAAACCTGCGTCGCTTTTTAAATCCTTTTACTGAAGATTTTTTGCATGGCTGAACTCGCCCAGGAAGTTCTCCCGGTCAATCTCGAAGACGAAATGCGGCAGTCCTACCTGGACTACGCGATGAGCGTCATTGTCGGGCGCGCGCTGCCCGACGTGCGCGACGGTCTAAAGCCGGTCCACCGGCGCGTGCTCTACGCGATGCACGAGCTCGGCAACGACTACAACAAGGCGTACAAGAAGTCGGCGCGCGTGGTCGGGGACGTGATCGGGAAATACCACCCGCACGGCGACACGGCGGTCTACGACACCATCGTGCGCATGGCCCAGCCGTTCTCGCTGCGCTACATGCTCATCGACGGCCAGGGCAACTTCGGCTCGGTCGACGGCGACTCGCCGGCGGCGATGCGCTACACCGAGGTGCGCATGGCGAAGCTGGCCCACGAGTTGCTGGCCGACATCGACAAGGACACGGTCAACTGGTCGCCGAACTACGACGAGTCCGAATACGAGCCGGCCGTGCTGCCGACCCGGGCGCCCAATCTGCTGATCAACGGCGCCTCCGGCATCGCGGTCGGCATGGCCACCAACATCCCGCCGCACAACCTCAACGAGGTCGTCAACGCGTTGCTGGCGATGACCGACGACCCCGAGATCGACATCGACGCAATCATGCAGCATCTGCCGGGACCGGATTTTCCGACCGCCGGCATCATCAACGGCGCCGCCGGCATCGGCGAGGCCTATCGGACCGGCCGCGGCCGGATCTACATGCGCGCGCGTGCGCACTTCGAGAACGAGGACACCGGCAAGACCAGGATCGTCGTCACCGAGCTGCCGTATCAGGTCAACAAGGCCCGGCTGCTCGAGAAGATCGCCGATCTGGTCAAGGCCAGGAAGCTCGAGGGCATATCCGAACTCCGCGACGAGTCGGACAAGGACGGCATGCGCATGGTCGTCGAGCTCAAGCGCGGCGAAGTCGGCGAGGTCGTGCTCAACAACCTGTACCAGAACACGCAGATGCAGTGCGTGTTCGGCATCAATATGGTCGCGCTGGTCGACAACCAGCCGAAATTGCTCAACATCCGCCAGGTGCTGCAGGCGTTCCTGATGCACCGGCGCGACGTCGTCACGCGCCGGACGCTGTTCGAGCTGAAGAAGTCGCGCGCCCGGGCCCACATTCTGGAAGGGCTGACCGTGGCACTGGCCAACCTCGACGCGATCATCGGGACCATCAAGCGCTCGCCGACTCCGGCCGATGCGCGCGAAGCGTTGCAGGCGCGGCGCTGGGAGCCCGGTCCGGTGGCCGCGCTGCTCGGCCAGGCCGGGGCCGAGCTTTCGCGCCCCGAGGATCTGCTGCCCGAGTTCGGGCTGGGCGAAGACGGCTACCAGCTTTCGCCGCAACAGGCCCAGGCGATTCTCGACCTGCGGCTGCAGAAGCTCACCGGCCTGGAGCAGGAAAAGCTTTCCGACGAGTACCGCGAGATTCTCGAGGCCATTCGCGAGCTGATCCGGATCCTGTCCGAGCCCGACGCGCTGATGCAGGTGATCCGCGAGGAACTCGAAGCGATCCGCGACGGCTACGGCGACGAGCGCCGCACCGAGATCGTCGCCGACCAGCTCGACCTGACGATGGAAGACCTGATTACGCCCGAGGACGTGGTCGTGACGCTGTCGCATGCCGGTTACGCCAAGTATCAGCCGCTGGATCGCTACCGCAGCCAGAAGCGCGGCGGGCGCGGTCGCAGCGCGGCGAAGACCAAGGACGAGGACTTCGTCGAGAGCTTCTGGGTCACCAACACTCACGACACGCTGCTGGTCTTCACGTCGGCCGGCAAGGTCTACAAGACCAAAGTCTACGAGTTGCCGCAGGCCGGCCACAGCAGCCGCGGCCGGCCGATGGTCAACCTGCTGCCGCTCGACGAGGGCGAACGCATCAACGCCGTGCTGCCGACGCGCGAGTTTCCGGACGACTGGTTCGTGTTCTTCGCCACCCGTTCGGGCCGGGTCAAGAAGACGCCGCTGTCGGATTTCGCGCATATCCGCGCCAACGGCATCTGGGCGATCGAGCTCGAGGGCGACGACGAACTGGTCGATGTCGCGTTCACCGACGGCGAGCGAGATATCCTGCTGTTCTCGTCGGGCGGCAAGGCGATCCGCTTCCACGAGTCCGGCGTCCGGCCGATGGGCCGGCAGACGCGCGGCGTCATCGGCATCCGGATCAAGCCCGGCCAGCGCGTCGTTTCGATGCTGGTCGTCGACGGCGGCGGCGACGTGCTGCTGGCGACCGAGAACGGCTACGGCAAGCGTACGCCGCTGGACGAGTTCCCGGTCTACCACCGCGGCGGACAGGGGGTCATCGGGATCCAGACCTCGGGCCGCAACGGCGAACTGGTCTCGGCGCTGGCCGTCGGCGAAGACGACGACGTGATGCTGACGTCGAACGCCGGCACGCTGGTGCGCACCGGGGCCGGCGAGATCTCGCGCGTCAGCCGCAACACCCAGGGCGTGACCCTGATAAGGCTGGCCGAGGGCGAGAAACTGATCGGACTGGCGCGGATCGTGGCTTCGGACGAAGAAGGCGAAGACCAGGCGGGTGGCGAGACCGAATAGTACCTCGGTCAGCGGTCAGAAAATCACCATCACGACGCTCTGATTTACGCCAGTCTCGCCGTATTGGGTCATCAGATCCGAGATGCCGTATTCGGCCGCGATCATCTCGTCGATCTGCGGCGGCTCCCAGCCGAACCAGATCGGCCGGATTCGATCAAACGGCACGCCGCGGCCGGTCAGCTCGTCGCGGACGGCCAGCGCGCGCTGCGCCGCGAGGCGGCGGTTGTACTCCAGATTGCCGATCTGGCTGGCGCGACCGATGACGAGAATGCGCGCGTCGTCTGCAGCCTCGTATTCGGCGGCCATCTCGTCGATGACGCCGCCGCGGAATCGTTCGTCGACGCGGCTGCTGTCAAGTTCAAACAGTACGATGCCGTGCGGTCGGCGCGCGACCGAAAGCACGTGACATTGCATCAGGCTGGCCACCAGCGGCGCGCAGAATTCGGTGCACTGCGCCAGCGTCTTCAGGTATTCCCCGTAGGAGATGCGGTTGTCGCGGATGAACGCGTGGTGCATCTCCATGTGCTCCATCGTCGCCTGCAACGTTTCGGCATCGGGGCCATAGCCGCCCTCGGCCTGCAACCGCTCTGTGTTCGCGGCCAGCGCCTGTTCGCGACAGCGGGACTCGAGCATCGGGTTGTCGGACTTGGTGACGGTCAGACCCTGCAGCCAGCGCGGCTGGTCGTCGCCGCTGAACGTGACCGGCTCGTCGGCGCCGGCCTTGTCGGAAATCGCGTTCGAGGTGTCGAACAGCTCGCGCATGCTCCGGTCGAACAGTTCGTCGTTCCCGGCCGGTTCCGGCTGGCCGGTCGATTGCGAACGGTCGGACGTGCCCGGATCGGACTGGGGCCACGCGGCCGTCGGCGCCGTTGCCGCCAGCACCAGTGCCGCAGCCGCCGCAATTCCAGCGGGCTTGTTCGGAGGTTCTCTAGTCATCGGTGGAGGCTCCCGTTTCAGCAATCGACGTTGTCTTCGTATCCCCGGCCCGGCGATCCAGCCATTGCCGCAGCCGGTCGTGGAACGCCGGGCTGGACCAGGACTGCGCTCCGAGCATCTGATCGACGACGCGGCCGTCGGCATCCAGCACGACGGTGCTGGGCAGGCCGCGCACGCCGTAGCGGCCGGTCAGCTTCGAGTACGGATCGTAGTAGACGGGGAACGCGAGATCGACCTGTTCCGCGAAGCGTTCGAGGTCGCCGTCGCGGACGTCGTTGCTGATCGTGACCACGCGCAGCCCGTCCTCGGCCAGTTCGGGATAGCCGTTGCGCCGGAACTTGGCCAGTTCGTTCATCTCGGCGCGGCACGGGATACACCACGACGCCCAGAAGTGCAGCAGCACGACGCGGCCGGTTGAACGCTCCAGGTCGCCCGACAACTGTCCCGGCGTACGGACCCCGTCGACGATCTGGGCGGGCAGCGGCGCGGCATTGAATGCCAGCACGGCGGCGAGCAAGACGCCGGCGGCGGGCACGGCGCCCGACGCCGGTCCGGGAATGCGAATCGACTCTTTCATGAACCGATGAGACCGCGCCGGCGTCGAACCCATTGCACGGCCGGCCACGGCCCGGGTCCGGTGGCGCAGAGCGTCCGGGCCGCTTGCACTTTCGCCCGCAGCGGCCGCCGGCCTGCAATGATCGGGTCCGGTTTCCCGGTCCGTGTACGGAGGTGCCCGGCCGGCAAGCGGCGGCGTATCCTTTATCATCGACTGCCGGACATGGACGGGCAAACAATGGAATTCACGGGAATGGTCGAATTCGAGGCGGACAATGCTGCAAAGAGATCCGCCGCGCGGCGCGCGCCCGCGCCGGCGGCCCGGGCCGGCTGCCTGGCGGGGCTGCTGGTCGCGAGCGTGCTGGCCGGTTGCGCCACCGTCGACAATCCGTCGGCGCCGCCCACCCCGGTTGAGCCGCTCGAGGTAGCGACCACCGAATTGCCGGAATCCGACGTCCTGAACGTCAACATCGTCCGTTTCGACGCCAACGTGCCCAGCGACCCGGAATTCAAGCAGGTCGAGCTGGTGTTCACCGACGTGCGCGCCGCCGAGGCCCGCTACGTGCCGTATACGCTGCGCTCGACGCTACAGCAGAGCGGCTACTGGGGCGACGTCCGGGTCGTGCCGTCGCGGATGCCCGGCGCCGAGCTCGAGGTGACCGGCCGGATTCTGGATTCGCACGGCGAAACGCTGGAGGTGGCGGTCCGGGCGCAGGACGCTGCCGGGCGGGTATGGCTGGACCGAACCTACAACGAAACGATCAACGAGCCGCGCTATCGCATTTCCAGCGACAACAACGAGGACCCGTTCCAGTCGCTGTACAACCGGATCGCCAACGACCTGCTCGCCGCGCGCCGCAAGCTGGACACGACGGCCAAGCGCGAGATCGCCGAGGTCGCGCGGCTGCAGTTCGCCGCCGAACTGGCACCGGAGGTCTACGGGCCCAGGCTCGAAACCGGCCGCAACGGCCTGATTTCTCCGGCACCGGCCGCCGGGCCGGATCCGCTGGCCGGGCCGATCGACGAGGCGCGCCGGCGTGATGCGCGCATGGTCGACATCCTCGACCAGCACTACAGCGACTTCCACGACCGGATGGAGGTGCCGTACGGCGACTGGCGCGAGGCCAGCTACCGCGAGATGCAGAACCTCAAGGAGCTGCGCCGGCAGGCCAATACGCGCAAGGCGCTGGGTGCGCTGGCGATTCTCGGCGGGCTGTTCGGTGCGTTCGAATCCGACTCTGACCTCGGCCAGTTCGCGTCGCAGGTCGCGATCGTCGGCGGGATCTACGCGGTCGCCAGCGGCATCGACAAGGGCCGCCAGACCAGCATCCACATCGAATCGTTGCGCGAACTGGGGCAATCGCTGGAGCGCGACCTCGAACCGATGGTGCTCGACGTCAAGGACAAGACCGTGCGTTTGACCGGATCGGCCGAAGCCCAGTACGCGCAATGGCGCGAAATCCTGGGCGAGATGGTCGCCGAGCAGCAGCAGTTGATCGAACAGGACGCCGCCGAGCGCACCTCGGCACAGGCCGCCGCCGACACCCGCTAGCCGGCTTCGGCGACGATCGTTGACCGGCCCGGCGCGGCCGGCTGAAAAGGAGGTACCAGATGAAATACCGGATCATGCTGTCGCTGTCGCTGGCATTGCTGCTGGTTGCGGCGGCCGCGCTGTGGACCGTATTCGACGCCGCCGGCAATGCGCAGGCGCAATCGCGGGCGACGACCGCCGATCGGATCATCGCCGAGCGAGCCGTCGACTATCCCACCGACATTTGAACCCGGATTATTCATGACCCGGAAGGAAATTCTCTGATGGCCAGGCGCCTGCCCGGGGGTCTTTCCCGGGAACTCGTGTTCCAGGCCGGGGCGCTGCTGGTCGCGATCGTCGTCGTGCACGCGCTGTATACCGGCGTGGTCCGGCCGCGTGCCCAGGACGCACTCCAGGAGCAGCGCATGCTGCTGGCCGAGCAGCCCGACGCCGAGGTCGAACGCTCGGTCTGGGTCATCCTGAGGGATCCGGAGCAGGAAATCTGCTTCATCCTGCTGTTCTGGAGCACGGCCCTGATCATCGACAAGGGCCGCAAAGTCGTGCGCCAGCGGCGGCAACTGGGTCGCGACCTGATTCCGATCGCGCCCGGCGAGAGCGTGCTGCCGGAGGACGCGCGCGACCACGCGCGCGCAATCGAGGCGCTGCCGCCGATCGAGCGCGACGGCTTGTACGCGCGCGCGCTGCACGCGGCGCTGCACCGGTTCCGCGCCACGCGCAACCTGCAGGACGTCTCCGAAGCCGTCGACTCGGTCTGCCGGGCCGAGCACGAGCGCATGGACTCGGAACTGGCGATGGTGCGCTACATGGCCTGGGCGATCCCGTCGATCGGATTCATCGGCACCGTGCGCGGCATCGGCGCGGCGCTGTCGATGGCGCACCAGGCCGTCGAGGGCAATATCACCGGAGTCACCGCGGCGCTGGGCACGGCGTTCAACTCGACGCTGATCGCGCTGCTGCTGAGCATCGTGCTGATGTTCATGCTCTACCAGCTCCAGCAGTTCCAGGAGCGTCTGGTGCTCGATACGCAGGCGGCCTCCGACCGCAACCTGTTGCGTTACCTGCTGGTGCGCTGAACCGGACCGGGGCCGGACCACCGTGCGCAAGGACCGCAACAATCGTCCGCTGCTGACCTTCAGCCTTTCGTTTCTCGACGTGATGTCGGTCGGGCTGGGCTCGGTCATCCTGATCTTCCTGATCATCAACCACGCCAGCGAAGTGCGCTCGCGTCAGGCCACCGCCGAGCAGCAGGCCGAGGTCGCGGCCATGCAGGCCGAGTTCGACGCGCTGGAGGCCACGGCCGAGGCGCTCGCGTCCGCGCTCGAGAAGCGCGAGCAGGAGTTGCAGGGCGCGCGCGCCCGGCTGGCCGAACTGCGCCGGCTGGTCGCGACCGAGCCCGACCCGGGCGCCGACCCGGCGCGACGCGAGGAGATCGAGCGCCTGCAGAACGAGGTGCGTGCGCTGGAGGCCGAGGTGGCCGCGCTGCGGCGCGAGACGGCCGGCGCCGACTCGGTATTTGCCCGGGCCGGCGACGGCCGCCGGCAGTACCTGACCGGGCTGGACGTCTCCGGCGAGCGCATCCTGATCCTGATGGACATCTCGGCCAGCATGCTCGCCGAGACCATCGTCGAGGCGATCCGGCTGCGCAACATGGACGCCGAGGCGATCGCCAACGCCGGCAAGTGGCAGCGTGGCCTCGACGCGGCGGCGTGGATGGCGGCGCAGATCCCGACCGGTTCGGCCTGGCAGCTCTACGTGTTCAACGAGCAGGCGCGCCCGGTGGTGCCGGAGACCTCGGGGCGGTGGCTGCAGGTTGGCGACGGCGCCGGGATCGCCGACGCGATCCGGCGGCTGCGGGAGACCCGGCCCGGCGGCGGCACCAGCCTGCACAACGCGTTCCGGGCCGCCGCTCAGCTCGACCCGGCGCCGGACAGCATCATCCTGATTACCGACCATACGCCCACGGTTGGCGCTTCGGGATCGGGCAAGGGCCGGGTCAGCGCCGAGCAGCGCCGGCGGCTGTTCGAGCAGGCGTTCGAGCGGCTTCCGCCCGGCGTGCCGGTCAACGTCGTGCTGTTTCCGATGGAAGGCGACCCGCTGGCCGCGAGCCTGTTCTGGCAACTGGCGCAGGTGACCGGCGGGGTGATGATCTCACCGTCGCATGACTGGCCCTAGGAAATCGGGAACCTGGTGATTCATGGGCATTCTGAGTAATCGGGAACGCGGGGCGGCCGGCAACAATCTGTCGTTTCTAGACGTCATCAGCGCCGGGTTCGGTGCGATCGTGCTGCTGCTGGTCATCACCAAGTCGGCCGAGCCGACGCTGATCGAGGAACAGGGACTGGACCTGGCCACGCAGCGCGCGGCGCTGGCCGAGGCGCTGCCGGCGGTCGATGCCCGGATCGGCCGGCTGCGCGCGCAACTGGGCGAGCGCGAATCGACGCTGCAGGCGCTGCGCGAACGCTTGCGCGCGCTCGAACCGCGGGCCGCGCAGGCCCGGGCGCGCGCCGGGCAGGCGGATCTGGACGAGCGAGCAACGACGACGATCGCCGACCGGCTGGTGGCGGCCCGGCAGACGCTGACCGAGGAAATGCGGCGCCTGCGCGATCGCGATGCGCTGGTGCCCGACGCGACCGTGGCGGGGATTCCAGTCGACAGCGAATACATCATCTTCGTCATCGACACCTCAGGCAGCATGTTGCGGGAGTGGGGCAACGTCCTGCGCAAGTTCGAGGAAACGCTGGAACTGTACCCGAACGTACGCGGCATCCAGGTGATGAACGACATGGGCATGCTGATGTTCGAGCAGTACGAGGGCCAGTGGATGCCCGACACCCCGTCGCGCCGGCGCCTGATCCTCGCGCGCCTGGCCCGCTGGCAGCCGTTTTCGAACAGTTCGCCGGTCGAGGGCATCGCGCGCGCGATCCGGATGTTCCACGACCCGGACAAGCGCATAAGCATCTACGTATTCGGCGACGAGTTCACCGGCACGTCGGTGCAGCAGGTGCTCGATTCGGTCGAACGGATGAACCCGCGCGGAGACGACGGCCGCCGGCGGGTGCGGATCCACGCGGTCGGGTTCCCGACCCAGTACGTCGAGGGGCGCGGCATCACCGTCAGCGGCATGCGCTTCGCGCTCCTGATGCGCGAACTGGCCGTGCGCAACGACGGCACGTTCGTCGGCCTGCGCTCGCGGTTCTGACCGCCGCGCCGGTCCCGGGTGTCGGCCGGGGCCCGCAATCGTGCGGCACTTTCGGCGGTCACCACGGTCGATAACGGCAGCGGACCTTCAGCAGGAGGGCAGGGATGCAGATTCGCCGAACCGGTTTGATGGCCGCAGTGCTGGCAGCGCTGCTGCTCGCGCCGCTGGCCGGCGCCGCCCAGGTCGTCAATATCAACAACTACGCCCGAAATGCTCCCGGAACGCCGTTCACCGAGCGCGGTGTCCGGTTCTTCAGGCAGGGCGACTACCAGGCCGCGTCCGGGAATTTTCGGCTTGCAGCCCGCTGGGCCGACAAGCTGGCCCAGTTCAATCTCGGTCTGATGTACGTCAACGGCCACGGGGTCGAACGCGACCCGCTGCGCGGCTGGGCCTGGCTCGAGCTTTCGGCCGAGCGTGGGTACCCGAAATACCTACGGATCGCCGACGAGGTCTGGGACCAATTCAGCGACAAGCACCGGAAGGTCGCGAAACGCATCCTCGAAGAAGAGTTGAAGCCGGAGTACGGCGACCAGGTTGCAATCGCGCGTACCGATCGCGAGATGGAACGCATGCTTGCGCGCAAGACCAGCGGCGGCTCGCGCGTCGGCGCCAACCGGGTCGTCTACGTCACCGACCGCGGCGGTAACTTCGTCTCCGGCAATCAGTTCTTCCGCGACGGGCTGTGGGATTTCGACAAGATCGTCCAGTTCGAGACCCGGCTGCAAAAGGCCGTCGGCGCCGGCAATGTAACCTTGCGCGAAATGGAACTGATCGACGACGAAGAGGACCCGGCCGCCAGCGGGGGCAGCGACGACCGGTAGCAGGCCTCAGCGCAGGCTGCTGTCGACCCTGATCTCGTTCTCCAGCGTCCGGTGCACCGGGCACCGATCGGCGATCTCGAGCATCCGCCTGCGCTGCTCGTCGTCGAGCTCGCCTTCGATGCCGATGACCCGGGTGAGCCGGTCGACCTTGCCGGCGGTCTTCTCGCAGTCCTCGCAGTCGTCGGCGTGGATGCGGTCGTGCGAGACTTCGCAGGTCACGCGCTCGACGTCCAGCTTCTTGTGCCGGGCGTACATGTTCAGTGTCATCACGGTGCAGGTGCCGAGCGCGCCCGCCAGGTACCGGTACGGGTCCGGGCCGAGGTCGGTGCCGCCGTTGGCTTCCGGTTCGTCGGCGAGCAGCGCGTGGCGGCCGGCCTGGACGCGGCACAGGAACTTGTTCGAGGTGCACCCGAAGACCTGGACGTTGTCGGCCGGCTCGGGCTCGTCGAGCTTCAGGAAGCGGCCGGCCCAGGCCGCGATGACGCCGCCGGCGTAGCGCGAATCGGCCTCGTCGGAAAGCAGGTGGTCGGCGCTGTCGAGGCTGACGAAGCTCTTCGGGTGCTTGGCTGCCGCGAAGATTTTCTGCGCGTTGTCGATCGCGACGATCGTGTCGGCCGGCGAATGCATCACCAGCAATGCCCGGCGCAGGTTGCCCAGCCGTTCCTCGAGCGAGTGGCTGCGGGCATCGTCGACGAAGTCCTTGCGGATCCGGAACGGGCGGCCGGCGAGCCGGACCTCGGCGCTGCCCTCGGTCTCGATTTCGTTCAGGTCGTCGGCGAACTGCTTGAGGATGTGGTCGGCGCTGGCCGGGGCGGCCAGTGTGGCGACGGCGCGCACGCTTTCGACCCGCCCGGCGGCCGCCAGCACGGCCGCGCCGCCCAGCGAGTGGCCGATCATCAATTGCGGTGGGGCGAGGTTTGCGGCCATCCAGCCGGCCGCGTCCTCGAGGTCGTCGAGGTTGCTCGAAAACGTCGTGTCGGCAAAATCGCCGTCGCTCTCGCCCAGCCCGGTGAAGTCGAAGCGCAACACGGCAAAGCCGGCGTCGGCCAGCGCCCGCGTGATGTTGCGCGCGGCCTTGATGTTGCGCGTGCAGGTGAAACAATGCGCGAACAGCGCGGCGGCCTGCCAGCGCCCGCCCGGCGGCAGATCGACGTTGCCGGTCAGTTCCAGCCCGGCGCGATTGGTGAAGCGAATCCTCGACATGGCATGGCTCCTGTGGTCGGGGCGAGTGTAGCAATCGGAAGGGAACGGAACCGGTCCCGATCGATTGCAGCGCGTCGCGCTGATCGAATTCCGGCGCTGTTGCCGCTCCCGGCCACCGTCAGCCAGGCGCTCGCAAGGTTTTGCAGAGTTTCCTTGCGATCAACCGGCTGGCGGCAATTGGTATGATCCCGGCTGGCCGCCATTGCCCCGGATATGCACAGATTCGCCGCGATTTGTCTGATCCTGTTTGCCGCGTCGCCCGCGCACTCGCAGCAGGCCTTCCTGATGACCTACGGCACGGCCGAGCGGGTCGAGGAGCAGTTCGGCCACAACGCGATCTGGATCCGGGACCCGGAGCGTGGTGTTGATTCCATCTACAACTTCGGCTTCTTCGATTTCGACAAGCCGGGGTTCTACCGCGAGTTCCTGTTCGGCGAGATGATCTACTTCGCGCTGGCGCGCGACCCGGAGGATGAACTGTCCTACTACCGCCGGCGCGATCGCACGATCCGGGCCCAGTTGCTGAACCTGTCGCCGGAGGCGGTTCGACGGCTGACCGGCTGGCTGGAAACGCGCGTGGCGCCGGCGAATCGCGATTTCGCCTACGACTACTTCCTCTACAACTGCTCGACCCGGATCCGCGACGCGCTCGACTTCGCGCTCGACGGCGCGCTGCGCGAGGCCACCGTCGATGAGCCAGCCCGGCTGGACTATCGCGCCCACACCCGCCGGATGGTGCAGGACGATCCGCTGCTCTATGTCGGCATCGAGGCCGGCCTCGGCCGGCCGGCCGACCGGCCGCGCAGCCGCTGGGAGGAAATGTTTCTGCCCGAAGTCGTTGCCGAAACGGTCGGCGACATGACGGTGGCCGCGTCCGCCGGCGGCCGCGAGCCGCTGGTGCTGGCCGACCGGGTGCTGTACCAATCGACCCGGCCGCCGGATCCGGAAAGGCCCGAATTCCCGTGGATGCTGTTCGGCGGGCTCGCGGCGCTGAGCGCGGCGCTGAGCGCGGCCCCGTCCGCGCTTTTCCGGCGCCGCGCGCTCGCGCTGGCCGGCGCCCGCCTGTGGCTCGTGTTCGTGACCGCCGGCGGGCTGCTGCTGGCGTTCCTGTGGCTGGCCACCGATCACCAGGCCGCGTGCTCCAACGAGAACCTGCTGCTGTTCAACCCGCTGGCTGCACTGCTGTGGCGCTTCCGCGGCGGCCGGCTGGAACGCATCGCCGCGGCGATGATCGGCACCGGTCTGATGGCGTCCGTCCTGCTCAAGTTCCTGCCCGGCGCGCAGTGGAACCACGACCTGCTGCTGTGGCTGCTGCCGGCGCAGGCCGCACTGCTGGCAGTCTGGAAAAGCAAAGCCGTGAATTGATCACGTCCCCGGCTTGTGCACCTCGCCCTCGAACGCGCCCGGTTCGTCCTCGCGGGTGTATTCGTCGGGGATCTTGTCGAGCGCGGCCAGCTTCTTGAGGAACGGCGTGGCGATCAGGAAGGCGACGAACACGACGCCGCAGAAGATCACGATCTGGCGATAGAGTTGCGGAAACTCCTCGACGTTCTCGCCGCTGAACTCGCCGGCCATCAGCCCGGCCAGCAGGTTGCCCAGCGCGGCGCCGAAGAACCACATGCCCATCATCTGGCTGTAATAGGCCCGCGGGGCGAGCTTGGATGTGGCCGACAGCCCGATCGGGCTCAGGCACAGCTCGCCGGTGGTGTGGAACAGGTAGGTCAGCAGCAGCCACACCGGCAGCACCTGGTCGCCGTCCTGGATCAGGCTGGCGGCGATCCACATGAAGCCGAAGCCGATTCCGAGCTGAAGAAAGCCGAGCGCGAATTTCAGCGGAATCGACGGATCCATGTTGCGCCGGCCCAGGTTGATCCACAGCGCCGAGAAGAACGGCGCGAAGATCAGGATGTACATCGGGTTCAAGGACTGGAACACCTCGGCCGGAATCACGATGCCGAGCATCTCGCGCGCAGTGTAGCGCTCGGCGAACAGGTTCAGCGACGAGCCCGCCTGCTCGAAGCCCGACCAGAACAGCGCCGCACCGATGAACAGCGCGACCAGCACAATCGTGCGGTTGCGCTCGAGCCGGGTCAGTTCCTTGTCGAGCAGCACCCGCCCGAAGAACAGTGCGGCGACGGCAACGATGACGTAGACGCTGGCCTGCGACAGGCCGACGGCATCGAAGTCGAGCGCGCCCTCCAGCCCGAGGACGGCGACGAAGAAGATCGCCGCGGTCGCGACGTAGATCGCGAGTTTCGTGTTGCGCGTCGAGGCTTCCTTGCCCGGCGGCGTCGGATACGGCAGCTTGCCGAAGTCTCCGAGGTGCCGCTGCGTGGCGCGATAGACCATCAGCCCGGCGATCATGCCGACCGCGGCCGCGGCGAAGCCCCAGTGCCAGCCCATGTTGACGCGCAGGAAGCCGCAGATCAGCGGGCCCAGGAACGCACCGAGGTTGATGCCCATGTAGTAGAGCACGTAGCCGGCGTCCTCGCGCGCACCCCCTTCCGGGTACAGCTCGCCGACGCAGCTCGAGATGTTCGGCTTGAGCAGCCCGGTCCCGATCACGATCAGGATCAGGCCGAAGAAGAAGCCCCAGGCTTCCGGAACCACGCCGAAGCCGGGCAGGGACAGCGTGATGTGCCCGGCGGCGATGACGATGCCGCCGTACCAGATTGCGTTCTGCTGCCCGAACACGCGGTCGGCCAGCCAGCCGCCGGGCAGGGCGGCCAGGTACACGCCGGCGGTGTACAGGCCGTAGATCGCGGTGGCGGTGGGATCGTCGAAGCCCAGCCCGCCGGAGGCGACCGCCTCGACCATGAACAGCACCAGCAGCGCTCGCATGCCGTAGTAGCTGAAGCGTTCCCAAAGCTCTGTGAAGAACAGCGTGCCGAGCCCGGCCGGATGGCCGAAGAAGGTCTTGCCGGGCGTGCCGGCGGCGGGTGCGGGTTGGTTCATCAATGTTCCCCGAGTTTGTCTTGATTCGATTCGATCGCGGGCGATTCCTGCGGACAGGCGCAGGGCCGGGCGCTCATGTTACCGAAACCAGCACCCGGCGCGTGTGCGCATTTGCCCGGTGCTCCCATAAAAAGAGGCCTTGCCAGGTACCGAGCGCGAGACGGCCGCCGGCGACGGGAATGTCGATGCTGGTGCGGGTCAGCAGCGCACGGATGTGGGCCGACATGTCGTCCGGACCCTCGGCTGCGTGCCGGTAACGCGCATCGCCGTCCGGAACAAGGCCCGAAATCACCGTCTCGAGGTCGACCAGCACGTCCGGGTCGGCGTTTTCGGTGATCGTCAGCGAGGCCGAGGTGTGGCGAATGAACACGTTGCACATTCCCTCGGCGATGCGGGCGCGGTCGACCACCCCGCCGACCGGGCCGGTGATCTCGGTGAAGCCGCGCCCGCGGGTCTCGATCCGCAGCTCTTGCCGATGCATCAACGCTCCTGTTCGCAGGCGTTGGGCCGCTCCATGGCGCCCAGCACCTTGTCGACGACGCCGGCGAGATCGGGCACCCAGCGCAGCACGACGACCAGGTCGTTGCACTCGTCGACGTAGACGTAGTTGCCTCCGAAACCGGCCGCCCAGTAGGCCGTCTCGGGTGCGGCCGGGATGCGCTCGCGGTCGGTGTTCAACCACCACATCAGGCCGTAGTCGCGCCGGACCGGTGTCGGCTCGCGCAGCATGTCGAACCATTCGTCGGGCAACAGCCGCTTGCCGTTCCAGACGCCGCGGTTTTCCATCAAAAGCCCGAACCGGGCATGATCGCGCGCCGAGATGAACATGCCGCCGCCGAAATGCCCGCCGCCGGAGACCGACTGGATCCTGCGCCCGTCGAGCACGACCCACGAGTTCTCGTAGCCGTGCCAGCGCCATGTCGTCGATGCGCCGATCGGGTTCATGATTTCGCGTCTGAGCACCACCGGGAGCGGCTCGCGCAGCACCTGCAGCACGCTCCAGGCGGCGAGGTTGACGCGCACGTCGTTGTACTTGAAGTTCGTTCCCGGGGCGTGCAGTTCGCGGTTCGGCCATTGCTCGGGGTCTTCGCCCTCGGGCCGGTCGGCCCAGTCGGGCACGTCCCACAGCGTGCCCGACCAGTCCGAGGTCTGGTTGAGCAGGTGCCGCCATGTGATCGGTGCGTTGTGCTCGGAATCGAACTTGCCGTCGCGCACGTATTCGGCGACGCGATCGTCCAGCGACTCGATCAGGCCGTCGCGCCAGGCGATCGCCCAGGTCGTGGCCAGGTAGCTCTTGACCGCGCTGAAGGTCATGTCGACGCGGTCGACGTCGCCCCATTCGGACACGATCCGGCCGCCGCGGATGATGATGCCGCTGTCCTCGTCGCGCGGCTTCGTCGGCCCGAGAATGTGAAAGTCCGGTTCGCGCGGCGCGAACGAGTCGGTGATGACCTGGTGCAGGTCCTTCGGCTCGGTCACGGCCGCGGCCTGCGCGAACTCGACCGCCGCGGCCAGCCTTTCGGCGTCGAAGCCGGCCTCGGCCGGTGCAATGGTTTGCCACTCGTGGCGGTCGGGGAAGTAGGATTGCTGGGCCGGCGCGGCTGGAGCCAGCGCCACGGTCAACACGGTCAACACGGTCAACAACAGCAACGACAATCGATTCATGACGGATTTCCCGATTCGAATAATCCTGCGCATGATACCGGCAGCGGCGGTCCGGCACGGCCACGGACGCCCGCGTTGCTGAGAGTGATCCGACATTTCGCGCAACTGTCTTCGGCGATGACGGCGCTGTGGCTGCTGCTGGTGTGGTACGTGGTCATGGTCTGGCTGCACTTCGAATCTTCGCCGCGGCTGTGGCTGAACTCGCTGGCGATGTCGGTCGTCGTCGGTACCGCGCTGGTGCTCAGCGTGCGCCACGGCGGCGGCCCGGCGCGCGAGTTCTGGCGGCTGTTCCGGCTCTACGCGATTCCGTTCTGCGTCTCGAGCTTCTCGGCGCTGGTGCGCGACGACAGGTTCTATGCGATCTTTGCGCCGTCGTTTTTAGAGAACCTGGCGGCCGCAGGCGGCTGCACGGTCTTCGCCGCCTGGCTGCTTCTGGCCCGTCTCCTCGAGCGAGCGTACCGTCCGGCTGCCGATTGAGTCAAAGTTCGGGCTGCGAAGGGTCCGCGTAGGGATAATCCGGCCCTTCGAGCGATTCGTGGAAATCCTCGACACGCTCGGCCGCGATGTCGCTGCGGTGGAAGCGCGCGATGTGGTAGATCGCGTCTCCCTCGTTGACCAGCGGGAGGTGGAGCTGGCCGATGACGATTCCGGAATACGGTGCCTTGATCTCCTCCTCGTGCTCTCCGTAAGGGTCCGAGACGACGCCGAGCAGCGTCTCGTTGCGCACGACGCGCTGGCCGTAGCGGGCGAATGACCGGAAAATTCCGCTCTGCGGCGCGCGCACCCAGCTCGACGAGCGCGCGATGACCGGGTCGGGCGGTTTCGCCTTGCTGCGCGATGGCGGCAGCATTTCCAGCTTGCGCATCACGCGCACGATGCCGTTGACGCCGCCGCGGATGGCCAGTTCGTCGAGCCGGAGCGCCTCGCCGGCCTCGTAGACCAGCACCGGCACCTTGCCGGTGGCCGCGGCGCGAATCGTGCCGGGCCGGATCGCCGCGTTCAGAATCACCGGCGTGCCGAACGCGAGCGCCAGTTCGCGCGTGTGTTCGTCGTCGAGGTTGGCGCGGATCTGCGGCAGGTTGCCGCGATGGATGGCGCCGGTATGCAGGTCGATGCCGTGGGTCGCCTGCGAGACGATCTCGTTCATGAACAGGTTGGCGATGCGGCTGGCCAGCGAGCCGGTCTCCGAGCCCGGGAAGCAGCGGTTCAGGTCGCGCCGGTCGGGCAGGTAGCGGCTCTTGTCGATGAACCCGTGCAGGTTGACGATGGGCACCGCGATCAGCGTGCCGCGCAGCCGGTTCAGCGCCTTGATCCCGAGCAGCCGGCGGATGATCTCGACGCCGTTGAGCTCGTCGCCGTGGATCGCGGCGCAGACGAATAGCACCGCACCGGCTTTCCTGCCGCAGACGACCTGCACCGGCATCGTTGTCGGCGAATGCGTGTACAGCCTCCCGACCTCGACGTCGATACTATGGCGCGTGCCGGGCTTCACAGTCACGCCGTCGATCGTGATCGGTCGGTTGGGGCGTGTTTTCGTCGCTGACCTGGGCATGGCCATCCGTGCGCTTTTCGGGTGTGCCGAGCATAGCGCCACGCGGCCCGAAACGTTTGCCGCGTTGCCGCAGGTTTCGCTTCCCGAACCGGTCCGTGGATGCACTGGAACGCGCTGACCCGGCGTCGCCCGTGATCGCGATCACTACATCCATGTTTTTGAATATTCAGGTCGGGTTTCATTTGCTGCCGACAGGCCTTTGATATTCATTCGGATTTTCGGCTCGAAACCGGACGGCGAGCGAATTTGCAAATCGTCGGCGCGCCGGGTTAACGTGAAAACGTTGGTTGGCGATCGAAGGCGAGTGGGGGCATTCGTCTTCGGGTCAGGGAAATCCGCCAATCCAGGGAATGCACGGACGATACCGCCTCATCCGGCGTAACGGCCGCTTGGGTCCGTCGCACGGGTTCATCGTCCCGGCGCCGGCGGTTGTCGCCCGGAGTCCGTCTGTTTCGCTCGCGGACTCGTGATGCAGCTATGGGGGAGCGATCTGATAAAACGGGAGAAATCGACTGATGAGCATCAACACCACATACCAGTGCGGTGCGGCGCGAACGCCGCACGGAAGGCGCCTGTACCGGGCGCTTCTGGCAGGCGCATTGCTGGCGCTGGCCGGCATATCGGAAGGCATCGCTGCCCAGGAGGGGTCCGGCGGCACGGCGAAGGGAGCGCCGGTAATCCGGGCCGAACAACGAGGAATCGAGGACCAGTGGATCGTCGTGTTCGACGAGCGGCATCCACGCGGCTCGGCAGCAGCGCGCGTGTTCGTGGCCAGGACCGCCGGCGAACTGGCACGCGCGTCGAACGGCCAGGTGCTTAGAACCTTCGACCACGTGCTGCAGGGCGCCGTGATCCGGGCGCCGGAGCAGGCGCTGGACGCGCTGAGCCGGAACCCGAACGTCGTCTACATCGAGCAGGACAGCGTCGTGTCGATCGGCGCGACCCAGACCAACGCGACCTGGGGGATCGATCGCGTCGACCAGCGCGACCTGCCGCTGGACGGCACCTACACCTGGAATGCCTCGGGCGCCGGCGTCAACGCCTACATCATCGATACCGGCATCCTGCTGAGCCACAACGACTTCAGCGGCAGGGCCAACGCCGGCTTCACCGCGATCAGCGACGGCAACGGCACCAACGACTGCAACGGGCACGGCACGCACGTGGCCGGCACGGTCGGCAGCGAGACCTGGGGCGTGGCCAAGGACGTTACGCTGTGGGCCGTGCGCGTGCTCGGCTGCGACGGCTCCGGCAGCAATTCCGGCGTGATCGCCGGCGTCGACTGGGTCGCGGCCAACGCGCAGTTGCCGGCGGTCGCGAACATGAGCCTCGGCGGCGGCAGTTCGACCGCGCTGGACGATGCCGTTCGCGGCGCGATCAATTCCGGGGTGTCCTTCGCCGTCGCTGCCGGCAACGACAATTCCGACGCCTGCGTCGGCTCGCCGAACCGGGTCGCCGAAGCGATCACGACCGGGTCCAGTACCTCGAGCGACAGCCGTTCGTCGTTCTCGAACTGGGGCTCGTGCATCAACATCTTCGCGCCGGGCTCGTCGATCACGTCGACGTGGATCGGCAGCAACAGCGCCACCAACACCATCAGCGGCACGTCGATGGCCTCGCCGCACGTGGCCGGCGCCGCGGCGCTGTACCTGGACGCCAACCCGAGTGCGGCGCCGGCGGAAGTGTTCAGCGCGCTGGTCAACAACGCGACCACCGGCCGGCTGAGCAGCCTCAACGGCTCGCCGAACCGCCTGCTCTATACCGGTTTCATCGGCGGCGGGGGCGGCGGCAATACCGCGCCGACTGCCTCGTTCGCGTTCAGCGCCAGCGACCTGACCGTAAGCTTCGACGGTACCGCGTCGTCCGACCCCGACGGCACGCTGACCGCGGCCTCGTGGGACTTCGGCGACGGCGCCACCGCCAGCGGCACGCTGACCACGAACCACACCTACGCATCGGCCGGAACGTACACCGTCACGCTGACGGTCACCGACGACAGCGGCGCCAGCGACACCGCGCAGCAGCAGGTGACGGTCAGCACCGGTCCGGTCGCGCTGACCAATGGCGTGCCGGTCAACAACCTGTCGGCCGGCAGCGGCGAGAACCTGCATTTCTTCCTGGACGTTCCGTCCGGCCATGAGAACCTGAGCTTCTCGATCTCCGGCGGCAGCGGCGACGGCGACCTGTACGTCCGCTTCGGCGCGCAGCCGACCACGACGACGTACGACTGCCGCCCGTTCCTGAACGGCAACAACGAGACCTGCGATTCGACCGACTTCGACACCAGCCGCAACGGCCGCTACTACGTCATGGTGCGCGGCTGGACCGGCGGCCCCGGGTTCAGCGGCCTGAGCCTGGTCGGCAGCTTCGACGTCGCGTCGAACACGCCGCCGACGGCGAGCTTCTCGGCCTCGGCGAGCGGGCTCGTGGTCGATTTCGATGCAAGCGCCTCGTCCGACCCGGACGGCAGCATCAGCTCGTACAGCTGGGATTTCGGCGACGGCGCGGTCGGCTCGGGCGTCAATGCATCGCACAGCTACGCCGCGGCGGGCAGCTACACCGTGACGCTGACGGTGATGGACAACGACGGGGCCACCGACAGCGCCAGTCAGCAGATCGACGTCAGCGACGGCGGTGGCGCGCCGTGCACCGGCTGCGACTTCCGCAGCGGCACGTTGACCGGTTCGGGCGACTGGGATGCGCAGCCCGACGGCACCTGGTTCCAGTCCGGTGGCGGCCGCTTCCAGGCCTGGCTGGAAGGCCCGGCGGGCACCGATTTCGACCTTCGCCTGATGCGCTGGAACGGCAGCAACTGGGTCACGGTCGCCTCGTCGCTGTCGAGCAGCTCAAGCGAGCAGATCGACTATCAGGGCTCTTCGGGCTTCTACTACTGGCGGATCAATTCCTTCAGCGGCAGCGGCAGCTACGATTTCTGGTTCATCAACCCGTAGCGTGGCAGAGAGGTCGTTCGCGGAAATCCGCGACCGCAACGCGGCCGCCCCGGGCATCCGGGGCGGCCCTTTTCGATTTCCCGATTACGTACGAACCTCAGCCATAGCGCGGCGCGTGACGCCGGATCGGCGGCGCCGGCTTCGTTCGGCAAGAACCTCCTTCGTCGCCCGGTTTTTCCCAAACCCCGAGGTTGCGGCCAGTACCGGGCTTCTACACCGTTTCCAAACGCCTCTGCACCCTGCAGCCGTAATCCGCCCCGGCACGCTGCGAACACCGAGCCGCTGCCGCGTCCCGGAAGCCGCGCCCGCATCCGCCGTCTGGAAAGCGCTTTTGGGTACTTTTGGCGCGATTGCCAAAAGTATCTCGCCAGAAAGCGGGCGCAGCCCGCGTGGCGAAACGCATTTTCTTTACCATGCATGCTCGGAACCGGTTCCCGACTCCGCGACATGGCTGATTCATCTTCATGATCAGGTTCGTTTTTATAAACCGGCATCAAAATACCTGCGGTATTTGATGCACAACATTTGCGGCGCATGTCCGCAAATGCCTTCGCTTCGCGGTCCCGGCCGTTCGGGCCGGATATAACTAGTTGGGACGCGGCGGGTGCGGGTTCGGCCCGGTCCGGGTCCCGATGGGCCGGTCCCGGCGGTACGGCGCGTGGACGTAGTACTTCGGGCTGTCGTCGAGGCGAACGTGCAGCCACGGCACGCCGCCGCCGGCGGTACTGAGCCAGACCGGGAGCTGGCCGATACGCTGCCCCATCGCGCGCGCGACCGCGCGCCACAGCGCGTGCTGCTGCGTCACAGGCGCGGCGCGTACGAACTGGCCGAGATGGGCGTAGTCGTCGTCGGCGGCGACCGGGCACGGGGCCACGAGGATCGCGTCGCGCCCGAGGTTGGGGAACGTCACGACGGTCTGCAGGTCGGCGGCGCGGAAATGCTCGGCGAACGGCGACGGGTCGGGCGTGAGGCGAAGCTCCGGCGCGTCGCACAGCACGAATTCGAAGTCGTGGTCGACGCTGTCGGCGTCGACCGGCGGTGTTTCAAAGCGGTACGCGTCGAACGGCGCAGCGGCCAGACGTTCCCTGAATGAATCGTGAAAGCCGGGCTGCTCCAGCCAGGCGTCGAGGACCTCCATCCAGCTCATGGCATGGCCACACGATTCCGGGCGGCAGCGCACCGTGCCGGAATCGATTTGCTTGCAGGTCCAGTTCCACATCTCGGCGTACTCCGCCGCCGGCGTGGCCCGGTGCAACATCGCGGGGCGCCGGCGACCGTTGCTGCTGGCCGCATCTTAGCACCGGGCGCTGTTACGCCGGCGTAAAGCCGGCCGGCGCGGCGTGTCAGGCCCTCACCGCCTTTCCGGCGTGCGGATTTCGGGCGTCTGCAGGCGGATTTCCACCGGCCCCGGGGCATCGAGCTCGTCCTTGATCGCATGCCGCATCAGGTCCCGGAAGTCGGAGACGGCCATGAAGAACTCGCGCATGATCAGGATCCAGATGCGCATTCCGAAGCGCGTCAGTGTCAGCCGCTCGCCTTCGTCGCGCACCGCGCCGATCAACTTCAGGCCGAGGATTTCCGGTGCCAGCTTCCGGAAGAAGCCCGGGTAGCGCGACTCGGCCAGCTCCTTGTCCAGGCTCAGTCCGAAAAGGTTCATCAGCAGGAAGTAGCGCAGCCGGTCGCGGCGCGTCAGCGGCTGGCGCCGGCTGATGCCGAAGCGGCCGGCCTCGATGCGCCGGTTGTAGTGGTTGAGCGAGAACGTGCTCGAATACAGCGTCCCGTCGAGGTAGCTCAGCGAACCGCTGCCCAGGCCCAGGTATTCCTCGTTCTCGATCACGTATTCGTCGACGGTGCCGCTGCCGCGGCTGAAGCACCAGGCCGAGACCGGCTGCCAGTTTTCCGGCAGCGCGTCGAGGAGCGTTCGGTACAACCCTCCCTCGCGGTCGAAATCGACCCGGCCCATCGTCCGGAGCATCTTGCGCGTCGTCGACTTCGCACTCATCAGCGGGTAGAACGTGACCTGATTGACCGCCTCGAGACGGGTGATCCGCCCGATGTCGCGCAAAAGCGAGCGTTCGTCCTGGTTGGGCAGGTTGAAGATCATGTCGGCGTTGAGCGTGCCGAAGTAGCCGGCCGCGTTCCCGAGCCGTTCGAGAATCCCGGACGCCGAGCCGTATTTGTCGTAGCGCTCCATCTGCTTCAGCAGCGTGTCGTCGAGGCTCTGGATGCCGACCGACAGTCGCGTGACGCCGGCGTCGCGCATGCGCCTGAGGATTTCCGGGCGCAGGTCGTCGGGGTTGGTCTCGATCGAGATCGCGCCGACCGGGCTCAGGCGCCTCACGAGCTCCAGCGTCTCGACCAGTTCGCCGGGCATGACGGTGGGCGTGCCGCCGCCGACGTACACCTCCGAGAATTCATAGCCCGCCGCGTGCGCCATCTCGATCTCGCGCCGGAGATTGGCGAAGTAGCGCGTGGCCTTGTCCTCCTGGAAACAGACGCGGTGGAACGAGCAGAACGGGCACAGCACGGTGCAGAACGGTACGTGCAGGTAAAGCATGTACGGCCGCGAACGGTCGGGCGGCGGTAGCGCGTCGTTCGACTGAGGGGCGGCAAACCGTGTCAGGCGGCGGCTGTTGTGCCGGAATCCGGCGGTCAGGATACGGTCGATCAGAGGCACGGTGCGCTCGGGAGCATCTGGGCGGATTCGGGTCCGGTTTCGGGGTCAGTGACCATTGTGCAAAAAAGGCGCCGGTATCGGGTGATACCGGCGCAGGATTCCGCCGTCTGGAGAGGCTTGTCGGATACCGATCGCGTTCAGGAGACGTTGATCCGGACCTGTTCGCGAGCCTCCCGGTCGCTGACGTGGACCGCGCAGGCCAGGCACGGATCGAAGCTGTGGATCGTCCGGAGAATCTCGAGCGGCTGTTCGGGGTCCGCCAGATCGTGTCCGACCAGCGAGGCCTCGTACGGGCCGCCCTGGCCACCGGCATCGCGCGGACCGGCGTTCCACGTCGACGGCACCACGGCCTGGTAGTTCGCGATCTTCTTGTCGCGGATCACGATCCAGTGGCCGAGGGCGCCGCGCGGGGCTTCCATGTAACCGGCGCCGCGCGCTTCGCGGGGCCAGGTTTCCGGCTCCCAGCGCTCGGCGTTGTGGGTCCGGGTGTCGCCGGCATTGATGTTGGCCATCAGGTTGTCGAACCAGGTCTGCATCGTATCGGCGATGATCTTGGTCTCCAGCGTCCGGGCCGCCACGCGCCCCATGGTCGAGAACATCGCCTCCAGCGGCAGGTCGAGCTGGCCCAGCGCCATGTTTGCGAGTTCGCGCGTCGGTTCGTGGCCGGAAGCGTAGAGCATCAGCACGCGGGCCAGCGGACCGACCTCCATCGCCCGGCCGCGCCAGCGCGGGGATTTCAGCCACGAGTAGCCGGCCTCGGTATCGAGATGATCGTAAGGCGGCGCGGGCCCGTCGTAGGCGAATTTCGTCTCGCCGGCATACGGGTGCAGCCCGGCATCCTTGCCACCGTCGTAGTCGTACCACGAATGGCTGACGAACTCCTGGATCTGGTCGTCGGCGTGCAGGTCGATCTCGTGGATGCGCGAAAGGTCGCGATCGAGAATGACGCCGCGCGGAATCAGCAGGTTGCTGTCCGAACTCATGCCGTCTTCCGGGAAATCGCCGTAGCTGAGGAAATTGCCGATGCCCTCGCCGTGGCCGGTGTTGAACCAGTCCTTGTAGAACGAGGCGATGGCCAGCGTGTCGGGCACGTAGACCTGGTCGACGAACTGCTTCATCTGACCGATGATGTTCTGGACCTGCTGCAGGCCGGTCGTGTTGACCGCGGTCTGCCCGAAGCCGCCCTCGGTGGCGTGGACGCTGATGCCCACCGGCGCGCCGCCGACGACGAAGTTCGGGTGCGGATTCTTGCCGCCGAAGATCGAGTGCAGCTTGGCGACTTCGCGTTGCCATTCGAGCGCGTCGAGGTAGTGGGCGACCGCCAGCAGGTTGGCCTCGGCCGGGAGCTTGTAGGCAGGGTGGCCCCAGTAGCCCTTGGCGAAGATGCCGAGCTGGCCGGCTTCGACGAAATCCTTGACCTTCTTCTGGACGTCGCGGAAGTAGCCGGGCGACGAACGCGGGTAGTCGGAAATCGACTGCGCCAGCGACGAGGTCGCGGCCGGATCCGCGCTCAATGCGGAGACCACGTCCACCCAGTCCAGCGCGTGCAGGTGGTAGAAGTGCATGACGTGGTCGTGGACGTACTGGGCGCCGATCATCAGGTTGCGGATCAGCTGGGCGTTCGGCGGTATCTCGATCTTCAGCGCGTTTTCGACGGCGCGCACCGAGGCGATCGCGTGAACCAGCGTGCAGACGCCGCAAATGCGCTGGGCGAACGCCCAGGCGTCGCGCGGGTCGCGGTCGCGCAGTACGATTTCCAGCCCGCGCACCATCGTGCCCGAACTCAGCGCGCTGGTGATGCGGCCCTGATCGGTTTGCGCTTCGATCCTGAGGTGGCCTTCGATGCGGGTGACCGGATCGACGACGACGGTGTGGTTTGCCATTGCGAACTCCTTCGGGTTAATCCTTGATGTTGGCCGCGACCAGTTCGACCAGGCTTTCGGGTTTCTTGTCCCAGTTGAAATGTTCGGCCGCGTCGTCGAACGCCACCCGGCAGTCCGAGCAACTGGTCATGAAGCGCGTCGCGCCGGTTTCATCGACCTCGCGCAGCTTGATCTCCTGGGCGCGGTATCGCAGCGGCCGCGCGCGCTCGAGATCGTTGACGCCGCCGCCTCCGCCGCAGCAGAAGCTGAAGCCCTTCTTGTTCTCCATCTCGCGCAGGTCGACGCCCATGGCCTTCATCAGTTCGCGCGGGGCGTCCGTGATGCCGCCCTTGCGCACGAGCTGGCACGGGTCATGGAAGGCGAAGCTTTCGCCGTCGACCGAATCGAGCCTGAGCTTGCCGGCGGCAAGTTGCTCGGCCAGATATTCGGTAATGTGCCGGACCCGGAACGGAAGCTTCTCGCCGATGATTTCCGCGGCCTGCCAGCGCAGTGCGGTATAGGCGTGCCCGCACTCGGGCACGATGACCATTGCGGCGCCGATCTCGACGGCCTGGTCGACGACGCGCCGGGTGATCTTCTTCTGAAGCGCCCGGCTGCCGGCGTAGTAGCCGTAGTTTTCGGCGATCAGCGCTTCGCTGCGGAACGTGTAATCGGCACCGAGCCTGTTGAGGATCTTGGCCATCGCCGCGACCGCGGCCGGATTGCGTTCGAGGTCGGTGCGCGGCGCGCAGACCATGATCCCGGCCTTGTCCCGGTCCAGCGGGATCTCGATGTCGAATTCGCGGCCGATTTCGGCCAGCACCTCGGCGTAGGGACGGGCGGGTTTCTCGGGAGCGCCGGTCTCGGCCTGGCGGCGCGCGCGATCCATCAGTTCCCTCGGCGCCAGGCCGGCGGCGGCCATGCCGCGGCGGCCGACCTCGATCATCTCGGCCACTTCGATGCCCATCGGGCAGATCAGGCTGCAGCGGCCGCACTGGGTGCAGCTGTCGAACAGCAGTTCCTGCCATTCCTCGAGCTCGTCCACGGTGACTTTCTTCTTCAGGCCGAGCAGCTTGAAGAACGGGGCGAAGGCGCCCGATTCGCGCCGGTAGGCCTGCTTGAACGGTTCGGCCTTGAGGATGGGGGTGTATTTGGGGTCTTCGGTGGCGATGTAGAAGTGACAAGCCTCTGCGCACATGCCGCAATGGATGCACGCCTCGAGGTTGGTGGCCGTGAAGGCACCGAAGTGCCAGGCGAATTCGCGCATCGCGCGTTCCTCGCGCTCGCTCGGGGCGAGCCTGTCTTCGGGCGCCGCGTCGCGGCTGAAGGACTCGGTGGCCGTGCTCATGTCGCTGCTCCCTTTTTCGCGTGCGTGTAACCGATGAAGAAGCGGGTCGGAAGAATGTAGAAGGCGTGCATCAGCTTGCTGAACGGGAACCAGATCAGGAGCGCGTTGAACGAGATGACGTGCGCGGCGAGCACGGTCTCGTAGCGACCGCCGATGCCGAACACCGCCATCACGCCGGTGACCATGACGGCATACAGGATGACCAGCGTGAAGTAGTCGTCGAAGTTGGAGATTCTTCTCAGCACCGGATGGGAGATCCGGCGCAGCGTCGCGATCAGCATCAGGAAGATCGTCACGACCGAGATCACGCTGATCCAGCCGCTGGAAATCGTCGGCCACCAGGGCGCGTTGATGCCGAACAGGTTCTTCCAGAACACGACGTGCGGCGTTCCCATCAGCACGATGATGAACAGTCCGATGTGGTAGCCGTAGCCGACCGCCTCGCCGAAGCCTGTGCGGCCGATGAATTCCGGGTGTGGCCACGAACGGTTGCCGACGGCGATCGCACCCTCGACCGCGGCCTTGCCCGGTGTCGCGCGGGCTTCACTCAGGCGCTTGCGCCAGCCGAGCAGGAACGTGGTTACCAGCCGCCAGAGCACCCCGAAAACGAATACGGCGAGCGCGAAGTGCAGCATGGTTCCGCGGGAAAATTCGAGAATGGTCATGGTTCAGGCCTCCTTGTCAGCCTCGGCGGCGAGTTTCTTCTTGCGTGCACGGGCGACCACCGCCGCGGTCGCACCGACGGCGGCGCCGGCGGCCGCAGCGCCGGCGATCTGGCCATCGTCGCGGAACAGTTTCGACGTGACCGGTTCGTAGAATCCGCCGTGGTCCCAGAAGTCCGGTTCCGAGCAGCCCAGACAGCCGTGCCCGGCCTCGACCGGCCACGACGTGCCGCCGTTCCACTTGATCGTGGCGCAGGCGTTGTACGTGGTGGGACCGCGGCAGCCGAGCTTGTAAAGACACCAGCCGTTGCGCGCACCCTCGTCGTCGAACGACTCGGCGAACAACCCCTTGTCGTAGAACCGACGCCGGTAGCAGCGGTCGTGAATCGTGTTGCCGAAGAAGGTCTTGGGCCGAAGGTGTTTGTCGAGCTCGGGCACGCCGGAGGCCAGGAAGCTGACCAGCGTACCGGTCATGACTTCCGGCAGCGGCGGGCAGCCGGGAACGTTGATGATCGGCTTGTCGGTGATGATTTCGGATACGCCCACCGCGCCGGTCGGGTTCGGCCGGGCGGCACCGACGCCGCCGTACGAGGCGCAGACGCCGACCGCGACGATCGCCGCAGCGCCGTCGGCGGCATGGCGCAACTGCTCGATGAACGACTCGCCGGCGCTGGCACCGTAGATGCCGCCGTCGGCGGTCGGGATCGAGCCGTCGCAGATCAGGATGTATTCGCCCCAGGCGTCCTGCATGGCCTGCTCGCGCGCGGCCTCGGCAGCGTGACCGGCTGCGGCCTGCAGCGTGTGGTTGTAGTCCAGCGACACGGTTTCGAAAATCAGGCTTTCGAGCGACGGGGCGAACGATCGGGTCAGCGATTCCAGGCAACCGGTGCATTCCTGGAACGGCATGTAGATGATGCTCGGGCGGCGCGCAGCGCGCAGCTGCTGCGCGAACGCGGCAGTCATGCCCGGCGGCATGGCCATCAGCGCGGTGATGCCGGCGCAGTATTTCAGGAAGCGGCGGCGGCCGACCCCGTTTTCATCGAGGATCTGACCGATGGTGGGTCTCGGGTTGCCGACGGTGGCTCTCGATTTGCAAGTCGGGCTGTTCATTCAGGCTGCTCCTTTGAGTCGATCTTTCAATTGCCGGACCGAGTCGCTGACGTGTTCGGGCTGGGCGGCGAGAAACTCGGGAAACCGGCCGATCTCGATGTATTCGGCCAGGACGCGGCCGTCGCCGGATTCGTGCCGGATCCACCAGACGCCCGGATAGGCGGTTTCGCGGATGCGCGTCGGACCGTCGAGATCCAGCGTCAGGTCGATCTCGCCGCTGCCGAGCATGTCCCGGACTTCGTTGAACTCTTCCGGCGCCATCGGCAGGCTCTTGAGATCGATGGCCGAACTTTCGCCGTTGTCCTGCAGGCGTTCGAGACCGGCGACGATCTCGTGGGCCAGTGCGTGCACCCCGGCGCCGATCGTGTGTCCGGGCCGCATGGACCGGATCTTCAACGGGATCGCCTGGCTCATGCCGCGTTCTCCAGCAGGTTCGAGATCGTCTCGGCGGCACGTTCGATTCCCGCGGCGACGCGCGCGCTCGGCTCGGAACTCCAGCCGATGAATTCGGGCTGGATGCCGACCAGCGAATAACGCGCCGGCATGCGGCCGCGCAGGCGGGCCGCGGTGAGCACGTCAAGCAGATTGACTTCGTGCACCGAGGGACGGCTCCGCGAATTCAGGAATTCGTCCATCGCAGACTCGTGAAACACCTGGACGGTGCCGGGTTCGGCATCGAGGGCAGCCGCGTCGACAATGATCAGCCGGGCCGCGTTCTCGACGCGTTCGAGCAGGGTGAAGGAAAGGGTGCCGCCGTCGACCAGTTCGATATCGTCGGGAAGGGAGACCCCGGTCAGGCGCGAGATGACGTGAATGCCGGCGCCGTCGTCGCCCATCAGGCTGTTGCCGATGCCGATGACCAGTGTGCCCGTTGCGCCCCCCGAAGCAATGTGCGCGTCACGTTCGCAGCGTGAGACGGGCAGATTCATTTGCGTACTCACCTCCCGGGAGTCTCGGGAGCGATCCTAGTCGCGGAACCGGGTCAACTGATTGATCCACGTCAAAAGGCACGCCGACCATGGTCCAATGGATTGGTCCTGATTGATCAGGATCAATCGTCGGGCGCGAGTGCGACTGCTATGCTCCCTTCGGATTCGACGTGAAGCGCCATGCGATGCACGAACTGGCCGTCTGCGAGGAGTTGCTGCTCCAGGTGCGCGCCGTTGCCGACCGCAACGGCGCCGATCGTGTCGGCCGGATCGTGGTTCGGATCGGCCCGCTGTCCGGTGTCGAACCGGAACTGCTCGAACGCGCCTTCGGCATCGCCCGGCAGGGCCGGATGACGGCGGAGGCCGAACTGGTCGTGGAAACCGCGCCGGTGACGATCCGATGCCGCGAATGCGACCACGAGAACCGCGCAGCGCCCAACCGGCTGCTGTGCGATGCGTGCGGAAGCTGGCGTGTCGATCTGCTGGAAGGCGATGAAATGCTGCTCGCCAGCGTCGAACTCGTCGGCGTGGATGAATCTGCGGCCCGGCGGGCTGCCGGCGACCCGACCCGGGAGGCGAATTGCCATGTGTGAAACCTGCGGCTGCTCGGTACCCGGGCACGACCATCCTGCGCCGGCCGATCGCCGGACCGTCGACGTTCTCCACGGGTTGATGGACGCCAACGACGCCGCCGCCCGGCATAACCGGGAACATTTCGACCGCGCGGGCGTGCTGGTCGTCAACCTGATGTCGTCGCCGGGAGCCGGCAAGACGAGATTGCTCGAGGAGACGGCGCGGGTCCTCGGTGATCGATCCGGGGACCGGGTGGAAATGGCAGTGATCGAAGGCGACCTCGAGACCGAGAACGATGCCGAACGGCTGCGCGCCGGTGGCGTGCGCGCCCACCAGATCACGACCGGAAGCGCCTGCCATCTCGACGCCCACCTGATCCACAAGGCTTTGCACGAATTTCCGCTGACCGGCGGCGATCGACCGACCGACATCCTGTTCATCGAGAACGTCGGCAATCTGGTCTGCCCGGCTGCGTTCGACCTCGGCCAGCATTTCGACGTCGTGCTGCTGTCGACCACCGAGGGCGACGACAAGCCGGCCAAGTACCCGGTGATGTTCCGGGCCGCCGACCTGGTCGTGCTCAGCAAGGCGGACCTGTTGCCGGTCCTCGATGACTTCAGCCCCGAGCGGGCCGAGGCCGCGCTGCGCGCGCTGGGAGTCGACACGCCGATGATCCGCACCGGCGTCGGTCGCAATCCGGATATCGCCGGGTGGATCGACTGGCTGGACCGGCAGCTCGAACGAAGCCGGGC
>JAVVDX010000004.1:0-8031 GCA_032251475.1 Wenzhouxiangellaceae bacterium | reverse complement strand
AGCGCGATCATCACGACGCCGCCGATCAGCTTGAGCACGCGCGCGTGGCGTTCCTCGAAGCGGTCGATGCGCAGCTTGACCACGGCGATGCCGAACACCACCAGTTCGTCGAGCAGATAGATCACCAGGTAGACCGCCAGCAGCATCACGAATGTCATTGTGCCGATCTCGTGCGAACTGACCAGGCCGCTCCAGATCACCGGGAACCCGGCGGTGCAGGGCAGTTCGATCAGCGCGATGCCCGAGGCCATGACCGCGGTCGCGCCGGCCAGCGCCAGTGCCGAACGGCCGTTGATCATGAGCTCGCGAAAGTTCCTGAAGATGCCCGGTTTGTGCCTGTCGCTGATCGTGAACGAGATGCCCTTCTTGAACCAGAAGTAATCCTTGACGTTGACGATGCCGAACACGAACGCGAAGATCGCGACGATCCAGTACATCCACGGCAGGAAGCTTGCATAGGCCAGCACGCTGAACACGCCGGTGATGAAAAGCCCGTAGATCAGCGCCGTGACCGTCAGGAAGGTGATGCCGACGACGGCCACGCGCTTGCGCGAACCCGAGTGGAGCACCAGCGCGATCAGGATGCTCAGAAGCCACAGCGAGCACGGGTTGAAACCGTCGACGAACGCGATGATGGCGGTGCTGACCAGCAGCGGCTGGTAGCTCAGGTCGACGCTGCCGATCAGCGGAATCGTGATGATCGTGTCGCCGGCGGCCTTTTGCGGTGCGTCGGCTCCTTCGGCATGGGCGAGGGCGAGCGCATGCGCGTCGGGGCAGCCTTGCTCAAGGCAGACTTCGAGCTGATCCAGGATTTCCGAGCGGATCTGTTCGGAATCGCCCACCCAGACCCGGCCGCCGAGAAAGATCATCGGCACCGAGCCCGGCTTGACGTCGTGCGCCGCGGCCATCACTCGCAGCAGGTCGTGGTGCTCGCGCGTCGCGACGATCTCGTAGTACGACACCTCGAGCCGCGGGTGGGTCCGGTTCAGCGTGTCGGTCCACGGCCGCTGGGCCTGGCAGTGCGGACAGGTCGCGCTCTTGAAGATGTACATGCGCACCGGCTCGGCGCCGGTTTCGGATTTCGGCTGCTGGGCGGCGGCGGGGGGTGCGGCGGCAAGCACCAATGCGGTAGCCACGACCGCGGCGACGAGCGCGGCGCAGACGGAACGGGCGATGCGCCCCGGCAACGAACCGGGGGTGCGGGTAACCGGCGGTGAGATCATCGGTATCGGATCCGGATAGGCCATGGGAATGATCTGGGGGAACGACCTGGGGGAACGACCTGGGATTATTGTCGGTGCAAGTCCGTCACGGCTTTTTGCTTTGCATCAAACCGGGATAGGATTGGAAAAGCCTTCCCGCGGAGCAGCCCCATGACCACCGAGCGATTCACCGTTTCCCTGGACCGCGAGCTCGCCGCGGCGTTCGAGCAGTACCGCGAGCAGCTCGGGTACGCGAGCCGGTCGGAGGCCGTGCGCGATCTTCTGCGCGAATTCCTCGCGCGCCAGCGCGCCGAAGAAGACCCCGAAGGCGCCTGCATCGGCATCCTCACCTACATCTACGACCACCACCGGCGAGACCTGGCCGCACAGTTGACCGAAGCGCAGCACGAACACCACGAACTGTCGGTCGCAACGCTGCATGTGCACCTGGATCACGACCACTGCCTCGAGACCAGTGTGCTGCGCGGTCCGCTGGAGCGCGTGCGCGAGTTCGCCGGCAGGTTCCTCGCCCGGCGCGGCGTGCGCCACGGCGACCTGCACCTGGTGCCGGTCAACGTCGAAGCGACCCGGCACGATCACGGGACCGGCCACGACAGCCGCCACGAGCACATCACCCCGCACGACTGAAATCGCATCGACGCCGCGGCTGCCGGGCCGTGAAATTTGACCTGCCACAGTTTTGGTATGAAGAAAGCTGTTATTTTTCATACCCGGCACGAATGCCCGAAACAAACGCCAGGCACCGAAGCGAGGGTGGGTCATGAACCGCTGCACGTTTGCTGAAAGCCTTTTCCTTGTCCCGACCCGCGACCGGCGTACCGGTCCGGCTATCCTGCTGCTTGCCGGCCTGCTGTTTCCCGTCGCCGCGCTGGGCCACGCCGTCGAATACCGCGTCGAACGCGGCGAGGCCGTGGTCGTGCATTTCCCCTCGCACCATACAGGGGCGGTGGCCGGTGCGGACTTTCGGGTGTTTGCGCCAGACGGGATGCGAGTCTTCGCTCGCGGGACGACCGACGCGCTGGGCCGGGCGGTCTTCGTCCCGAACGAGGCCGGCTCCTGGCGCCTGGTCATGGCGACCGCCGATGGTCACGGCGCCGAGGTCGAGATTCAGGTCGACGGCACCGACGCATTCCCGACGTCGGCGCCGTCGGACTCGACTGCCGCGGCCGGACGGTTGCCGGCGACGCTCGCCGGAACCGGCTATCTGCTGGGGCTGGGCGGCCTGCTGGCATTGTGGCGCCGGCATGCGAGGCGCTGAATGCATATCCCCGACGGCCTGATCGCGCCCGAGGCTTATCTGGCGGCGAGCGCGCTGGCGGTACCCGCCTTCGCGTTCGGGGTCCGGCGGGTCGCGCGCACGCTCGACGAGCGCACGATCCCGCGTCTGGCGGTCTTGACCGCGCTGGCGTTCGTGCTCTCGACCGTGATGATTCCGCTGCCCGGCGGCACCTCGACGCACCTGATCGGCCACGGCCTGCTGGTGCTGGCGTTCGGGTTCTGGCCGGCGTTCGTCGCGTTCTCGCTGGTGCTGCTGATGCAGGCCACCGTGCTCGGCGCCGGCGGCATTACGACGTTGCCGGTCAACGCAATCGCGATCGGCCTCGTCGGCGGCGCGGTCGTGGCCGGCGGGCATCGGCTCCTGAAGACGCGTTTTCCGGCGGCCGCGGTCGTCGTGCCGGTCTGGCTCGGCGTCGTCGCCGCGGCATTCACGATCGCGCTGGTGCTGGGCGCCCAGCCGTGGCTCGGGCGCGATGCGGGCGGGCAACCGCTGTTCTTTCCGTTCGGTCCGGCCGTGACGCTGCCGGTCATCGTCGGGCCGCACGTGATCATCGGCCTGGTCGAAGGCCTGCTCGCATGGCTGGTCCTCCCGGTGCTGCAGCCGCGGCAGGTGCCGGCATGATTCAGTCCGGTAACGGACGCTCCCGTGACGGCCTGCTGCTGGCCGGCTGGCTGGCAGCGGTCGTCGTCGCGACCTGCATCCACGACCCGGCCTGGCTGGCCGTGTTGCTGCTTGGGGCACTGGCGCTGCACGGCCGCGAGGCATGGTCCGCGCTGCGCCGGGCGCTGATCGCCGTGGCCGTCGTCAACGTCGCAATCAGCTTCGGGTATGCCGTCGCCGCTTCGGCGGCCGGCACGCCGTGGGCGGAGTTCGTGCTGCGGCTGAACCTGCGGGTCGTGCTGCTGGCCGTGCTGACGTTCTGGATGGCCCGGAACGTGCGGCTCGAACGCGCGCTGGCCTTTTCGCCGTCGCTGCAATTCATCGTCGTGCTGGTTCGCGGACAGCTCGGCACGTTCAGAGCCATGCTTGCCGACGCCCGCCAGGCGTTCGAAAGCCGCAACCCGGCCCGAATCCCGTTCCGGCCGCGGCTGAAGGCCGCCGGGCGTCAGGCCGCGGCGCTGCTGGACAAGGCCGAGCTGCAGGCCGACGCGCTCAATCAGGGCATGCGGTCGCGCGGATTCTTTGATGATCGACCCTGAGATGAGCGATTCTGAGATGAGCGATTCTGGGACGATCGATTCTGGGACGATCGATTCTGGGACGATCGATTCTGGGACGATCGATTCTGGGACGATCGATTCTGGCCCGCCGCTGATCGAATTCGATCGCGCCGGCTATGCCTACCCGGACGGCGAGCCGGTGCTGTGCGAAATCGACTTTGCGATCGCGCCGGCCGAGCGCGTCGTGCTGCTCGGTGCCAATGGCTGCGGCAAGAGCACGCTGTTGAAGCTGGCCTGCGGGCTGTTGTTCGCGGAGTCGGGCGAAGTGCGCTTTCGCGAAACGGCGCTGGGTGAGCGCGCATTGCGCAAATCCGGTTTTCGCCGTCGTTTCCGGCAAGCCGTGGGCATGGTGTTCCAGCACCCCGAGGCGATGCTGTTCAATGCGAGCGTGCGCGAGGAAATCGCCTACGGGCCCGGGCGGCTGGGCATGGAAGACCCCGTCGCCGTGGCCGGGAAATGGGCCGCCGAGGTTGGACTTTCGAAGCACCTGGACGCGCCGCCGTACCGATTGAGCGGTGGTGAAAAGCAGCGCCTGGCGCTGGCCTGCGTGCTGGCCGGCGAACCGCGCCTGCTGCTGCTCGACGAGCCCACTGCCAACCTGGACCCGCGCGCGACCGGCTGGCTGATCGATCTGCTCGCCGCGCGGTCCGGGCTGGCGACGCTGGCAACGACGCAGAATCTGTCGCTGGCCCCGGAGTTCGGGGACCGCGCGCTGATCCTGTCCGAACAAGGCCGGCTGCTGTTCGACGGGCCGCTGGCTGCGGCGCTGGCCGATACCGATCTGCTGTGGCACGCCAACCTCGCGCATCGTCACCGCCACCGCCACCGGGACGGCACCGAACACGAACACGTCCACGCCCATCGCCAGTGGGGCTGAAGCCGGGTTGAAGCGGGATCGACCCCATTCGCGCCTGGCGAATTGCCCGGTGAATTGCTACAGTCGGGAATTCACCAAACGACCCGCGCAAGAGGCAGCCCCATGAACGTGATCGAAATTCGCGAGCACTTCGGACTCGACGCACTGACCCTGAGTGAACGGCCGCGACCGGAGCCGGAGCGCGGCCAGGTTCTGATAAGGGTGCGCGCGGTGTCGCTGAACTTCCGCGACCTGATGACCGTCAAGGGGCAGTACAACCCGAAGCAGCCGCTGCCGCTGATTCCGTGCTCGGACGGCGCCGGCGAGGTCGTAGAGGTCGGCGACGACGTCGACCGCGTCAAGCCAGGCGACCGGGTCGCCGGCATCTTCGCGCAGCGCTGGCTGGGCGGCACGCCGACGCCGGCGATGCGCGCCTCGACGCTGGGCGGGCCCTCCGACGGCATGGCGGCCGAGTACGTGGTGCTGGATCAGGAAGGCGTCGTGCACGTGCCCGGGCACCTGGACTTCGACCAGGCCGCGACGCTGCCGTGCGCCGCGGTGACGGCGTGGAACGCGGTCGTCGAACAAGGCCGCGTGCGCGCCGGCGATGTCGTGCTGATCCAGGGCACCGGCGGTGTGTCGATGTTCGCGCTGCAGTTCGCCAGGGCCTCGGGTGCGCGCGTCATCGCAACGTCGAGCAGCGACGAGAAGCTCGCGAAGGCGCGCGAACTGGGCGCCGATCACGGCATCAACTACCGTGAAACGCCGGACTGGGACAAGCGCGTGCTCGAACTGACCGACGGCCGCGGTGTCGATCAGGTGGTCGAAGTCGGCGGCGCCGGCACCTTCATGCGCTCGATCAACGCCGTGCGTCTGGGCGGCACCGTTACCGTGATCGGCGTGCTCTCCGGCACCGCCACCGAACTAGACGTGCGCCCGGTGCTGATGAAGAACGTGCGCATGCACGGCGTGCTCGTCGGCCCGCGCGAGATGTTCGAGACCATGAACCGCGCGATCGAACAGCACCGGCTCGAGCCGGTCATCGACAAGGTATTCGCGTTCGATGAATTCCGCCCGGCGCTGGAGCATATGGAAGCCGGAAAGCACTTCGGCAAGATCGTAGTTCGTACCTGAGTCCACCTCGAAACGCAGCGAGCGGGCAAAGTGGTTTCGATCAGCAGATCCGGGGCAGGGGGTCATCCTCCAGCTCATCGACCAGCCGCTGGCCGCCGAGGGCGGTGGTCAGTGTGACCCTGGGCAGGCCCTCGTCGACGGTGCCGATGATCGCGGCGCCCGGGGCGGCGCCGGAGGTGCGCAGTTCGGCCACCGCGGATTCGGCCTCGCCGGCATCGACGACGGCGACGACGCGGCCTTCGCAGGCGAGGTACAGCGGGTCGTAGCCAAGCAGTTCGCAGACCGCGCGCACCGGTTCGCTGAGCGGGATCGCGGCCTCGTCGAGCGCGATGCCGTGCCCGGTCTCGCGCGCCAGGTCCAGTGCCACGGTCGCGAGACCGCCGCGGGTCGGGTCGCGCATGAAGCGCAGTCCGGGAAATTCAAGCAGGGTTCTGGTCACCGGGTGGACGCTCGCCGAGTCCGAAGCCAGGTCGCCCCGCAGGCCGTACTGCTCGCGCGCCAGCAGTACGGCGGTCCCGTGATCGCCGACGCTGCCCGAGACCAGGATGCGGTCGCTGGGGCGCACCCGGTGCTGGCCGAGTTCGAGGCCGGGATCGACCGCGCCGATCCCGGTCGTGGCCAGATACACCCCGCCGCATTGGCCCTTGCCGAGAACCTTGGTATCGCCGGCCACGACCTTGACCCCGGCCTCGTCGGCGGCCGCTGCAAGCGCGTCGACGATGCGCTCGAGCAGCGCCATCTCGGTGCCTTCCTCGATGAATGCGTTGAGCGTCAGGTACAGCGGCGTCGCGCCGGCCACGGCCAGGTCGTTGACCGTGCCGTGAATCGCCAGCGAGCCGATGTTCCCGCCCGGAAATTCCAGCGGGTCGACCGTGAAGCCGTCGGTGGTCATCATCAGACGTTGGCCGTCCGGCACCTCGATCGGCGCAGCGTCGAGCCGCGTGTCGAGCCCTTGACCGCCCAGCCGCGCGGCGAACAGGTGCTCGATCAGCTCGCGCATGTAGCGCCCGCCGTTGCCGTGGGCCAGCCGGATGTATTTTTCGGGTTTGAAGGTCATGGAATCAAGCCAATGGTGGTTGTCTTTTCGGTGGTTATTATCAAACCGCAGATGAACGCAGATGAACGCGGATGAAAATCGAAAGTTCGAGCGAATGTCGTGCGAGGAACCCTGGTGATTGATACCTGAGGCAGGTTGTATGGTCTTCCGGTTCATTGCTTTTTCCCGGCTTGTTCGTGGCGCAGTTGCAGTAGCCCGGTGCATCCATAATCCCGCTTTCAGCTGTTTCGATCTGCGTTTATCCGCGTTCATCTGCGGTCAATTTAGATTTATGGTTTCACGACTCGATGTGGCCTCGATGACCTGTCCGTAGGCGATGCCGGCGTCGTTGACCGGGAGGCGCTCGGGGATCAGAACCCGGAAGCCGGCCTGTTCGAGGGCTTCGACGGCGAGTTCGGCCAGCAATGCGTTCTGGAACACGCCGCCGGTGAGCCCGAGCGCATTGAATTCGTGCGTCTGGCGCAGTCGGCCGGCAGTATCGGCGATCAGCCGGGCAAGCGCGGCATGGAAGCCCAGCGCGCGGTCGGCCGGGGCGATGCCCCCGTCGCTCATCCAGCGCATCAGCTCGCTCCAGTCGGCCCGGAGGAGGCTGTCGTCGTCCGGCGCCAGCGCCACGACGGGCACATGGCCCGGTTTTCCTGCACGCGCCAGCGCTTCCAGCCGGGCCGGGCCCTGGCCCTCATAGCTGGATTCGCGGCCCAGCCCGAGCAGCGCGCTTGCCGCGTCGAACAGCCGGCCGGCCGCACTGGTCCAAGGGCTGGCCAGGCCGGTTTCCCAGGCATGACGCAGCAGCGGGTCGAAGGCCGGCGCATCCGGCCAGTCGAACCCGACGTGCCAGGCGATGGACTGCGCCGTGCGCCACGGCTGGCGGATGACCCGGTCGCCGCCGGGAAGCCGGAATGGCCGCAGCGATGCGACACGTTTCCACCGGCCGGGCCGGCCGTGCAGCGTCTCGCCGCCCCACAGCTCGCCGCCGCGACCGTAGCCGACGCCGTCCCAGGCAAACACCAGCATGTCCCGGTCCAGCCGGGCGAACTCGCCGGCCAGCGCCGAGGCGTGCGCCTCGTGGTGATGGATGCGAGACAGCGGCAGCCCGGCATCGCGCGCCCACCGGCTGTTCGGGAAATCCGGGTGTGCATCGCAGGCCAGTCGTTCGGCGCGGATGCCGTACAGTTCCTGCAGATCCTCGACCACCTGCCCGAACACCGCCACGGCGCGCGGGCTGTCCAGCTCGCCGATGTGCGGCGAGATCACGACCCGGC
>JAVVDX010000003.1:29130-75972 GCA_032251475.1 Wenzhouxiangellaceae bacterium | reverse complement strand
GAAACTGCTTCAGATTGTACGCCCTGCCCTCCGCTTCCGCCTCCGGCGGGCGGCCAGGGAGCATGGATTATATCTGTCCGGGACCCGCCTGACAAAAGCGGCGGTACCGGGTCGCAGGCACCGCCGCGGGTTTCAATGCGTATCGACGAGCGCCGCCCGGGACGCGGACTCCGTCAGGCCGCCTTCTCGAACACGAAGATGCCCCAGGCCAGGTAGCCCTTGTTGCCGCCGTCGACCCAGTGCTGCAGGCCGGTCTTCATGCGCTCGATGTAGTCGTCGCTGACGCCACGCTCGCGCAGCTCGTCCTCGTTCTCGATCAGCGCCTGCCGGACGCGCGCGTAGTGGCGCGGGAGCTGCGCGGAGTGATCCTCGAAGTCGACCTCGCGCATGCCCAGCGAGCCCAGCGTCTCGCGGTAGAAACCCGGGGAACCCAGCGAATCGAGATGGATCCGGTCGTAGATGGGCTGCAGCCGGTCGACCGGCGCATCGTCGGCCTGCATCGGATCGGTGAACACGAGCCGGCCGCCGGGCTTGAGTACCCGGACCGCCTCGGCGCAGACCCGGGCGCGATCGCCCGAGTGCAGGAACGCATCCTGCGACCAGACCAGGTCGAACGATTCATCGTCGAAATCCAGCGCCGTGAAGTCGCCGTCGACGACATCGATCCGGTCCGCGAGCCCGGCCTTTTCGTTCATCTCGCGGTCGCGCTCGTTTTCGACTTCGCTGAGGTTCAGCGCCACGCAGTGGCAGCCGAACTGCTCGGCGAGGTAGCGCATCGAGCCGCCGTAGCCGGCGCCGAGATCGAGCACCCGGGTGGCCGGGACCAGCTTGATTTCGGCCACATCGGTCATGCGCCGGACGGTACGCCGGCTGGCTTCGGCAATCGGCTCGTCGTCGGAGCGGTACAGGCCGATGTGAATGTCCTCGCCGCCCCATATATGGAAATAGAAATTGTCCGCGTCGGCGCTGTTGTAGTACGCGCGCGCAGTCTCGACCACGTCGGAATAGGTCTGCTGTTGGCTCATGAGCGCTGTCCTCCCCGGGTGGTCAGGCTTTCATCGTCGTCGATGTCCTCGTCGCCGAAGTACTTCTTCTCGGCGACGTGAATGTAGAAATCGGGACTGCCGGTCGATTCCTCGTCCTCGAAGTCGCCGTAGGTCGAAATCTTCTGGAAACCGACCTCCTGCATCAGCTTGCGCACGTAGTTGCGGCGAATCGGATACATGTTCAGGTGGAATACCGAGTTGTCCGGGAATTCGTAGCGGAAGCGGGCCAGCCCGTCGTCCATGTGCTCCGGTTCCGCCGTGACCTGGCGGCCGCAGTAATAGAACTTGTGCCTGGTCGAGAAGCCCTGGTCCAGAATGGCATCGTAGTTGCGCTGGTCCAGGATCAGGCAGCCGTCGTGCTTGAGCACGGCGTAGAACTCGGCCAGCGCCTTGCGCCGGTCGCGCTCGCTGAACAGGTGGGTGAACGAATTTCCGAGACAGATCACCGCGTCGTAGGCGGCGTGCACGTCGCGGTTCAGCCAGCGCCAGTCGGCCTGGATAGTGCGGAGAATGTGACCGCGCCGCTTGCCGTTCTCGAACGCCTTGGCGAGCATCTCGGACGAGCCGTCGACACTGCAGACCTCGAAGCCCTCCTCGATCAGGCGCACCGAATGGAAACCGGTGCCGGTCGCGACATCGAGCACGCGCTCGGCGCCACGCTCCTTGAGCAACCGGACGAAAAAATCGCCTTCGCTTTCGTAGCGCGCGTCCCAGTCAATCAATTCGTCCCACTTGTCGACAAACTGCTGGACGTACTCTTCCTGGTAGTGATCGGTATCGCGCACCTTGACGGGATCTTTCCCGAAATCCTGCGCGACCCGCTGGTCAGAACCGCTTGAATATGTGATGACAGCCTCCGTCCGTTTCGTTATGAATATTGATGGGTGTCCCGGCTCCCGATTCAAGCCTGGCGCATCGGTCGGGCGCAATGAAGGGCGCGCGTGTCTGCGCGCTGCGCCCCGGGCGCATCGGCTGCGATCTCAATCCGGCTTTTTTCATCGAGAACTCGCGGTCGCGCTTGCCCCGGGCCTCTCGGTGGCATCGTGCCTGCCGCCCGGTTCACGCGGCCGCTGAACGGTCCAGGACGCGATTTATGAATGTATTGGTAAACCGCGTCTAACGTTTCATCATGATAACGCGATTAAGAAGGACTTTCACCCCCGGCCCGGAAACCTCCGCTGGATCGCGCAAATGCCGCCGGAGACAATCGGTTATTCGCCCCGGTGCTCGCCGCGCAGCCAGCGCATGGTTTCAGACAGCGTGGCGTCGGGGCTCTCGCCCCCCTCGGCCAGCGCCTGCCGGAACTGGCCGGCCAGCCGTTTGCCCTCCTCGACCCCCCATTGGTCGAACGGGTTGATTCGCCACAGCACGCCGAGCAGGTAGACGGCGTGCTCCAACGTCGCCAGTAGTTCGCCGAGCGCCGGCGCGTCCAGCTCGCGGCACAGCAGCGGCATGACCGGATTGTTGCCGGGCAGCGAGCGCTCGCCGGATTCGGCCTCCACGCCCTGGACCAGCACGCTGGCCTGGCCGAGCAGGTGCGCGAGCTGCTCGCGCTGCCACGATTCGATGCCGGCCGAATCGCGCGCGCTGCCGACCAGCAGCATCGGGTGGCGCGTCGTGCCTTGGTGCAGCGCCTGAAAAAGCGAGTGCTGCAGGTCGGTCCCGGCCCCGCCAAAAACCAGCGGCGCAGTCGGTCCGGCCACGGCCTGCCCGTCGAGATCCACCGACTTGCCGAGGCTTTCCATGATCAGCTGCTGCAGATATTCGGCCAGCAGGCGCAGCCGCGGCTCGTAACTGACCACTCCCAGCGTGTTGGCGCCGCACTCGCGCACCAGCACGTCGATCACGTGGGCGAGGGCCAGTGCCAGCGACCGATCGAGATGATCGATCACCGCACGATCGGCGTCGCGCGCGCCGGCCAGCAGCGCATTCCAGCGCTCCGGACCGATCGCGGCCGCGGCGCTCAGCCCGACGCCGGACCACAGCGAGAAGCGTCCACCGGTCCAGCCCGGAAACGCCAGCACGTGGTTGGATTCCAGCCCGAATTCGCCCGCCCGCTCGGGCCGCGCGGTCGCCGCCCAGGCGCGTTCGGCCCAGTCGGCCCCCATCCATTCGCGGATGTGCGCGGCCTGGGTCAGGGTTTCGACCGTTGTGAAGCTCTTGGACGCGACCACCAGCCCGGTCGCGGCCGGGTCGAGCGAATCGAGCAGGTGTCCGATCCGCCGCGCGTCCAGCGTGGTCAGCCACTCGACGCGAACTGCGCTGCCCGGATTGGCCACTCCATTGGCCACCCCATTGACCAGCGCATCGGCGACCAGGCGCGGCCCCAGGTCGGAGCCGCCGATGCCGACGTGCAGCAGCGTGCGAACCGGGCTGCGGCCGGCGTGCAGCGCGCCTGCGGTTTCGAGCAGGCGTTCGCGGCTCGCCCGCACCAGGGCGGCGTCGGCACGACCGGTCAGGTCCTCGGGCTTATCGGCACGCAACGCCATGTGCAGCGCAGGCTGGTGTTCGGACGGATTGACGACGGCGCCGGCGAACAGCGCCCGGACAGCTTGTTCCAGCGGCCGTTCGGCCCCGGACCGGTAGCGCGCGCGCCAGCCGCCAAGCGTCAACGGCGCGCGCGAGGCGTCGAACCGCCAGCGGCCCGATTCGCGGACCATGGCGCGGACGCGCTCGGGTTCGTCGCGCAGGAGCGCGCGGATGTCGGGATTATTGTTGTTTTTATGCAACAGCCTGACCGGTTCAGGCGGCCTGCACCGGAATCTCGCCGGCGATGCGTTCCACCCGGTTGTCGGCGTCGACATACACCAGTCGCGGGCGATGGCCGGCGGCCTCGCTTTGGTCGACACGCCCGTAGGCGCAGATGATGACCAGATCGCCCGGTGAGGCCTTGTGCGCGGCCGCGCCGTTGACGCTGATGATGCCCGATCCGGCCTCGGCCCGGATGGCGTAGGTCACGAACCGCTTGCCGTTGGCAATGTTGTAGATATGTACTTGTTCGTACTCGATAATTCCGGACGCTTCGAGCAGCTTTTCGTCGACCGCGCACGAACCTTCGTAGTCGAGTTCGGCGTGCGTGACCGTGGCCCGGTGGATCTTGGCCTTGAGCATATTCAACTGCATTGCAGGTTTCCGTTCAGTTCGCAAATTCCGATCGCCCCAAAAAAAAGCCTCTCCCCGGTGACGGGGAGAGGCAGCGTGTCGGAGTGATGTACCTCAAATCGCGCCCTGACACCTTGATTTCCCGTGTCACCTTTAGAGTGCCTGGATGACCAAGGTTCGTGGTAACTGTACCACAACCTTCTGGATTTTCCAAGCACAATTTGCGAATCGGAGACATCACTGTCTCCTCAGCGCAACATTGTCGATCAACCGCGCCCGGCCCAGCCACGCGGCGGCAAACGCGCGATCACGCCGCCCCGTGGGCGGGCCCAGCGTTTCGCTGTCGCGGATTTCGACGTATTCGGGACGAAATCCCATGGTTTCAAGACGCGTCTTTGCAGACCGTTCGAGCACCGGGAAAGTTCCCGGTCCGGCTTTGCGCGCGCGCTCGGCGAGTTCGCACAGCGCCTGATGCAGCCCCGCCGCGATCGGTCGTTCGGCTGCATCGAGATACCTGTTGCGCGAACTCAGCGCCAGCCCGTCGGGCTCGCGCACGGTGGCCACCGGTTCCAGCACAGTCGGAAGCGAGAAGTCCTCGGCCATCTTCTTCAGGATCACGAACTGCTGGTAGTCCTTTTCCCCGAAAAACGCCCGGTCAGGCCGGATCTGCCAGAACAGGCGCATGACGACGTTGCAGACCCCGTCGAAGTGGCCGGGCCGGTGCGCGCCGCACAGGCACCCGGCCAGCGCCGGCGGCGGCCTCAGGCCGAAACGCGATGCCTCCGGCAACGGGTACATCGTCTCCGGGGCCGGCATCCAGACGACGTCGCAGCCGGTTCCCGAAAGCGTGTCGAGGTCGGCGTCCGGCGTGCGCGGGTAGCGCTCGAAGTCCTCCCCCGGCGCGAACTGGGTCGGGTTGACGAAGATGCTGACGACGACCTCGGCGTCATCGGCGGCAGCCTGCTCGACCAGCCGCAGGTGGCCGGAGTGCAGGTTGCCCATCGTCGGCACCAGGTGCACCGGCCGGGTACAGCCGGCCCGCCACCGCTTGAGCGCCCCGGGTTGGTCGATCACGCGCATCGGCCGGGATCAGTCGTAGGATTCCCCGGCGCCGGGAAACTCGCGCGCGCGCACCGCCTCGATGAACGCCGAGACGGCGGCCTCGACCGAGCCCCGGCCGGCGAGAAAATCGCGCACGAAGCGCGGGCGCGGCCCGGCGGAAATGCCCAGCGCGTCGTATCCGACCAGCACCTGGCCGTCGACGTCGACGCCGGCGCCGATGCCGACGACCGGGATCTCGATCCGCGCCGCGACCTCGGCCGCCAGCCGGGCCGGCACGCACTCGAGCACCAGCATCGCCGCGCCGGCGCCGGCCAGCTCGCCGGCGTCGGTCACCAACTGCTCGCGCGCGCGCCGTTCGCGACCCTGGACGCGGTAGCCCGACAACTGGTGGACCGACTGCGGCGTCAGGCCCAGGTGGCCGCATACCGGTACGCCCAGGACGGTCAGCGCCTCGACGATTTCGATCACCGGCGCACCGCCTTCGAGCTTGACCATCTCGGCCCCGGCCTGCATCAGCCTCCGGGCCGAGTCGATCGCGCTTTCGCGGTCCGAATAGCTGAGAAACGGCATGTCGCCGATCAGCATCGCGCGCTCGACGCCGCGACGCACGCATCCGACGTGGTAGACCATGTCGTCGAGGGTCACCGGCACCGTCGTGTCGCGGCCCTGGATGACGTTGCCGAGCGAATCGCCGACCAGAATGCAGTCGACGCCGGCGCGATCCATGATCCGCGCCAGGCTGGCGTCGTAGGCCGTCAGCATCGTGATCGGCTCCCCGGCGCGCTTGCGATCGGCCAGCGATTTCAGCGTGGTCTTGCGCCCGTCCGTCATGATTGATCCTCGTTAGCGGGGTGCTCGTTCGCGGAATCCCCTTCGACACTGCCCGGAGGTCCGGCCGGCCGGACGCCGCGCGTGTCGACGCCGGCGAGCAGGTCGGCGACGCGGCCCAGCCCGGGGATTTCGAGCGCCGGCGCGAGGTCGGCCAGCGGCCGGAGCACGAACGCGCGCCCGGCCAGCCGCGGGTGCGGCACGACCAGCCCCGGCTGCCGGATCACCGAGTCTCCGTACATTAGCAGATCGAGATCGATCGTTCGCGGGCCGAAACGCCGCCGCGGATCGCGCCGGCGGCCCTGGCGGCGCTCGACGTCCTGCATCGCCGCGAGCAGGTCAGGCGCCGCAAGCGTCGTGGCCAGCTCGGCCACGGCGTTGCGAAACTCGGGCTGGTCAGGATCGCCGACCGGCGCGGTCCGGTAGACCGGCGAGCGCGCGACGAGGCGGGTCCCGGGCAGCGCGGCCAGCGCTTCGAACGCGCGCTCGAGCTGCGCGGCCGGTTCGTCGAGATTGCTCCCCAGGCCGACAAAGGCACGCGTCATGGGTGCGGCCGCTTGCGCGGCGTGCGGCTTTTTTGCTGGCCGAAGATCAGCGCGCTGCGGGTTTCCGGATCCACTTCCTGGACCCGGGTCCACCAGTCGGCCAGTTCGCGCGCCTGCTCATTCTCGTCGGCGCGCAGCAGCAGGAAGTCGTAGGCGGCCCGGAACCTGCGCTCGCCCAGCAGACGCATCGCGCGCTTGCCGCGCCGGCGCTCGAAGCGCGGCTGGAACATCCAGATTTCCTTGGCCATGGTCGAGAAGCGCCGGTGGATCGCGACCCGGGCCGAATGCCGCGCAAACACTTCCTCGCCAGCCGCGGCCAGCGCCTCGACCGGCGGCTGGCCGTTGTCGATACAGCGTTCGGCCTCGGCCTTTACGCGCGGCCAGAACAGCGCGGCGAACAGGAAGCCGGGCGTGACCGGACGGCCGGCGCGGACCCGCTCGTCGGTGTTCTCGAACGCCTGACGGATCAGCGTCGGCGGATTCTCCGGCGTCTCGAGCAGCCCCGGGAACAGCTCTTCCCACAGGTCGTATCCGACCAGCGCGTTGTAGCCGTCCCACGCGCGCCCGCCCAGCAGGAGCTTGAGCAATTCGTCGAGCAGCCGGGCCGGCGGGATGTCGGCCAGCAAAGGCGCCAGCTCCGGGATCAGGCGTTCGGTGTCGGGATCCATCTCGAGATCGAGCTTGGTCTTGAACCGGACCGCCCGCAGCATGCGCACCGGATCTTCGCGGTAACGCGCCTCGGCCTCGCCGATCAGGCGCAACCGCCGCCGCTTGAGATCGTCGAAGCCGTTCGTGTAGTCGCGGATGATGCCCGAGGCCGGGTCGAACATCAGCGCGTTGATCGTGAAATCGCGCCGAATCGCGTCCTCGGCCTCGCTGCCGAACACGTTGTCGCGCACGAGCCGGCCGCCGTCCTCGACGCTGCGATCACCTTCGCCGTCGGCGCCGCCGGTGCCGCGAAACGTCGCCACCTCGATGATCTCGCGCCCGAATCGCACGTGCGCGAGCCGGAAGCGTCGCCCGATCAGGCGCGCGTTGCGGAACAGGCCCCGGACCTGCTCCGGGGTCGCATCGGTGCCGACGTCGAAGTCCTTCGGCTCGACGCCGAGCAGCAGATCGCGCGGCGCGCCGCCGACGATATAGGCCTTGAAGCCGGCCTGCTGCAGGCGGTCGGTCACCTTGAGCGCGCTCTGGCTGATGTGCTTGCGCTCGACCCGGTGTTCGCCGGACGGAATTTCCTGGAATGAGTCTTTCAAGCGATTCTTATATAATTACGGGTTCGGGCATCCCGGCCGATTGCCATGTTCGATCGGGCGGTCCGTCTGAGCCGCTGTTGCGCTCGGCAACAGCCTGATCGGAAAGGTCGTAAGTTTACCATTCGGCGCCCGCGCCAGCCCATCTGCGGCCGCGCGGGCACTGTTCGCACAAAAACGCCGGAACCGAAACAATGACATTCGTAGTAGTCGAAAACTGCATCAAGTGCAAATACACCGATTGCGTCGAGGTCTGCCCCGTGGACTGCTTCCACGAAGGCCCGAACTTCCTGGTCATCGACCCGGAGGAATGCATCGACTGCACGCTGTGCGAGCCCGAATGTCCGGTCACGGCGATCTACCCCGAAGACGACCTGCCGGCCGATCAGCAGGATTTCCTCGAGCTCAACGCCGAGCTCTCCCGCGAATGGCCCGTCATCACCGAGCGCAAGGACCCCCCGCACGACGCCGAGGAGTGGGAAGACAAGCCGAACAAGCGCGAATTGCTCGAGAAATAGGCCAGGGCCATCGGCGAGCGCCCGGCGGGGCCTTGTCCGAAGGCGGTCGCTTGCCGCTTGCGGTCGCAAGCGGTTCCCTGCAGTGCTCGGATCGGCCGGCGGGCGGGGAACTCGCTTCGCTCAGACACTCCCGCCCTTGCCCCGACCGCTCCTTGCGCGCTTCGGCTGCGCTCTTTATGCCTTCGGACAAGGCCCCGCCGGGCGCTCGACTGCCACACGCGTGGCAGCTTTGCGGCGATTTTAGTATCCTGTCTAGCCGAGGCGCTGCTGCAGGCGGGTCAACACGAACTCCGCCTGCTCCATCGGCAGAATGCTGCCGTCGGCGTCGAGAATCGCCACACGCGTCTTGCTGCCGGTCTCGCGCTGGACTTCGAACAGATAGGTGCCGCTGTAATCGGCCAGGTCCGGCGACTTCCAGAACAAAAAGATCGTCTTGAAGAAGCCGCGTTCGGAAAGCACGATGGGATCGTGGATGAACCGGACCCGGAAACGGCGCTCGCCCTCGATGACGCTCTCGACCGACATGCCGCCGCGGTTGAGGGCGAAACCGAGCCGCCGCCAGACGCTGGCGGCCTGGTCGTCGACTTCCAGGTACAGCCCGGTCGGACCGAAACGGATGCGCGAGCGCGCGTTCTCGGCTTCGGCCGAGGACATGACCTGCGGCGGCTTCGACTCGTCGCCCTGGGCCGCCAGTTCGGGCAGCGAGTACCCCGGAATTTCAAACACCGACCGCGTCTCCGGCGGACTCAGGTCGGGCGGCACCCGGATCGGGGGCACCTCCTCGCTGGTCACGTAAACCGGCTGGTCCGGCCCCAGGAACCCGCAACCGGCCAGCGCGAGCAGCGCGACGAGGCCCGGGATTCGGGATACGAGGTTCGGGAAAGATTTCATCATCGATTCAGATTCTGGATTTGGAAATTATTAACTTGGCAACGAAATACCTACGTTATTCGTTGCACGGCATCTGCGGCGCATGTCCGCAAATGCCTTCGCTTCGCGGCCCGGCCGTTCCGGCCGGCTATTAACCCGGCAATCTATTTGATTGCCGGGTTAATAGCCGCGACCGCGATCACGCGGACGCTTGCGGCGGCTCTTCGACCCGGTCCAGCAGTGCGCGGCCGGCGGCGCGGTGCCGCTCATCGAGCTCGACCAGCGGCAACCGGATGTCGGGGCCGATCGCGCCGCACTCGGCCAGCAGCCACTTGACCGGGATCGGATTGGGCTCGATCGACAGGAAGCGGTACAGTGCCTCCAGCCCGGCGTTCAGCTCTCCGGCGCGCCGGAATTCAGCGGCCAGCGCCGCGCGGCACAGTTCCGAGACCCGGCGCGGCACGATATTCGCAGCAACCGAGATCACGCCGCGCGCCCCGTGGCGCATGGCCTCGAACGCGCTCGGGTCGTCGCCGCTGAACACCGTCAGTCCGTCCCGGCTGTAGCGCTCGACGCGATCCATTTCGGCCACGGCCTCCTTGATCGCGACGATATTTTCGTGCCGGGCCAGCCTCGCCACCGTTTCCGGCGCCAGGTCCACGGCCGTGCGCGCCGGCACGTTGTACAGGATCACCGGCGCCGTGCTGGCGTCGGCGATAGCGGTGAAATGGCGCTCCAGGCCGCGTTGCGGCGGACGATTATAGTACGGCGTGACGACCAGCACCGCGTCGGCGCCGAGCTCCGCGGCCCGCCGGCTCTGTTCCACCGCGGCGCGGGTCGACGCCGCTCCGGTCCCGGCGATCACGCCGCAGCCGCCGGCCGCGGTGTCGAGCGCCGATTCCAGCAGCCGGTCGCGCTCGTCGTGCGCCAGCGTCGCCGACTCGCCGGTGGTGCCGGCGACGACGACCGCGCTGGTGCCGGCCTCGACGTGCCAGCGCACCAGCCTGCGCCACGCGGCCTCGTCGACCCGTTCGCCGCCGTCGCGGAACGGCGTGACCAGGGCCACGATCGAGCCCGCGAACGAATTGTCGTCCATTTTTTTCACCGGCACGGCATACTACTTGCGAAGGTCGGCAGTGACAAGTATTCTCGGGGCGCGTTCCGGCGCCCGCCGCCGAAACCGCCAGTGTATACCTGGCACACGATTCAACCACGTTCACCGGATTTCATGACCCAGAAGAATTCTCCCGTCGAAACCCCCGAGCTGCCGGCGACCGGCGGTTCCGAACTGTCTCTGCAGGCCTTCCGCGGCCGGCCGCTGGTGGTCTATTTCTATCCGCGCGACAATACCCCGGGCTGCACCAGGGAAGGCGAAGCCTTCCGGGACCTCTGCCCGGAGTTCGAGGCCGCCGGCTGCGCGATCGTCGGCGTGTCCCGCGACAGCCTCGGCAGCCATGAGAAATTCGCCGCGAAATACGAATTCCCGTTTCCGCTCATTTCCGACGCCGACGAGCAACTCTGCCGGCAGTTCGACGTGATCAGGGAAAAGAACATGTACGGCCGCAAGGTCATGGGCATCGAGCGCAGCACCTTTCTGCTCGACGACAAGGGCCGAATCGCGCGCGAATGGCGCAAGGTCAAGGTGCCCGGCCACGCCGGGGAAGTGCTCGAAGCGGTTCGCGAACTTGGCTGAGCCGGCCCCTTCCTCTCCTGTCCCGTCGCCTGCGGATGCTGCCATGACCGAGGGCAAGCGCCTGTACCTGCTCGACACCAACGTGCTGATGCACGACCCGACCGCGCTGTTCCGATTCGAGGAACACGACATCTTCCTGCCCATGGTCGTACTCGAGGAACTCGACGCAGCCAAGAAAGGCACCACCGAGGTCGCGCGCAATGTGCGCCAGGTCAGCCGGTTTCTCGGCCAGCTGATGAACGGCGGGCACTATTTCGACGAGGGGATCGAGCTGAAGATGCCCGACGGGCTCGACATCCGGATCGGCACCGGAAAACTTTATTTCCAGACCGGGAACGACGAGCCCGACGACCACCCGACGATGCGCCGGGCCAAGGCCGACAACGAAATCCTGCACGCGGCCATGAAGCTCCGGCAGACGCATCCGGACCGCAAGGTCGTGCTGGTCTCCAAGGACATCAACCTGCGCATCAAGGCCTCGATCCATGGTATCCCTGCCGAGGACTACCACAACGACCGGGCGCTGGACGACCTGAGCCTGCTCTACGGCGGCATCAGCGAATTCAGCAACGATTTCTGGGAACGGCACCCGGTCGCCGATTCGTGGACCTCCACCGGCCACACCTTCTACCGGCTCGGGCGCATTGCGGGCGACGAGTGGCACCCGAACCAGTGCCTGAAGCTGACCGGCGACAACGGCATGGAAGCGCGGGTTCGGGACGTCACGCCCGACGATTTCGTGCTCCAGGTCTGCGACGACTTCCGCCACGGCCCGAAGACGGTCTGGGGCATCAACGCGCGCAACACCGAGCAGAATTTCGCGCTCAACCTGCTGATGGATCCGGACGTCGACTTCATCACGCTGCTCGGCACCGCCGGCACCGGCAAGACCCTGCTGACGCTGGCCGCGGGGCTGGTGCAGACGCTGGACGAACGCATCTACCGCGAGATCATCATGACCCGCGCGACCGTTTCGGTCGGCGACGAGATCGGCTACCTGCCCGGCACCGAAGAAGAAAAGATGACGCCGTGGATGGGTGCGCTGACCGACAACCTCGAGGTGCTGACCGAGCCCGACGGCGGCGACTGGGGCCGGGCCGTGACCAACGACCTGCTCGCCTCGAGGATCAAGATCCGCTCGCTGAACTTCATGCGCGGCCGGACGTTCCTGAACCGCTACCTGATCATCGACGAGGCGCAGAACCTGACGCCGAAGCAGATGAAGACGCTGATCACCCGGGCCGGCCCCGGCACCAAGATCGTCTGTCTCGGCAACATCGAGCAGATCGACACGCCGTATCTGACCGAGACCACCTCGGGCCTGACGTTCGCGGTCGACCGGTTCAAGGACTGGGCCCACTCCGGCCACGTCACGCTGCGGCGCGGCGAACGCTCGCGCCTGGCCGACTTCGCGTCCGAGGCGCTGTGATCGGCAAAAAAGTCCGCTGGATTTGCAAACCGGCACGCCGTTGCCCTATATTTGGAGACCCGCCGCATCCCACAGGGGGTCACTCGTGGAACTGCCTACCTTTCTCGAGACCATGGTCCGGCACGAGGCCTCGGACCTGTTCTTCAGCGCCGGCGCGCCGGTAGGCATCAAGATCGAGGGCAAGACCGGGCACCTCGGCGATCGCCGGCTGAACCCCGACGAGGTGCGCGAGCTGGCCTACTCGATCCTGACCGAAGACCAGATCGAGACGTTCGAGCGCGAACTGGAGCTGAACCTGGCGCTGGCGGCCGAGGATCTGGGCCGGTTCCGCGTCAATCTTTACCGCCAGCGCGGATCGGTCGCGATGGTCGTGCGCTACCTGAAAAGCGAAATCCCGACGATCGAAGAGCTGAACCTGCCGCCGATCCTCAACGAGCTGGTCATGGAGCCGCGCGGGCTGGTGCTGGTCGTCGGCTCGACCGGCTCGGGCAAGTCGACGACGCTGGCGGCGATGATCGAGCACCGCAACCAGACCACGACCGGCCACATCCTGACGATCGAGGAGCCGATCGAGTTCCTGCACAAGCACCGCAAGTCCATCGTCGACCAGCGCGAACTCGGGCTCGACACCCTCAGCTACGCGAACGCGCTGAAGAACGCGATGCGCGAGGCGCCCGACGTGATCCTGATCGGCGAGATCCGTGACGCCGACACGATGAAACACGCGATCGCCTACGCCGATACCGGCCACCTGTGCCTGTCGACGCTGCATTCGAACAACGCGACCCAGACGATGGACCGGATCATCAACTTCTTCCCCGATTCGGCCCACAATCAGATATTCGTTGACCTGTCCGAACATCTGCTGGCGATCGTCAGTCAGCGGCTGGTGCCGACCGTCGACGACAGGCGCATACCGGCCGTCGAACTGCTGGTCCGTACGCCTTACGTCGCCGACCTGATCCTCAAGCGCGATCTGGCCGGGCTGAAGGAGGCGATGAAGAAAGGCGCCCAGGCCGGCATGCAGACCTTCGACCAGTCGCTGCTGGCGCTCTACGAGGCCGGCAAGATCAGCGAGGAGGAGGCGCTCGCGCACGCCGACTCGCGCAACGACCTGCGGCTGATGATCCGGATGAGGCAGAACAAGAACGTCACCGACGCCGACGAGTCGCTGGGGCTGAACAAGTGGGACTGACCGACCGGCGAAGCGGCCGGCCGTGGCGCCGGCCGATCAGGGATAATGCCGCCGCATGAGCGGCGCGACCCGACCCGACGCCCCCCGCACTTCCTCCCGGACCTCGATGCTGATGGTCACCGCCGGCGCGGTGATGATCAGCTTCGCCGCGGTATTCGTGCGCCTGGCCGACGTCGCGCCGACCACGTCGGGGTTCTACCGCATGGTGTTCGGCGGCGCCGGCCTGCTGATCCTGATCGCGGTCCAGCCCGGCCTGCACCGCGGCCTCGGCCGCGGCTGGTACGGCTCAATGCTGATCGCGGCATTCTTCACCGCCGACATGTGGGTCTGGCACCGCTCGATCCTCTACATCGGCCCGGGGCTGGCCACGCTTCTGGCGAATTTCCAGGTGTTCGTGCTCGCCGCGATCGGCGTGGTCTGGTTCCGCGAACATTTCGGCGCGCGCATGGCCGCTGCGATCGGGATGGCGACCGTCGGGCTGTGGCTGCTGTTCGGGCAGGAGTGGGGCAGCCTGCCGCCGCAGTACCGGCTCGGCGTCGTGTTCGGGCTGCTCACGGCGCTGGCCTACTCCGGCTACATCCTCAGCCTGCGCGGCATGCAGATCCGCCAACCGCACACGCGCGTCGAGGCGCGGCTGGCCCAGGTCACGCTGCTGTGCGGCGCGATGCTGGGTGCGATCAACGCGCTGGAGGGCCATTCATTCGCGATTCCGGATGCGCAGTCGCTGGCGGCGCTGGTCGCGCTGGGCGTGGTCTGCCAGGTGCTGGGCTGGCTGGCCATCACCCGCGGCATGCCCGGCCTGCCGGCCTCGCTGGTCGGGCTGCTGCTGCTCCTGCAGCCGACGCTGTCGATCATCTGGGACGTACTGCTGTTCGGCCTGCGCCTCGGCCTGCCCCAGATTCTCGGGGCGCTGCTGGCGCTTGCCGGCATCTACCTGGGCATGCGCGCGTCGGCGCGGCGACCCTGATCGACGGCGCCGCGGGCCGGTGAACCCGCGGCGCCGAACGGCGAACCGTGGAATCGCGCCGGCCTATTCGTCCGACGGCCCCTCTCCTTCGGCCGCTTCGGCCTCGTCGGCGGTGAAGTCGCCGGCGATCGCGTAGCTCATCGCGTCCGGATCGAGCCATTTGGCGACGGCGGCGTTGACTTCCTCCAGCGTCAGTTCGGCCAGGCGCTTTTCGCGTTCGGCCTGAAAGTACAGGTCGCGGTCGAGATACAGACCGGTGGACAGCAGGCCCGCGAGCCGGCCGTCGTCGGAGCGGATCAGCTGCTGCTGTTCGAGAAATCCTTTCCGGCCCGATTCCAGTTCATCTTTGGTGAATCCTTCCTCGACAGCCTTGGCCAGTTCCTCGTCGAGGACTTCCTCGAGCCGATCGCGGTTTTCCGGCGCGAACATCGCGAACGCGAAGAATCCGCCGTTCTCGTCCTCGGCCGATGCGTTGAAGTTGCCGCCGACCGCGTAGCTCAGCCCTTCCTCGTTGCGGATTCGATCGCTCAGACGGGAATTCAGGAAGCCGCCGCCGAGCATGTAGCCGGCCAGCTGCAGCGCAGGATAGTCTTCGTGCGTGTCGGGCATCGGGAAGGACTCGGTACCGATCAGCACCGCATTGGCCTTGTCGTCGATCTGCTCGACCATGCGGGCCGCGGGGCGGTCCTCGTGCGGGTCGGGCACGTGCGCGTATTCGACACCGGCGGTCCAGCCGCCGAAGTGGCGCTCGAGCTGCTCGCGCAGTGCCGCGGCGTCGAAGTCGCCGACGAAAGCGATCGTCGTGGCCGGGCCGAAGCCGTAGAAGCGCGCATGGAAATCGCGCAACTGAGCGGCGGTGAGGCTTTCGATCCGCTGCTTCTCCTCGTCGAACGTCGGCGTGTAGCGCGGGTGATCGGGAGGGTCGGGGTTCATGTGCCGGTTGATCATGCGGCTGGCCACGCCGGCCGGGTCGTCGCTCTGCTGCGCGATCCGGGTCAGGGCCTGGTTCTTGTACTCGTCCAGTTCCGCTTCCGGGAACGTCGGGTTCTTCGCGATCTCGGCGATCAGGTCGACCAGCGGCGCCAGGTTTTCGCGCGTGACTTCGATCGTGGCGGTCACTTCGTTCGATCCGCTCAGGTTCACACCGGCCTGGAGTTCGTCGATCCGGTCGGCGATCTGCTGGCGGGTGTAGTTCTTCGTGCCGCGGTCGAGCATGGCGGCCACGGCCTGCGGTACCGCACCCTTCCCGGTCAGCGCCGCGAGGTTGCCGATGCGCATGGTCATGGAGCCGCGCACGCGATTGCCGCGCGTGCCCTTGGGCAGCAGCGCGACTTCGGTGCCGTTGCTCAGAGTGAAGCGCTGCACCCGGGCCTCGATGTTCTCGGGCGTGGCCGCGAATTCCTCGCCGGCGGCGCGCTGTTCGCGGCCGGTGTAGTCGGCCAGCAGCGTTTCAGGGTCCGGCGCCGGTTCGATGATCGCGCGTTCGGGATCGTCATCCGGCACGAATCGGCCGATCGTCCGGTTGTCGCGCACGATGAAGGTTTCGGCCGCGGCCCGCACGTCGTCGGTCGTGACCTGCTCGATCCGGTCGCGGTGCAGGAACAGCAGCCGCCAGTCGCCGGACGCGGCCCACTCCGACAGCGTGATTCCGACCCGGTTGGAATCGTTCAGGGTCTGCGCCATCCGGCTGGTCAGTGCGTTGACCGCGCGCCTGACTTCCTCCTCGGTCGGCGGATTGGCTTCCAGGTCGTCCAGCGCCGCAAGCGTGACCTCGCGCGCACGCGCCAGGTCGCCGCCTTCGGGCAGGTTGGCATAGACCAGCAGCAGCGAAGGCTCGGGCAGCCGGAACACGATGGAACCGACTTCGCTGGCAATCCCGGGTTCGACCAGAGCCTTGTACAACCGGCCCGACGGCGTGTCGCCGAGCACGAAGCTGAGCGCCTCGACCGCGGCGAAATCCTCATCCAGCACCGACGGCACGTGGTACGCCGCCATCAGCGTCGGCACGTTGCCCGAACGGCGCACCGTGACTTCACGCGGGCCGTCCTGGTAGGGCTCACGGGTGTAGGTATCCCAGAGCCTGTTGTCGAGACTGCGCTCGGGTTTCGGGATGGCGCCGAAATGCTGCTCGATCAGCTCCAGCGCGCGCCCGGGCTCGAAGTTGCCAGACAGCACGATCATCGCGTTGTCGGGCTGGTAGTACGTGCGGTAGAAATTCTGCAGCCGCTCGATCGGCACGTTCTCGAGATCGGCGCGCGCGCCGATCGTCGAGCGACCGTAGCCGTGCCATTCGTAGGCCGTGGCCATGACGCGCTGCAGCAGCACGCGGAACGGGTTGTTCTCGCCGATCTCGAATTCGTTGCGCACCACGGTCATTTCGCTTTCGAGGTCTTCTTTGGCGATGAACGAGTTGACCATCCGGTCGGCCTCCATCTCGATCGCCCATTCGAGATTTTCCTCACCGGCCGGCAGCGTCTGGAAGTAATTGGTGCGTTCCCACCACGTCGACCCGTTGGCGAATCCGCCGCGCTCGGAGATTTCCTTCTTGATGTCGGCGTGATCGGGCGTGCCCATGAACACCAGGTGTTCGAGCAGGTGGGCCATGCCGCTCTCGCCGTAGCTCTCGTGCTTGGAACCGACGAAATAAGTGACGTTGATGGTGGTCGTCGGCCGGCTCTGGTCGGGCATCAGCAGCACCTTCATGCCGTTGTCGAGGCGGTATTCGCTGATGCCCTCGACCTGGGTCACGAGTGTTGCATTCCCGGCGGTGGCGCCCTCCTGCGCCCAGCCGAAACTCGCGACCAGCGCAATCAAGGCCGCCCCTGCAAATCGATATCGCATTTTCATCATGGTCACATTCCGATTTTGGATCACACACTGCCCGACTCGAGTATGCCGCAGCGGGCGGGCAGCCGGGGTCTGCCGGAAGTCATGGTTCCGCACTCGGGGACTGGATCGGCCCCCGATCGGCGGCATTGAAAAGCGGCCCTGATTAGGCAGATGAGGCAGCCAAATCGCGGAGTCGGAAATCGATTCCGCGAGTGCATTGATGATGCGTTTAATGCGCTGAAAGAAAAATGCGTTTCGCCACGCCCGCTTCGCGGGCTTTCTGGCGAGGTACTTTTGACAGTTTCCTCAAAAGTACCCAAAAACGCTCTTCAAACCGGGCGGTGAGGGGCGGCGCCTTTCGGTCAGGCCAGCGGCGCCGGAATCGAACCCGGCCGTGGATCGGGATTGGCTGCAGGGTACAGAGATACAAGAACCGGAGGCGATGCCGGTTCGACGGCACCGGCTTCGTTCGGCAAGAACCTCCTTCGTTCGCCGGTTTTTGCTCAGCCTCGACGCACTGGCCGGGACCCGGCGTCTGCAAGGCTTCCGCACGCCTCTGTACCCTGCAGCCGTAACCCGCCCCGGCGCGGCGCGGACACCAAGCCACCGCTGCGTCCCGGAAGCCGCGCCTCCATCCGCTGCCTGTAGAGCGCTTTTGGGTACTTTTGGCGCGATTGCCAAAAGTACCTCGCCAGAAAGCGGGCATAGCCCGCGTGGCGAAACGCTTTTCGCGACATGGCCAAGACATGGCCTGATCCGCCTTCGTGCGCCACGGCGTGGCTGAGGTACATACACAATCAGGAAAGTCGTTTAGGAAGGCCGCCGAATGGCGTCAACCGAACAGACGGACGTAGGCCTCGGCCCGGGCGCGGATGTCCGGGGCTTCGAACAGGTCCGAAATCACGGCCAGCAGGTCGGCGCCGGCCTCGATCAGCGCCGGTGCGTTCTCCAGCGTGATGCCGCCGATCGCGACAACCGGCTTTCCGAAACGCCGCGCCCGCTCCAGCACGTCGGGCGGGCAGCGGACGGCATCGGGTTTGGTCGGGGAGGCGAACATGCTGCCGAAGGCGAGGTAATCGGCCCCGGCGCCGGCGAACCGTGCCGCACGTTCGAGATCGTCGTAGCACGACTCCCCGACGATCGCGTCCGGGCCGAGCACCCGGCGCGCGTGTTCGAGCGGGGCGTCGTCGCGGCCCAGATGCACGCCGTCGGCCCCGACCCGCGCTGCCAGTTCCACATCGTCGTTGACGATGAACACGGCACCGGCGTCACGGCATGCCGAGGACAATTCGGCCGCCAGCGCCGGATCGGCGTGCTCCTTGCCGCGGTACTGCAGCCACACCGCGCCGCCGGCGAGCGCGGCGCATACTGCGGCCAGCAGGTCCGGACCGGTCAGCCCGACCGGCGTGAGGGCATACAGGCCGGTTTTGCAAGCAGCCACAGGCGGCATCCTCTACAATTGCCGGGTTGTCGGCAATTCTTTCATTCGAATCCTCATTATGAGCGAACAGGAACCATTCAAGAAGTGGATGTGCGTCGTGTGCGGCTGGATCTACGACGAGGAGGAAGGCGATCCGGACAGCGGCCTGGCGCCCGGCACGCGCTGGGAAGACGTGCCCGAATCCTGGGTCTGCCCCGATTGCGGGGCGGGCAAGGAAGACTTCGAGATGGTGGAATTCTGAAAAACCTCAGGAGACTGCCAGATAGCCCGTCCGGAAGCGTTCCTGTTCGAGCACGAACCAGCGCGCCACCGGGGTCGTCTCGCCCGGCGTGAAACAGCGCGTGGCCGGCACGGTGTTGGCCGCGGTCGACGGGCAGGCCAGCACTTCGACCCCTTGCACGGTGCGCCGAAAGCGCTGGTGGACGTGGCCGAAGGCGACGAAGCGCACCGGATGATCCCCTTCCAGCCGCCGCCACAGCCGCCCCCGGGCGCGCATTCCGACCTTGTCGATCCACGGTGCGCCGACCTCGACCGGCTGGTGGTGCACGAACACACCGGCCGGGCGGCCGGGGGACAGCGCGCCCAGCGGCGCCAGCCGTTCGTCATCGAGCTCGCCGGCCGGGTCGCCGGGCCAGGTCGAGTCGAGCAGCGCCAGTTGCCACGCGCCGGCGTCGAGCACCGGCCCGCGCCCGAACCCGGCCCGGTCGAACAGCGGCGCCATGACCTTGCGGTCATCGTGGTTGCCCGGAATCCACGCCACCGGTAACGCCAGCGCCGCGGCCCAGTCGCGGACGCGCTCGAAGCTCGCCGGGCTGGCATCCTCGGACAGGTCGCCGGTCAGCATCACCAGGTCCGGCCGCCAGCGCCGGATCGGCCCGGCCATCCGCGCGAGATTGGCGTCGGGATTCTGACCGCGATAGTCGGCCCCGGGATCGGCCGCGAGGTGGCAGTCCGAGACCTGAATCAGGCGGAAGGCCGGTGCGCTCATGCCGGCGCTTCCGGCCCCCGCCGCCGCACGCGGCCGCGGTAGACTGCCAGATCAGGGTTCGTTCCAGCCATGGAGACCGCGATGATCCCCGGTTTCGTCCGCCGCTTTCTCGAGCGCCGCCGCTTTCCGACGCTGCTGCTGATCGCGGCGGCGCTGTTCCTGGTCAATCTGTTCATCGCCGATCCGCTGCCGTTCGTCGATGAAGCGTTGTTGCTGATCGCGGCTTTGCTGATCGGCTCGCTGCGCAAGCGGGGCCGGCCGGAAGGCGGCCGGGTCGACTCATGACCCGGGGCTTTCGAGCGCATTGACATTGCCGATGCGAACCGCGTCGCCGAGTTCGACGCCGAGCCTTTCCATCTCGCCGGCGTTGACCTCGAGCACGTACTGCGCCGGCGCGCCGCTCGGGTAGCTCGGGCAGTTCCGGGTCCGGCACGGCGGCGTATCCAGCGACCAGCCGACGATCTCCAGATCCGGTCCGATGTAGACGATATCAAGCGCAATGCGGGTGTTGCGCATCCAGAACGCGCGCGGCGCCGCGCGGGGCCAGATGAACAGCATGCCGGCGGAGTCGGCCAGCTGGTCGCGAAACATCAGGCCGCGTGCACGCTCGCTGTCGTCGTCGGCAATCTCGACCCAGTAGCGCTTGCCACCGACTTCGACCCACGGTTCGCCGGCATGGCACGCCGCGACCGGCACGAGCAATGCGGCGATCAGCAGAATTCGGACGACGGCTGTACTCACGACACGGCTCCGGGACCCTGAATGCACCGTGGGCATGGTACCCGATTCGGGTCAACCCGCTCCCGCCGCCGCGGCGTGTGAAGCGCGGACCAGCGTGCAGAACACCAGCCGGTACTCGTTGTCGGCATCGGGTCGGCACGCGGACATCGCGACGACGTCCCACTCGGCGTGGTTCCAGACGGGAAAATGCGCGTCGCCTTCCGGCCGGGCGTCGACCAGGGTCAGCTCCATGCGCGTCGCCCGCGGCAGCGACGCCCGGTACAGTTCGCCGCCGCCGATCAGCATCGCCGTGTCATCGCCGGCCAATTCCAGCGCCTCGTCCAGCGAACCGGCCAGCTCGCAGCCGGCCGGCGCTCGCACCAGCGTCCGGCTGACGACGATGTTCCGGCGCCCCGGCAGCGCACGCCCGATCGACTCGAACGTGCGCCGCCCCATCACAAGCGGGTGCCCCATCGTCACGGCCTTGAAACGCTTCAGGTCGGCCGGCAGATGCCACGGCATCCGGCCGTCGACGCCGATGACCCGGTTGCGGCCCAGCGCGGCAACGAGCACGATTTCGCGCGGAATCGGCATTCAGACTGCGATCGGCGCCTTGATCGCCGGGTGGGCGCGGTAGCCGACAAGTTCGAAATCGTCGAAGGCAAAGTCCTCGAGCCGCTTGCGCGCCGGGTTGAGCCGCATTTGCGGCAGCGGATACGGCTTGCGCCCGAGCTGGGTGCGGACCTGGTCGAGATGGTTGAGGTAGATGTGCGCGTCGCCGAAGGTGTGGATGAACTCGTGCGCCTTCAGCCCGGTGACCTGCGCGACCATCAGCAGCAGCAGCGCGTAGCTGGCGATGTTGAACGGCACGCCGAGGAAGCAGTCGGCACTGCGCTGGTAGAGCTGCAGGCTGATGCGGCCGTCGGCGACCCAGAACTGGAACATCGTGTGGCACGGCGCCAGCGCCATGCGGCCGGCGGCGGCGTTTTCGGCCGGGCTGAGCTTCTCGTCCGGCAGCTCGGCCGGGTTCCACGCCGAGACGACATGGCGGCGCGAATCGGGCCGGCGCCGGATCCGCTCGACGATCGTATCGAGCTGATCGATCGCGCCGCCGCCCGGTACCGGCCAGGAGCGCCACTGGCGGCCGTAGATCGGCCCCAGTTCGCCGTTTTCGTCGGTCCATTGGTCCCAGATCGTCACGCCGTGGTCGTTGAGATAGCCGACGTTGGTCTCGCCGCGGATGAACCACAGCAGTTCGTGGATGATCGAGCGCAGGTGCACCTTCTTGGTCGTGACCAGCGGAAAGCCGTCGCTCAGGTCGAAACGCATCTGGTAGCCGAACACGCTGAGCGTGCCGGTGCCGGTCCGGTCGGCCTTGCGCACGCCGGTCTCCAGCACGTGACGAAGCAGGTCGTGATATTCGTTCATGTCCTGCCCAGGTATGCCCAGGCCAGCAGCCCGATGCCGGCGATGAACATCGGAAGCGACAGCAACTGGCCCATCGTCAACCAGTCGAACGCGATGAAGCCCAGGTGGGCGTCGGGCTCGCGGAAGAACTCGGCGATCCAGCGGAAGACCGCGTAGCCGGCCAGAAACAGCCCGCCGACCGCACCGACCGGGCGTGGCCGGCGGGCGAAGATCCAGACGACCGCGAACAGCACAAGGCCCTCGAGCGCGGCCTGGTAGAGCTGCGACGGGTGGCGCGCGAGATGATCCAGCTGCCCGGCCGCCCAGGCCTCGCGCAACGCCTCCGACGCCCGTCTTCCGGGCTCGATCGCGCGCGGGAAGATCATCGCCCACGGCACGTCGCTGATCCGGCCCCACAGCTCGCCGCCGATGAAGTTTCCGATGCGGCCGAACGCCAGCCCCAGCGGCACGACCTGGGCGGTGAAGTCGCCGAGCTTGAGAAACCCGGTGCCGTATTTCCGGGCGTACAGCCACATCGCGAGCAGCACGCCCAGCACCCCGCCGTGAAACGACATGCCGCCGTCCTGGATCCACAGCGGGAACAGGGGGTCGGCGAACCAGCGATCGAGCGCGTAGAACAGCACGTAGCCCATGCGACCGCCGGCGACGACGCCGACGATGACCCAGAAAAGGTAGTCGCCGACCTGCTCCGGCGTCAGCGGCCAGTGGTCGGCACGCGCGCGCTGCCGCAGCAGCCACCAGCCGGCGACGAACGCGAGCAGGTACATGACGCCGTACCAGTGCACGGCCAGCGGCCCGAGGTCGAGGGCGATCGGGTCGATGTCCACCAGGATGGGGCGATCGGGCATGGTCTTGATGACTTGTTCGCCGAAGAGAGGATGATCCGGGATTGTAAACGAGCGGTGCTGCGCGCCTGTTATTCTTTCCCGGCACCCGAACCCCGCCGCGAGAATGCCCAACCGCCTGCGCGATTCACTGAGCCCGTACCTCCACCAGCACGCCGAAAACCCGGTTGACTGGCATCCGTGGGACCCCGAGGCGCTCGCCGCAGCGCGCACGTCCGACCGGCCCATCCTGCTGTCGATCGGCTATTCGGCCTGCCACTGGTGCCACGTCATGGCCCATGAGAGCTTCGAGGACGAGGCCGTGGCCCGACGCATGAACGCGTGGTTCGTCAATGTCAAGGTCGACCGCGAGGAACGCCCCGATCTCGACCGGATCTACCAGCTCGCCCACCAGCTTCTGACCGGTCGCGGCGGCGGCTGGCCGCTGACCGTGTTCCTGGACCCGACCGACCTGTCGGCGTTCGTCGCCGGCACCTATTTCCCGCCGCAGGCACGGCACGGGCTGATCGGCTTCCCCGACCTGCTCGAGCGCGTGCACGACGCATGGCTGAACCGCCGCGACGAGCTGAAGGCGCAGAACCGCCAGCTTTCCGAGGCGCTGGAGATGATCACGGCGCGCCGGAGTTCGCCCGACCCGGCTGCCGGCGACCCGGAAGCGACGCTGCTCGGCCAGTGCGACGCCCGAATCGACCGTCGCCACGGCGGCTTCGGCGGCGCGCCGAAGTTCCCGCAGGCGCCGCTGCTCGAATGGCTGGGCGCGCGCGCCGGGGACCCGGCCTCCACGAAGGCGTCCGAAGGCGACGAGCAGGCCGCGCAGATGCTCGACGACACGCTCGCGGCGATGGCGCGCAACGGACTGTTCGACCACCTCGGCGGCGGCTTTTTCCGCTACTGCGTCGACGCGGCCTGGGAAATCCCGCACTTCGAAAAGATGCTGGCCGACAACGCCCAGTTGCTGCCGCGCTACGCCGAGGCGGCGGTGCGCTGGGGCCGCGACGACTACGCGCTGGTGGCCGAACGCACTGCCGAATTCCTCGCCGAGGAACTCGAACTCGAAGACGGCGGACTCGCGACCAGCCTCGATGCCGACAGTCTGCCGGCCGATGCCGACGATTCGCAATCCGAACCGGCCCTCGCGCACGAGGGCGAGTATTACGTCTGGACGCGGCAGCAGTTCGAGGCCTGCCTGGACCGCGACCTGCTGGAGCTTGCCAATGCCCGGTTCGGGCTCGACGGCCCGGCCAACTTCGAGGGCAGGCGCTGGCACCTGCTGCTGGCCCGTTCGCTGACCGAGCTGACCGATGCCGGCCACGATGCCGATCAGGTGGCCGCCACGCTGGAGCGGGCGCGCCGGCAACTGCTCGAATGCCGCCGCCGTCGACCGCGGCCCGGGCGCGACGACAAGATGCTGGCCGGGCTCAACGCGCTGGCCGCGGCCGGGCTGGTGCGCGCCGGGCGGCTGCTCGGCCGCGACGACTGGACCGGACGCGGCGAAACCATCGCCGACCGGGTCTGGGAGCGGCTGTTCGCGGAACCGTTGCGCTCGGGCGCCGGGCCGCGCGCGGTCTGGCGCGCCGGCCGTAGCGCGCACCCGGCGCTTCTCGACGACCACGCCGCGCTGCTGTTCGCGGCCACCGAGCTGCTGCAAGCACGCTGGCGCGACGACTGGCTCGAACGCGCCGAAGCGCTGGCCGGCCGGATCCGCGAGAACTTCCACGACGCCGCGACGCGGACGCTGTTTCTGACCCCGCACGACCACGAGCGGCTGCCGATCCGGCCGACCGCGAACGTCGACGACGCGACCCCGGCCGGTGCGGCCGTCGCGGTCCGGGGGCTGGCGCGGCTCGGCCACCTGACCGGCAACGCCGACTGGCTGGAGATGGCCCGCGGCATCGTGGCCGGATGCGCCGGGGAATTGCAGCGCGCGCCGATGGCCTGTGCTTCGATGCTGCTGGCGCGGCGCGAGATCGACGATCCGCTGCCGCTGGTGCTGATCGGCGGCGGCGATGACCGGGCACGGCAATGGCACGCCCGGCTGCGCGGCCGTCCGGACGTGCACTGCTACCGCGTGGAGCGATCGGACACGACCCTTCCCGGACCGCTCGCAGGCGTTGCCGGCCGGCCGGAGACGATCGCGGTCGTCTGCCTGGGCATGCGCTGCCTGGCGCCGATTACCGAATTCGACGATCTGGTGGACGAACTGGCCCGGCAGCTCGGGGACGCGCGCCGATGAGGCACGTGCGGGCCGGGCTGGCCGGCGGACTGCTCGCGCTTGTCTCGACTTTGCTTTCGGCCGGTGACTTCGACGGCGAAAGGGCCGATGCAACGGCCGGACAAAACGCCGGGGAGGCCCGCCGGATCGTCAGCCTGGCCCCGCACCTGACCGAACTCGCGTTCTTCGCCGGAATCGGCGAGTTGCTGGTCGGCGCCGTCGACTTCAGCGATTATCCCGGCCAGGCCCGTGATCTGCCCGTGATCGGCGACGCGTTCCGGTTCGACCGCGAACGCATTGTCCGGCTCGGGACCACCGACGCGCTGGCCTGGGACGGAGGCACGCCGGCATCGGCAGTGGCGGGCCTGCGCGAGCTCGGCATCGACGTCCACGTCATCGAGATCGACACGCTGGACGGCATCGCCGAGGCGATCGAACAGCTCGGCGCGCTCGGGGCGCGGCCCGAACGCGCGGCCCGACGCGCGCGCGAATTCCGCCAGGCGCTCCAGCAGATGCGCGCGGGCGCGCCGGGATCGGGTCCGGCTCCGGATTCGGCTTCGCGCGCACCGATCGATCTTTTCTACCAGGTCTCGGCGCGGCCGCTGTTCACGCTCGGCGCCGGGCACCTGATCAACGACGTGTTCGCGCTGTGCGGCGCGCGCAACGTGTTCGACGACCTCGCCACGCCGGCGGCAAGCGTCGGCATCGAGGCCGTGCTCGCGCGCGACCCCGACGCGATCGTCGCCAGCGCGCCCGAAGGCCGCGACCCGGATGAAGCGAACGCCGACCCGCTGCAGTTCTGGCGCGCGCACGAATCGCTGACCGCGGCGCGCTGCGGCAACCTGCTCGTCGTCGACCCGGCGCTGCTGGTACGCCCGACCCCACGCGTGCTCGAAGGCGCCCGGCGGCTTTGCGCGTGGCTGGACGACGAAGTCAGGCGGGATGCAGATCCAGCATGCAGAACCGGCCGTGACTGACGTGGCGGGTTCCGGTGCGCACGTCGATGCGCCGGCGCATTTCGGGGGCCGAGACGACGAACGTGTGGAACTCGCCGTTCTCGCCGCACGGATCGACGGTTTCGGGCAGTTCATCAATGAATTCGCGATTCCAGCTGCGACCCAGCATCGCCTCGGGCAATACTTCCAGGTCGACGCAGCAGACCACGGCCTCGACGCCGCGTTCGATCGAGGTGCGGGCCAGTTCGGCGGTGTTGCGCCCCCACAGCGGGAATTCGATCCGAAAGCCCGATTCTTGAAACTGCCGTTCGCGGAATTCGCGGATATCGGCCAAGTGGATATCGCCAAACGCGATCGCCGAGATCCCCGCCTCCCGCAGCGGCGCCAGCCCGTGGGCGACGCGCGTGATGTAGGTTTCGTTGTCGCAGTTCGCGGGCAAACCGATCCTGGTCAACGGCAGGCCGATCGCGTCGGCCTGGCCTCGCAGCAGATCCAACGGCGTGCCGTGCAGCGCAATCCGCTCGACGTCTTCGTTGTACGTGGTCACAAGCCGGACCGGCTCGATCCGGCTTGCTTCGTTCAGTGCCGCCAGGGCGGCAACGCAATCCTTGCCGCCGCTGAACATCAGCGCACAGGCCCGGGGCTTGCTCAGGCCGTGCTCTCCTTCTCGGTCGGGCGCAGCAGCCAGCGCGCCAGCGCCGGCAGCAGCAGCATCGCGCCGATCATGTTGAAGATGAACATGAACGAAAGCAGCAGACCCATGTCGGCCTGGAACTTGAGCTCCGAGAACAGCCAGGTGCCGACGCCGACGGCCAGTGTCACCGCCGTGAACAGCACGGCCCGGCCGGTGAGCCGGAGCGTGCGCATGTAGGCCTCGTTCAGCGAACAGCCCTCGTCGAGGTATTCCCGCAGCCGGCTGAAGATGTAGATGCCGTAATCGACACCGATACCGACGCCGAGCGCCACCACCGGCAGCGTGTTGACCTTCAGCCCGATGCCCATGAACACCATCAGCGAGTACGCCAGGTAGCTGACCAGCACCAGCGGCAGCACGATGCACAGCGTACCGCGCAGCGACCGGAACGTGATCAGGCACAGCATCACGATCGCGCCGTAGACATAGAGCAGGATCGGGGTCTGCGCGGCCTTGACCTCTTCGTTGGTCGCGGCCATGACGCCGGCGTTGCCGGTGGCCAGCCGAAAACGCAGGCAGTCCCCGGTCGGTGGCACCTGATTCTTGCAGATCGAATCCGCAGTCAGTTCGGGGGCCCGCTCGCCGGCGACCAGGCCCAGATTGCGGGCGAACTCGAAAAGGCTTCCTGCCGGCGTCTCGGCTTGCGGCTCGCCCACCGGCGCGGAAGGTTCGTCCGGTCCGGCGCCTTCGGGCGACGCGACGGCGACCGTCGGCTCGATACCGATTTCCCGGCGCAACTCCTTGGCCCGATCGACGACGCGCCGGATGGTCTCGGCACGGTGGTCCTCGAGAAACACCAGCACCGGCATCGCACTGCAATCGCGGTTCAGCAGTCCGGTGTCGGTGTCGATGTTCTGCAACGCCTGGCGCATGATGAACTTGTCGCGCGGCAGCACCTGCCAGCGCAGGCTGCCTTCGTTCCACCCGGCGTTGACGATCTTGGCCACCATCGGCAGCGTCAGGACCTGCTGGACGCCCTCGACCTGGCGGATCTGCCAGGCGAAATCGTCAATCCGGTCCATGACCCCGTGATTCTCGGTACACGCCTGCGCGCTGGTCTCGGCGATGATTCCGAGCAAGTCGACGCCGAGGGCGAAACGCTCGCTGATCAGCCGGGCGTCGCGGTTGTAGCGGGAATTTTCGCGCAGCTCGGGCACGCCGGCTTCGGAATCCCCGATCTGCATGTCCCGCGACTTGTAGAGGGCGCCCGCGAACAGCACTGCGGCCACTGCGATCGTCACCAGCGCCGGCACCGGCCGCGTGAATACCGCGAGCGAGCGCCAGACGACCGAGGCCTGCGCCGCGTGACGGTACTGGCGCTCTCGGAATTTCTCGGCGTTGCGGATGCGGGCATACGACAGCAACACCGGCAACAGCAGCAGGTTGGTGAAGATGATCACCGCGACCCCGATGCTGGCCGTCAGCGCCAGTTCCTGGATGATCCGAATGTTGATCAGATAGATCGCGAAAAAGCCGATCGTGTCGCTGAGCAGCGCGATCGAGCCCGGGGCCAGCAGACGCCTGAACGTCGATTTGGCCGCCTGAAGGCTGGAGACGATCGGATACTCGTCGACGGCCTCGCTGCGGCGATGCAGAGACGCCGGCGAGTGACCGCCGAAAAGCTTTTCGGCGTTCCAGCCGCTGATCATCTGTACGCCATGGCTGACGCCGATCGCGAAGATCAAAAACGGCGTCAGGATGTTCATCGGGTCGATGCCGTAACCCATCAGGCTGAGAACGCCGAGCTGCCAGATGACCCCGACGGTCGAACAGACCAGCGGCAGCACGGTCAGCCACAGCGAGCGCGAATACAGCACCAGCAGCAGCGCCGTGATCACGAAGGCGACGCCAAAATAGGTGATCACGCCGCGCGCGCCGTCGGCGATGTCGCCGACGATCTTGGCAAACCCGATGATGTGCACCGTGTGCTGCTCGTTCTCGAACTCCGCGCGGATCTCCTCGAGCTGGTCGGCAACGGCCTGGTAGTCCAGCGTCTCGCCGGTCTCCGGATTGGTCTCGAGCAGGTTGGCCCAGACCATGGCGCCGGAGAAGTCCTCGGCCACGAGCCGCCCGACCTCGCCGGACTTGATGATGTTCGAGCGAACGCGCTCCAGCATCTCCGGCGTCGGCGTGAAATCGGCCGGGATGACGTTGCCGCCGGCGAACCCGTCCTCGACAACCTCGACAAAGCGCACGTTGGGCGTGAAGATCGAACGCACGCTGGAGCGTGCCACGCCGGGCAGCAGGAATACCCGGTTGCTGAGCTTCTCGAACGCCCGGAAGAACTCCGGCGTGAACATGTTGCCGTCGCGCGCGACCAGCGCCACGAGTATGCGGTTGGCGCCGCCGAATTCCTCGTAGAACTGGAACGTCTGCATGTATTCGTGTTCCAGCGGCAACTGCTTCTTGAACCCCGCGTCGACCCGCAACTGCATCAGGTAGAAGGCCATGACCGCCGTCCCGACCAGGAAGACGAGCAGGATCAGCGGCCGGATCGAAAAGACGGCGTCGGCGGTTCGGCTCTTGAATCCCGCTTGCTCAGTCATGGCGAACCCCGTTGTCACCAACCAGAATCATTTCATCGCCGCCGACGACGACGGCCGCGTAGTCGCTGCCCAGCAAGTCCGCCTCGCTCTCGATTTCGCCGTTCGGCCCGATCGTGATGCGGGTGGCGCCGGCCCCGACCAGGAAGACCCGCCCCTGCGCATCGACATCACCGCCCATCAGCGTTTGCTCGCTGCCGGTCTCGATCGCCTCCCAGGTCGTCCCGAAATCGCAGCTCCTCTGGATGTGGCCGCGCAACCCGAACGCAATCACACAACCGCCCCGCTTGACCAGCCCGAACATCGAGCCGGGGTACGGGAAACGGAAAGCTTCCCAGGTCTTGCCGTCGTCCTCGCTGCGGAAGCCGTAGCCGCGCTCGGCAGCGATCATCAGCCGGCCGTCCGACAGCCGGAGAATAGCGTTGAGGTGGCACTCGTTGTATTGGTAGCAGCCCTTGTCCAGCATGTCCAACAGACTCGACCCGCCCGGCATCTCGAAGTCCTCGGGCAAGGTCTCGTAGCCGCCCTGTCGGCGCGCCATGGCCTCCCAGTCGATCGCCTCGGAAGCGACCCGGTCGGCGATGCGACCGGGATTCCAGTGGATACCGCCGTCATCGGTCGTCATGTAGCGGCCGTAGGCCCCGATCGCAATGCCCTCGTTGGGGTTCAGGAAGAGCACGTCGAGCAACGGGCCCTGTGCCTCGGGGGGAGCGAGATCGTCGCCTTCGGGATCGCGGTACTGGATGAACCAGGTCTCGCCGCCATCCATGCTGGAAATGATCGAGGCATCGTGCCCGACCGCCCAAAGCCGCCGGCCGAAATGCGTTGCCCGGGTCAGCGTCGCCTGCAGCGGCACGTTCCCGGCCTGCTTCCACTGGCGGCCGTCTTCCGACAACAGGACATGGCCGCGCGCACCGACTGCGACGTAACCGGAGTCATTGTATTCGATCACGTCCAGCAGCAGGCTTTCGTCGGCCAGCGGCGCCTGGATCGCGGGCTCGGGCTGCATTTCCTGGGCCTGGGCCGATGCGAAACCAAGCAGCAACAGGGTCAGAAGGCAGCTTCGGGACGCGAGCTTGACGATGTCTTTGCACATGGGCGGGATCAGGCAACGGGTTGGACAGGAATTCGGCCGGCCCGGGCAGGCCGGCCGAATCGGGTATGCGAACGATTGCCGATCAGCGCCGGCCGCGCGTGCGAAGCGCCTGCGGCGTGTAGTTGCCGACCGGAAGCTCGACGTTGAACGTATTGACCGGGTCCTGGTTGTCCAGACCGTTGGCCACATACCTTCCCGAATGAAGATCCATGTGCGGTTCCAGCGTGCTCCAGAACGTCGGCACGTCGTAATAGTTGATCGAATGCGCCTCGGAGAATCGCCACAGCTCGCCACGCTGGTCATAATGGTCGATCAGCAGAATCTGGTACGAGTCCTCGTCCAGGTAGTAGGTGCGACGCGAGTTGATATGCCGGGTGTCTTCGCGCAGCCGCGCTTCGACGATCCAGACCCGGTGCAGTTCGTAGCGCATGTACTGCGGATCGAGGTGGCCGGCCATGACCAGGTCGTCGACCGTCACGTCACCGCTGTGGGCCTCGTAGGAGTTGTACGGCACGTACATCTCCTTCTTGCCGACGACTTCCCAGTTGAAGCGGTCCATCGCTCCGTTGAACATGTCGGTCATGTCGTTGGTGCGCAGGCCGTCCGAGGCGGTTCCGGGGTTGTCGTAGGCCACGTTCGGCGCGCGCCGGACACGGCGCTGCCCGGGGTTGTAGATCCACGCCTGGCGCGGCTGCTTGACCTGGTTCAGCGTTTCGTGGACGAGCAGGATGTTGCCGGCCAGCCGGGCCGGCGACTCGACTTCCTGAAAGAAGTACAGCAGGATGTTGTTGATCTCGTCGATCGTCATGCCTTCCTTGTAGTACAGGCCGAGCAGTTCCTCACGCAGCTTGACCAGTTGATAAGCGCCGCTCTCGGTCGGGGCCACCTGGTTGTTGAAGCGCGTACCGCCGATGCCCTTGTACTTGAGCTTGTGGTTCCACATCAGGTGATAGGCGTTCTGCGGGATCGGGAACGGGAAGCCTTCGGCCGCATCCTCGATGCCTTCGCCGTTGGCGACCAGCTTCGCGGTCGAAGCGTTGCGGATCGTCATTTCATACGTGCGCTCGGGGAACGACGCGGTCCGGCGGGTCTGGTAGACATCCATGTAGTAGGTGTCGGGATAGCGCTCGAAGGTCGCGATCTGGCCGACCGAGAGCCGATCCTCGTACTCGCGGAAATTCTGGCCGGTAATCCGGAACAGCGGCTCGTCGTTCGGGAACGGGCTCGGATGGCGGTCGCCGGGCTGGTAGCCGGCCGGCCAGTCCTCGCGGGTCAGGCCCCCGTCCCAGGCCGGAATCGTGCCGTCGGCGCTGCCCGCGCGCGGCGAGCCCATCGGCGTCAGCTGATCGCCGAGCATTGCAATGGTTTGCTCGTTGCGCGGGATGACGCCGGTCTTGGCCTGCTCGGCCAGATTCCCGCCGCCGGCAGGTCGCGCCGGCTGTTCGGCAGCCTCGACGACCGCCGGCTGTTCGGCTTCGACGGCCGCCGCGTCGGGGCGCTCGGCTGCCGCTTCTTCGGCCTGGCGCTGCGCTTCGGCGGCCTGGCGTTCGGCTTCGGCCCGCGCGGCCTCTTCGGCCGCCCGGCGTTCGGCTTCGACACGGGCGGCCTCTTCCGCAGCGGCCTGGCGCGCGGCCTCGGCCCCGGCAGCCGCCTCTTCAGCGGCCTGGCGCTGGGCCTCGGCCCGCGCAGCTTCCTCGGCCGCCTGGCGTTCGGCTTCGGCCCGCGCGGCTTCCTCGGCCGCCTGACGCTCGGCTTCGGCCCGCGCGGCTTCCTCGGCCGCCTGGCGCTCGGCTTCGGCCCGGGCGGCTTCCTCGGCCGCCTGGCGTTCGGCTTCGGCCCGCGCGGCTTCCTCGGCCGCCTGGCGTTCGGCTTCGGCGCTTGCCGCGTCGGTCGCGGCCTCGCCCTGATCGCCGGCAGGCTGGTCGGTCACCGGAGTCGAACCGCACGCAGCCAGCACCAGAGTCAGCAGGATTGCAGCAGCAATCGCCGGTGTTTTCTTGTTCGAGAGAATGGACATGGGTTCCTCCGGATTAGAACGAGTAGCTGATCGCGGCCGAGACGAAATCGCGATCATTCAGCAGGTTTTTGTTGCCGCCGCCGAAGAAGCTGGTGTAGCCGAGGTCCACGCGCCAGCGGTTCAGGAGACTGAACCTGGCGCCGAGCGTCAGTGACTTGCGATCCTCGACGAAATTGCCGCCCGGTCCGGGCGAGACCCCGGTGACGTCATGGTTGAACGCAATCCGTGGCGTGAGATTCCAGGCCGTGCCCAGGAACGAGTTGTAGGTCGGCGCGATGACCAGCCGGTAGCCCCAGCTGAAGTCGGTCGCGAAACCGTCTGTGGTCGTGACGGGGTTTCTCAGGTCGCCGCCGTTGAGCTGGTTGCCGGGCCCGCCGCCGGTGTCGGTTCCGGGCCCGTTGAAGCGCAGTTCCGACTCTTCCGGAAGATCCCAGACGTGCATCGCACCGACCTCGCCGACCAGGGCGACATCGTTCGCGCCCAGCCAGGCGATCGGACCGGTCAGCCGGGTGAACGTCATCTGCGCGCGCGACACGTCGCGCCGCATGAAGCCGCGGATATCGGTACCGGGCGGGAAATCGCCGAGTTGGCTCTTGAACCGCAGAACCGGTTCGGGAATCACCGCGTTGAGCGGCGACAGGCCGGCAAACAGCACCTCGACGTCGTCGAGCTGCAGCGGCAGGTTCGGGCTGTAGCTGACCTCGCCCTGCCAGGCCCACTTGCTCTCGAAGATCGTCGTGTTGAAGCTGCCGGCGATCACGTCGATGTCCTCGGGGTAGACGATGTTGAAGCGCCCGGACGAAACGTTCGTGCTGGTCACGCTCGTGCCGCTGATCAGCGGCAGCCGGCTGTGATAGTGCAGGTAGAACAGCCCGAATTCCGTATCGTTCAGCCACGGTGCGAAATAACGCGCGGCCAGACCGAATTCGCCGGTGAGGTCCGGAAACGAGCCGGTATCCTCGGGCCGAACGTCGTTGGCCCGCGGCAATGCGCCGGCCGGGAAGCAGGTGATGGGTATCGGGTCGACGCCGCAGCCGGGCGCGCTCAGCGGATCGTCGGGCAACAGCCCGAAGCCCAGCATTGCGTAGCGACCGCCGTCCACGGCGAAATCGTTGGTCGAGAAGAACGATCCGGCCGCTTCGGGCTCGACCCGATCCCACTCGAAGAACAGCAGGCCTTCAACGGAGAAGTTCGACGTGATTTCCAGCGACGACCAGGACATGGCCAGCGGAATGAACGCGTCGCGCAGCTCTGCGCCCGCGGTACGCAGCGCGGTGACGTCGACCGGGTTGAGCACGCTCAGACCGCCGGGAATGAACGTGCTTTCTCCCCAGCTCACCACCTGTCGCCCGAGCCGGGTCGAGAACAGATGACCGTCCAGGTCGACGTCGGCGTAGACGTAGGCGTCCAGCAGACGGGCTCGCTGGCCGACGATGTCGCGTGCGTCCTCGCTCAGCGCATCCTTGTTGTTGAGCTTGAAATCGTGGAAGAAATTGCCGCGGACGAATGCGCCGTAATTCTTGTAGCTGAACGAAAGTTCGGACGTGATGCGCGCCTGGTTGAAGATCACCTCGCCGGAATCGAAATTCAGGTTGCCGTCGTCGGAGTTGTTCGAAAACCGGCCCGGCGCCATGATTTGCTGCTCGATCGGCAGCGCCGAGACGGCCGGATTGAACGCCGCCTTGCCGACCATGTTGTCCTGGCGGTCCTCGACGCGCACGCCCAGCGCGTAGGACACGTTGGTGTCGATGCTGAGTTCGAAATCCCGGCCGCTGAAATCCAGCGCCTGGGCCGAATTCGCGGCCAGCGCCACGCCGATCGCACCTGCCAGCAACGTCGGGCGAAGCGCCTTCGAGACCGGATTGATATGTTGCTTGTTCATGTGTTGTCCCCTGCTCATTCGGTCCGGATCACGGAGTCATTGTTCACTACCACGGTGGTTCCGCCGGTAGCGATCAGGCTGGCCGCCTGGCCCTGCATCTCGGCCGTCACGGCCGGGCTGGCGGACGGATCGAGCAGCGACCCGTGCGAACCCTGGAGGAACCGGGTCGCGCCGCGGATGCCGGCCGGGTCCTGCGTGGTGCCGGTAATCGGGGCGAGTTGCATGACCCGGATCATCGGCTCGGTGCCGGAAAGCGGCGCCCCGGGCACCGAATTCGGAATCACCTGGTCGCCGGCCACTTGATGGAGCAGGATCGCGTTGTTCTGAACGGCCGGAACGCTCCAGTTGATCGGGTCGGCCGAGTCCACGACGGTTTGCACCGCGCCGAGGAACTGGAAGAATTCCGGAGAATTCGGCTCGACCCCGGCGGCTTGCAGCCCGGCGCGAATCACCGGACCGAACGTTGGCGAGGCATTGAGCATGTTGGCCAGCCCGCCGCCCGGCACCGACAGCACCGCCGTGTTGACGGTCGGCTCGACGGCCAGGAATCCGGTCCCGACGATGGAGCCCAGCGACAACCCGGCGAAGCTGATGTTCGAGCCGTCGAAATCGGACACCTGATCGCCGTCGATGTCCATGGCCGGGATGTTCAGCGCCAGCGTCGACAGGTCGACCTGGCCCTGGCGGTTGTTGTCGCGTGCGGTCAGCAGGCTCTGCAGGTTGATGAAGAACGCCCCCGACGAGTCGATATTGCCGTCGGGGCCGGGTGCGCCGGTCTGGTTGTCCTGCAGATCCAGATCGAATGTGCGCTCGTTGGCGATCGGCGCGAACGGGGTGTTTTCCACGTGCAGCGCCGCCAGCGGCTGGGACGGATCCATCGGATTGGTCTGGGTGATGCCGTGCAGCGGCAGGTCCATGGCGACCACCGCGAAGCCGATCGAGGCCATCGTGTCGGCCAGCGCCAGCGCGTCCGAGCGGTTTCGCGTGATGTCGTGCTGGAAGATCACCACCGGCCAGCCGCCGGCCGGCTTGACCTGGCCCGAGAACTGGTTGGGGACCGTGACCAGGAGCGGCACGACCTGCCGGTCGCGCTCGACCGGGATCGGGTTGGCGACGGTGACATGCGTCGACTCGGGATCCAGCCCGAGCTGATCGAACGGCGGAACGTAGTTGCCCGGCGCGGCCTGCCAGAACCGGTTCAGCGGCGCGGTCGGGTTTTCCGGCGTCGGCACGCCGAGGAAATACGGCAGCTCGGTCACGCCGATGAAGATATCGGCGATGCCCGGCGAGGCGCCCGGCGGCAGCACGTCGGCGGTGGTCAGCCCGGTCGGCGCCAGTTGCGATCTGGTCGGCGACAGCGTCGAGCGGATGACGTTGAGCACCGGCGTGATCGCCTGGGTCGTCGCGGTCCACGACAGCACGATATCGTCGCGCTCGATGCCGACGGTCGTCGCGGCGCTTTCCTGCGCGTTGACCAGCTGGCGCAGCGGCTCCAGCGCCTGGGCCTGTTCGTTGGTCAGAAGCGGCTCGGTGCTGACGCCGGCCTCGGTGACCAGCGGCTCGGTGCGCTTGGTCAGAAAGTAGGTCTGCGACGGCGTCGCCGGGTTGCCGGCGTCGTCGGTGATCTGGTTCGTGACCACGGCCATGTAGCCCGTGATCTCGTTTAGCGGCCGGAGCGGCACGATCGCGATGGTCCGGCCGGTCGGGTCGGTGCTGGCCACGGCGGCGACGTAGTCCTGGCCGGGCACCAGCTCGGTCACGATCCGCTCGACCGCGATCGTGCCGAACACGAACCGGACCTCGAACAGGCGCACCGAGCTGCCCGGCACGACGGTGGCGGGATCGACCGGGTCGGAGAATGTGAACGTCCACGGTGCAACCGTGCTGAACCCGTCCAGCGCGTTCAACGCGACCTGCGGGTCGCCAAAATCGGTCGGATCGGCGACCGGGATGTTCAGCGTCAGATCCTGACTGCCGGACAGCAGCAGGTTGATCGGAAACGGCACGACGCCGTTGGCGGGATCGAAGTTGGCGGTGATGGTGTCGGTGGTGGGCGTGCCGTCCGGATTCGTCGTCGGCGGCGCGGGTACGGATCGAGGCGTGCTGTCGCTGCCGCCGCATCCGGCGAGAATGGACACGACCAGCGCGAACGCCGGAATCAGACGGTACTTCATCAGTTTCTCTCCCCGAGGCTGAGCTTGTCAGTCATTGTTCGTGTAGACCCTGGTTCATTTTCCCTGGCACCCGGACCGGCGCGCAGGGAGAATCTCTCGGTGCGCGGAGCGCAATCATCATATGAACAGGCGAGTTGCGAATGCAAGTAGCGAATGCAACTATCCGGGCCCGCTCATAACCCTTTTTTAAGTTTCAAGAGCCTACAACAATTCACGCCCGGTGGACAGTCCATTTTCGAAAAAACTGCCCGCGGGCGGCGCCCGGCGGCGAGAAACACGGGCTAGACTCACGCGCTATGTCACAGAACCGAACCAAGTTCGCGGCTGCCCGACGGTCGCCGCGATGGGCCGCCACCGGCGACCGCAAATGAGCGGCTCGACGCTGCGCGCCGCGCTCGGGCCGGGCCTGCTGATGGCCGGCGCCGCGGTCGGCGTGTCGCACCTGGTCCAGGCCACCCGGGCCGGAGCCGAGTACGGCCTGGCCCTGCTCGCGCTGGTCGTCGTCGGCTGCGGGCTGAAGTATCCGTTTCTCGAGTTCGGGCCGCGCTACGCGGCCGCGACCGGCGAGCACATGATCGCCGGCTACCGCCGGCTCGGGCGCCTGCCGCTGGCGATCTACGCGTTCCTGACCGTCTCGACGATGTTCACGGTGCTGGCCAGCATCACGCTGGTCACGGCCGGGCTGGCCGGAACGCTGTTCGGGCTGGACTGGTCGACGCCCGTCGTCGCGGTCGCGATTTTGTTGCCGGCGGCAGCAATCCTGGCTGTCGGCCACTACCGCGGGCTGGACCGGATCATGAAGGTGCTCATGGCGTTCCTCGCGCTGGCGACGCTCGCCGCGGTCGTGCTGGCCGCCGGCCGGCACGCCGACTGGACCGCGCTGATGCCGGCGCAGGCCGCCCCGATGCTGTGGACCGGCGCCGGCCTGGGCTTCGTGCTCGCGCTGCTGGGCTGGATGCCGATCCCGCTCGATACCGCGGCCTGGCATTCGCTGTGGACGCTGGAACGCTCGCGCGAGACCGGGCAACAGCCCAGCGTTCGGCACGCCACGGCTGATTTCGCGATCGGCTACCTCGGCGCCACGGTGCTGGCCGCCGCGTTCCTGGTGCTGGGCGCGCTGGTCATGTTCGGGAGCGGGCGAACGCTCGCCGGCACGGCGGTGGAATTCTCGGCCCAGCTCGTCGAGATGTATGCGGCCGCGCTCGGTCAATGGGCCCGCGGGCTGATCGCCTTCACCGCGCTGGCGACGATGCTGTCGACGACGCTGACCGTCGCCGATGCGTTTCCGCGCGTGCTGCGGGCGCTGCTCGAGATGACCGACCACTCGCGCGCCGATACCGTGCGCCGGCGGCGACCGCGCTACCTGGCTGGAATGTTCGTGACCATGACGGGCGCCTGGCTGATCGTCGCGCTGGTCGGCCGCCATTTCACGCTGCTGATCGATTTCACGACTACGGTCTCGTTCCTGGCCGCGCCGGTCATCGCGTGGCTGAACCTGAAGCTGATCACCGGCCCGCACACACCGGCCGCGGCGCAGCCGGGCCGCGGCCTGCGCGCGCTTTCGTGGGCCGGGCTGATGTTCCTGGCCGGATTTTCGCTGGCCTGGCTGGTCTGGCGACTCGGGTAAAGTACGGCGTATGGCCCCGCACACATGCAAAACATGCGCCGGATCACGAATCATCGGCTCTGTCCGACCCATGCAAACCGCCGGCTTTGTACTACACTAACGGCCTTGTTTCGCCGGGCATCCCCGTCCGGTGCGAATTTCACTACCCACCGGGTCTGCAACGAATTCAATGTTCAAACGTTTGCGCGGTATCTTTTCGAACGACCTGTCCATCGATCTGGGCACGGCCAATACCCTGATTTTCGTGCGTGGTCAGGGAATCGTCCTCAACGAGCCCTCGGTCGTGGCCCTGCGCATGGACCGCGGCCCCGGCGGGCCGCAGAACGTCGCTTCGGTCGGCATCGAGGCCAAGCAGATGCTAGGGCGCACGCCCGGCAACATCCGTACGGTCCGGCCGATGAAGGACGGCGTGATCGCCGACTTCGACATGACCGAGCAGATGCTCCAGTACTTCATCAAGAAAGTGCACTCGACCCGCTTTCTGCGCCCCAGCCCGCGCGTGCTGGTCTGCGTGCCGTGCTCGTCGACCCAGGTCGAACGCCGCGCGATCAAGGAATCGGCCGAGGGCGCCGGCGCGCGCGAGGTGTTCCTGATCGAGGAGCCGATGGCCGCGGCGATCGGCGCCGGCATCCCGATCCACGAGGCCCGCGGCTCGATGGTGCTCGACATCGGCGGCGGCACGTCGGAGGTCGCGGTTCTGTCGCTCAACGGCATCGTCTACTCGGCCTCGGTGCGCATGGGCGGCGACCACTTCGACGAAGCCATCATCAACTACGTGCGCCGCTCGTACGGCACGCTGATCGGCGAGGCCACGGCCGAGCGGATCAAGCTCGAAATCGGCTGCGCCTACCCGCTCAACGAGCCGCGCGAGATGGAGGTGTCGGGCCGCAACCTGGCCGAGGGCGTGCCGAAGATGGTCACGCTCAACTCCACCGAAGTGCTCGAGGCACTGACCGAGCCGCTGTCCGGCATCATCAGTTCGGTCAAGAACGCGCTGGAACAGACTCCACCCGAGTTGTGCGCCGACGTCGCCGAGACCGGCATCGTGCTGACCGGCGGCGGCGCGCTGCTCAAGCAGCTCGACAAGCTTCTGATGGAAGAGACCGGCCTGCCGGTCATCATCGCCGAGGATCCGCTGACCTGCGTCGCGCGCGGCGGCGGCCGTGCTCTGGAGATGATGGACGAGAACCGGGGCGACTTTTTCTTCGCCTCCTGAACGAAGTATCGGCCATGACTCGAGGGACACCGGGCACCCCATCCGCCGAACCGTGAACGGCCCGGCCCGCAGCGACCGGACCCGCGTCCCCGGCACCGGTCACGGCGCCGCCCGGGGCACGGCGCGGCTGATGTTCTACTCGCTGCTTGCGATCACGCTGATGGCGCTGGACTACCGCGGCCAGTACGTCGAGCGCGTGCGCAGCACTGCGGCGCAATTGGCCGAACCGCTGTTCTGGGTCGTCGACCTGCCGTTCACCGGCGCCGGCCGCCTGGTCGAGACCTTCCGCGAGCGCGGCGAGAGCCGGCGCCGGATCCGCGAACTGGAGACCGAGATGACCCGGCTGCGGGCCCGGCTGGGCCTGGTCGCCGACCTCGAGGCCGAAAACCTGCGCCTGCGCTCGCTGCTCGACGCGGCCCTGCGCAGCAAGCAGGAATTCGTCGCGGCCGAGCTCGCCGCGGTGGACCTGGATCCTTTCGCGCACCGGATCATCGTCAAGCGCGGGCGCACCGACGGCGTCGCCGCCGGCATGCCGGTCATCGACAGCCGCGGCGTGATCGGCCAGGTCGACGAGGTCTACAGCCACATGGCGCGCGTGGTGCTGATCACCGACCCGGACCACGCACTGCCGGTGCAGGTCCTGCCCAACGGCGAGCGCACGATCGCCTACGGCAGCGGGTCGCTGGACCTGCTGCGACTGAGCGACCTGCCGATGAACTCACCGGTTCAGCCGGGCGATCTGGTGGTCACGTCGGGCATCGGCGGCCGCTTTCCGGCCGGACTGCCGGTCGGCCAGGTCGAATCGGTACAACGCCCGCCCGGCGAGCCGTTCGCCAGCGCACGCGTGGTCCCGCTGGCAGCGATGGACCGCAACCGGATCGTGCTGTTGCTCGAGCCGGCCCGACCCGAGCCCGTGCCGGGGACCGGCTCCGAAACGGACGCGCCGCCGCAGGCCGCGGAGAAAGACCGGTGAAACAGGACAGCGGCACGCTTCCGGCCCTGACGCTCATTCTCGCCACGACGCTGACGCTGCTGCCCATGGCCGACTTCATCGCGCCCTGGCGCCCGCACTGGGTGGCGCTGGTGATGATCTACTGGCACCTCGAATCGGGACGCTTGCACGGCCTCGGGCCGGCGTTCGCGCTCGGCATCGTGCTCGACCTCGCGACCGGCACGCTGCTCGGCCAGCACGCGCTGGGCTTGGTGATCATCAACTTCCTGGTCGCGCGTTTCCGCTATCGAATCCGATTTTTCCCGCCGTGGCAGCAGGTGTTGGCGGTCGGGGCGCTGCTGTTCAACGAGCGCATCGTGCAACTGTGGATCATCGGCCTGCTCGAGCGCGGCTGGCCCGACTGGAGCTGGTGGCTGCCGCCGGTGACTGGCATGCTGCTGTGGCCATGGATGTTCCTGCTCCTCGACTCGCTGCGCTGGCGGCGGCGGGCGACGGGATGATCCTGGCGACCGACAGCGACGGGTTGCGCGACAGCAGCCGGCGCGAGACGGTCAACCGCCGGCTCTGGCTGATGGCGGCGACGATGCTGGCCGTGCTCGCGGCGCTGCTCGGCCGCTTCGGCCAGCTCCAGCTCGGCGACCACGCCGCCTATGAGGCACGCGCCGAGAACAACCGCATCCGGCTGCGCGCAATCGCGCCCAACCGCGGGCTGATCCTCGATCGCGACGGCCGCGTGCTGGCCGAGAACCGTCCGGCCTACCGGCTGGTGATGGTGCCCGAACGCGTACCCGACATCGACGCCGCGCTGGCCCAGGTCGACGAACTGGTCGGACTCACGGCCGCCGAGCGCGAACAGTTCCGGCTGCAGCTGCTGCGCACGCGTCGGTTCCAGCCGGTCACGATCAAGACCGACCTCGACGAGGAACAGGTCGCCGCGCTCGCGCTCGAACGTCACCGGCTCGACGGGCTGGAAATCGAACCCTACCTGACCCGTTACTACCCGCACGGCGAGGCGCTGGCCCATGCCGTCGGCTATGTCGCGCGACTCGACGAGGCCGACCTCAGGCGCCTCGATGCCGGCAACTACCGCGCCACGACTCATACCGGCAAGACCGGTATCGAGCGCCAGTACGAACACGTGCTGCACGGCACCACCGGCGTCGAGCGCGTCGAGACCAACGCTCAGGGCCGGACCATCCGGGTGCTCGAGCGCACGGACCCGGTGCCGGGCAGGGATCTGAGACTGACGCTGGACCTGGACCTGCAGCTGACCGCGATCGCGGCGCTGGGAGAGCACCCCGGTGCCGTGGTCGTCGTCGAGGTCGGGACCGGCGCGATCCGCGCGCTGGTCAGCAAGCCCGGCTTCGACCCGAACCGCTTCGTCCAGGGCATCAGCCACGAACACTACCGCGCGCTGCTCGAATCGCCGTACCGGCCGCTGTTCAACCGGTTCCTTTCCGGCGGCTACGAACCCGGCTCGACGATCAAGCCGTTCATCGCGCTGGCCGGTCTCGAGGCCGGCGCGATCACGCCGGCCACGCGGATCTTCTCGTCGGGCCGCTACAAGTTGCCGGGCCACGCGCGCGAGTACCGCGACTGGCGCCGCGGCGGCCACGGCTGGGTGGACCTGAAAAGCGCGCTCGAGCAGTCGGTCAACATCTACTTCTACGACCTCGCCCACAACCTCGGGATCGACCGGATCTCGCGCGAACTGGCGCTGTTCGGGTTCGGGCAGCCGACCGGCATCGACCTGCCGGGCGAGTTCGACGGCGTGCTGCCCAGCCGCAACTGGAAGCGCCGGACGCTGAACCAGCCGTGGTTTCCCGGCGAGACCGTGATCACCGGCATCGGCCAGGGTTTCATCGTCGTCACGCCGCTGCAACTGGCCCAGGCCGTCGCGACGCTGGCCGGGCGCGGCCGCGTGGCCCCGCCAAGGCTGGTCGAACTCGAGCCGCCGGCCCGGCGCGTGGCCCACAGCGACGAGGCCTGGGAGGCGGTCTACGCGGGCATGCACGCGGTCGTGCACGGCAGCCGCGGCACGGCCCGCGCCATCGCCGGACAGCTGCCGGTGGAGATTGCCGGCAAGACCGGGACGTCCCAGGTGTTCGGCCGCCCGGACGACAACCTGGAGATCGACGCCGAGGAGCTGCCGTGGTTCCTGCGCAGCCACGCACTGTTCATCGCGTTTGCGCCGTACGAAGACCCGCGCCTTGCGATTGCGGTGGTCGCCGAGCACGGCGGCGGCGGCTCCTCGGTGGCCGCACCGGTCGCCGCACGCGTGCTGGCCAGGGCGCTCGCCGACGAGGCTGCCGACGACCCGGCCGTTGCCGCGAGCGAAACCGCGCCGGGAGTCCAGCGGTGAAGCCGGGCTGGCTGATCCGGGAATTCCGCGCCCAGCCGCTGCGGCTGGACCCGCCGCTGGTCGGACTGCTGGCGGTGCTGATGGCCTTCGGACTGGTCGTGCTCTACAGCGCCGGCGACGCCGACGCAGGCCTGGTGTGGCGCCAGGCCGTGCGGCTCGGGCTCGGAGTCGCGGTCATGATCGCCGCCAGCCAGATTCCGCCGGCGATGTACCGGCGCTGGTCGATCTGGGTCTACCTGGCCGGTCTCGCGCTGCTGGTCGCGGCGCTGTTCATCGGCGTCGGCCGCGGCGCCAGCCGCTGGCTGGACGTCGGCCTGTTCCGTTTCCAGCCGTCGGAAATCATGAAGATCGCGGTGCCGCTGATGCTGGCGAGCTGGCTCTACCGCAAGCCGCTGCCGCCGCGGCTGCTCGACGTGGCCGTGTGCATCGCGTTTCTGGCCGCACCGATGGTTCTGATCGCGCTGCAGCCCGATCTCGGCACGGCCATGCTGGTCGCCGCCGGCGGCGGCATGGTGCTGTTCCTGTCCGGCATCCGCTGGCGCTGGCTGCTGCTGGCGCTCGGCGCCGTCGCCGCGGCCGCACCGCTGCTGTGGGGCGTGCTGCACGACTACCAGCGCAACCGCATCCTGACGTTCGTGAACCCGGAATCCGACCCCCTGGGCCAGGGCTGGAACATCATCCAGTCCAAGATCGCGGTCGGTTCGGGCGGGCTGACCGGGCGCGGCTGGCTCGACAGCACCCAGTCCCGGCTCGAGTTCCTGCCCGAGCCGCATACCGACTTCATCCTTTCGGTGCTGGCCGAGGAATTCGGCTTCATCGGCGTGACCGTGCTGTTCGTGCTCTACGCGCTGATCATGCTGCGCGCGATCTGGCTGGCCGCGCAGGCGCGCGACACGTTCGGCCGCATGCTCGGCGCGAGCCTGGTGTTCCTGTTCTTCGTCTACCTGCTGGTCAACGCCGGCATGGTCTCCGGCGCCATGCCGGTGGTCGGCGTGCCGCTGCCGCTGATCAGCTACGGCGGCACGTCGGCTGCGACGCTGCTGGCGGGCTTCGGTATTATCATGGGTCTGTATAGCCGTCGAAAGATGCTGAAAGCGTAAGGAAGCGTTTTTCAAAGATTTCTTGCTCATGCCTGAATCCAGAGATTCTCGCGCGGTCGAAAGCCAGTCAAGAACTGTATTCTGAATTTCCCGGATTCGAATCGATGCCCAGCTTGCGAATTTCTGTCACTGCGCTCCTCGCCCCCGTTCTCCTGGCCCTCTGCGGATGGTCCGGCGTCGTCGCCCACCCCGGCGCCGACGAGTTCGTCGAGCGCGTGGCGGGAGAGACCGGCATCGATGCCGAGTACCTGCGCCGGGTGCTGGCCGAGGCGAAGTACCAGCCGGCCATCATCGACGCGATCACGCGGCCGGCCGAAGCCAAACCGTGGCACGAGTACCGAAAGATCTTCCTGCGCCAGCCGCGCATCGACGACGGCGTGGCCTTCTGGCGCAGCCACCGCGCATTGATCGACCGGGTCGCCGGCGAATTCGGCATCCCGCCGGAATTCGTGCTCGCGATCGTCGGCGTCGAGACCAACTACGGCACCGTGACCGGCCGCTACCGCGTGCTCGACGCGCTGGTCACGCTCGGCTTTTACTACCCGCGCCGCGGCGAATTCTTCGCCCGCGAACTGGCCGAATTCTTCCGGCTGAGCCGCGAAGAGAATCTGCCGCTGACCAAAATCCGCGGCTCGTACGCCGGCGCGATGGGGCTCGGACAGTTCATCCCGTCCAGCTACCGGGCCTACGCGGTTGACTTCGACGCCTCGGGTTCGCGCGATCTGTGGCGTTCTCTGCCCGATGCGCTGGCCTCGGTCGCGAACTACCTGAAAGTTCACGGCTGGAAGCCCGGCGAGCCGACCGTGCTGCCGGCACGGCGCGTGCCGGACGGCATCAACGACGATTTTCCGGTCCGGCCGCGCCACACGCTGGCGGAGCTGGCTGCGATGGGCGTCGAGTTCGACTCCGCGGGCCTGCCGCCGGAAACCCCGGCCACGCTGATCGAGCTGGCCGGCGAGAACGGTCCCGAGTACTGGATCGGGCTGAATAACTTCTACGTCATTACCCGCTACAACCGCTCGCCGCTGTACGCGATGGCGGTCAGCCAGCTCGCCGGGGCGCTGGCCCGTCACGCCGGCCCGAAGCTGGCCGCGACGAACTGACCGGTTGAAACCGCAAATGAACGCAAATGAACGCAAATCCGGGGAATGGCCGATCGAGGCATCCGTAACTTCGAGCGCGAATCGATCATGCCGCGCATTGATGTCTCTGGACGTGAGCGGTTCCAATTTGCGTGTATTTGCGTTCATTTGCGGTTCGAAACGGTTTTTTCCGATCCGCACGCGTCGATTCGGACCGTGACCGCCGGAATGACAAGATCAACATCGCGATTCGCGCTGGCGATTGTTGCGCTTGCTGTCGTCGCCGCCTGCGGCAGCCGCGAGGTGACCGACGGCGCCGGGCGCAGGCTCGACCCGGACAGGATCGATGTCCCGAAACCCCGGCCCGAGCCGCGGGCGCGCTACGGCAATCATTCGCCGTACGAGGTCAACGGCAGGACCTACCGCGTGCGCAGTTCGGCCGACGGCTACCGCGAGCGCGGACTGGCCTCGTGGTACGGCAGCAAGTTTCACGGCCGGCTGACCTCGTCGGGCGAGCCGTTCGACATGTACAAGGTCTCGGCCGCGCACAAGACGCTGCCGCTGCCGAGCTGGGTCGAAGTGACCAATCTCGACAACGGCCGCAAGCTGACCGTGCGCGTCAACGACCGCGGCCCGTTCAAGGAAGGCCGGATCATCGACCTGTCCTACGCCGCGGCGGTCAAGCTCGGCGTCGTCGATTCCGGAACCGCCCCGGTCGAGGTGCGTGCGATCACGTTCGACGGTCCGAGCACGCTCGAGGCCGCGCGACCGATCTCGGTGCCAGTGGAAGTCCAGGCCGGGGCGTTCTCGCAACGCGAATCGGCCGAGCGTCTCCGGAACCGGCTGCTACGCGAAGGCATCGACAACGTCCAGGTCCGCCGCGGCCGCGTCGACCGCACGACGGTCTGGCGCGTCAGGGTCGGGCCGGTCTGGGACAAGGGTCACGCCGAGCGGCTGGTCGAGCACCTGCTCAGGCTGGGCCTTGAACCGCCAGTGTTCGTTTACCCTTGACCGTGGATTTCATGGTTCGGAGTTTCAGCAACATGATCAAACCTCTTGCGGCGGGCACGGCCGTCGTCCTGCTCGTGCTCGCCCGGCTCGTTTCGGCCCAGATCCCGGCCGCGCCGGAGGTGGGTGCGACCAGCTACGCGCTGATGGACTTCCATTCCGGCGAACTGCTGGCCCAAAAGGACCCCGCGCTCCAGGTCGAGCCGGCTTCGATCACGAAGCTGATGACCAGCTACGTCGTGTTCCGCGAGCTCGAGGCCGGCCGGCTGGCGCTGGACGACATCGTGCGGGTCTCGGAAAAGGCCTGGCGCATGGAAGGCTCGCGCATGTTTATCGAGGTCGGCACCGAGGTCAGCGTCGAGGACCTGCTGCTGGGCGTGATCGTCCAGTCCGGCAACGACGCCTCGGTCGCGCTGGCCGAACACGTCGCCGGCAGCGAGGCGGTGTTCGCGCAGATGATGAATGCCGAGGCCGAGCGGCTGGGCCTTTCGGGCACCCATTACGTCAACGCCACCGGCCTGCCGCACCCGGACCACTACACCACCGCGCTCGACGTCGCCAGGCTCTCGCGCGCGCTGATCGGGGACTTCCCCGAGTACTACAAGTGGTACTCACAGCGCGAATTCACCTACAACGGCATCACCCAGAACAACCGCAACCTGCTGCTGTGGCGCGACCCGTCGGTCGACGGGCTCAAGACCGGTCATACCGAGTCGGCCGGGTACTGCCTGGCCACCTCGGCGCTGCGCGACGGCATGCGCCTGATCAGCGTCGTCATGGGCACGGCCAGCGAGAACGCGCGCGCCGAGGCCAACCAGGCACTGCTCAACTTCGGCTTCCGCTTCTTCGAGACGTTCCGGCTGTATTCGGCCGGCGAACAGATCGCGACGGTGCCGGTCTGGAAGGGACAGCTCGACGAAATGCGGCTGGGCATCGGCAGCGACGTGTTCGTGACGGTGCCGCGCGGCCGGCAGGATGCGCTGGCGGCCGAAATGCAGATCCCGCGCCAGCCGGTCGCGCCGTTTTCCAAAGGCCGGGAATTCGGCGAACTGCAGGTGCTGTTCGACGGCGAGGTCCGGCTGACCCGGCCCCTGGTCGTGCTCGACGACGTGCCCCGGGCCGGCTGGTGGGGGCGCATGACCGACGGGATCGGGTTGTGGTT
>JAVVDX010000003.1:0-29030 GCA_032251475.1 Wenzhouxiangellaceae bacterium | reverse complement strand
TGGACGCCACCGGTGCGCTCGAGTTCCCGTGCCGCTTTCCGGTCAAGGCGATGACGCACGCGCGCGAGCAGGCGCTGGAGCAGGTGCTGGACGTGATGTCCGGACACGGCGCGCAGCCCGACCGCGACAGCGTCCGGATCCGGCCGAGCCGCAACGGCCACTACCAGAGCATCACGGTCGAGATCCGCGCCGAATCGCGCCGCCAGCTCGAGGCCGTCTACGCCGCGCTGCGCGAACTCGACATCGTGGTCATGACGCTGTGATTCGGGGGTCGCGATGGAGACCGTGAAACGCCTGCCGACGCTGCGGGTGCGCGAATTCGGGCGCGTTCAGTACCTCGAGACGTGGGCGGCGATGCGCGAGTTCACCGACGTGCGCGGGCCGGACACGCCCGACGAGCTGTGGCTGCTCGAGCATCCGCCGGTCTATACCCAGGGCCTGGCCGGCAAGCCGGAGCACGTACTGAACCCGGGGGCGATCCCGGTCGTGCAGACCGATCGCGGCGGCCAGGTCACCTACCACGGGCCCGGACAGCTCGTCGCCTACCCGCTACTGGACCTCAAGCGCCTCGGGCTCGGCATCCGCGGGCTGGTCGCGCGGCTGGAACAGGTCGTGATCGACCTGCTCGCCGAATCCGGGCCGGTCGCGGAGCGCCGGGCGGGCGCACCGGGCGTCTACGTCGGCGGCGCCAAGATCGCGTCGATCGGCATGAAGGTCCGGCGCGGATGTACCTTTCACGGCCTCGCGTTCAACGTCGACCTGGATCTCGAGCCGTTCGCGCGCATCAACCCGTGCGGTTACGCCGGTCAGCCGGTGACCCGGCTGGCCGATCACGTCGCCGCGCCGAAGCTTGTCCCGGTCGGGCGCGACTTCGCGGCCCGGCTGGCCGCCGCGCTCGGTCTTGACTGGACGCTCGATACGACCCATGATGCCGGGCACCCCCTGTCGGCGCTGCCGCCGGGATCTCCGGCGCCCGGCGTGCGGGCGCAAAACGAATGAAACCAGAACCACCCATTCCGGGTCCTATCTGTTCATGAAGACGACAATCCGCATTTCGATCCTGCTGGCCGGCCTGCTGCCGGCGCTGACGGCCGCCTTCCCCGAAGACGCCGAAAACGAAACGGCGGCCGTGCCGCTGAACCCGACCAGCGAACAACGCTTCACGACGCGCCTGGCCTCGCGTTTCCTGACCAGCTATCACTACAAGAACGCGGAGCTGGACGACACGCTCTCCGAACGCATCTTCAAGCAGTACATCGCGCTGCTGGATCCGAACCGGATGTACTTGCTGGCCAGCGACATCGACCAGCTCGAACGCTACCGGACACGGCTGGACGAGGCGCTGCGCTCGGCCGAGATCGAACCGGCCTACGAGATCTTCAACGTCTACCGCACCCGGGTTGCGGAACGGATCGCACACGCACGCAAACTGCTCGAAGGCGAATTCGACTTCACGATCGACGAGAGCTACCGCTTCGACCGCTCCGAGGCCGAATGGGCTGCCTCGCGCGACGAACTCGACGAAATCTGGCGCAAGCGGGTCAAGAATGACTGGCTGGGCCTGAAACTGGCCGAGCGCGAGGTCGACGACATCCACGAGACGCTGGACCGGCGCTACCGCAATATCGGCGACCGGGTGAGCGATTTCAATTCCGACGACGTGTTCCAGTTTTTCATGAATTCGTTCGCCAGCGCGATCGAACCCCACTCGTCGTACATGTCGCCGCGGCTGGCCGAGAACTTCGAGATCTCGATGAAGCTGTCGCTGGACGGCATCGGCGCGTTGCTCAGCAGCGACAGCGAATACGTCGAGGTCGAGGAAATCGTGACCGGCGGTCCGGCCGATCTCGACGGCCGGCTCAAGGCCGGCGACCGCATCATCGGCGTCGCCCAAGGCAAGGACGGCGAAATGGTCGACGTCGTCGGCTGGCGGCTCGACGATGTCGTCGACCTGATCCGCGGCGAACGCGAGACGCTGGTCCGGCTCGAGATCCTGCCTGCCGAGACCGGCATGAAGGGACCGGCCGAGATCATCGATATCGTGCGCAACGAGGTCAAGCTCGAGGAACAGGCAGCCAAGGCGTCGATCGAGGAAATCGAAACGCCGGCAGGCGTCAAGAAGATCGGCGTCATCGACGTGCCGGTGTTCTACGTTGACTTCCGCGGGCGCGCCCGCAACGAGCCCAACTACCGCTCGAGCACGCGCGACGTGCGCGAACTGATCAACGAACTGCGCGGCCAGGGCATCGACGGGCTGATCATCGATCTGAGGGGCAACGGCGGCGGCGCGCTGGTCGAGGCCACGACGATGACCGGTCTGTTCATCGACGAAGGCCCGGTGGTCCAGGTCCGCGACTCCAGCGGCCGGGTCAGCGTAGAGTCCGACCACGAGCCCGGCATGGCCTGGAGCGGCCCGCTGGCGGTGCTGGTCAACCGGTCCAGCGCCTCGGCTTCGGAAATCTTCGCCGCGGCGATCCAGGATTACGGCCGCGGCATCATCCTCGGCGAACCGACCTTCGGCAAGGGCACGGTGCAGAACCTGTTCAACCTCGACAACTACATCACCGACGAGAGCAAGAAGCTCGGCCAGATCAAGCTGACGATGGCCAAGTTCTTCCGCATCAACGGCGGTTCGACGCAGGAGCGCGGCGTGACCCCCGATATCGAGCTGCCGTCGTGGGGCGACCCGACCGACTACGGCGAAAGCGCGCTCGACTACGCGATGCCGTGGAGCAGTATCGAACAGACCGAATTCGACCGTCTGGCCGATCTCACGCCGCTGCTGCCTTCGGCACGCGAGCGCCACCTGGCGCGGCGCAAGAACAACGACGAACTGCGCGAGCTGATCGAGGATTTCGAGCACTTCCGCAAGCTCGACGACCGCGTCAGCGTCTCGCTGCTCGAATCCGAGCGCCGGCGCGAACACGAGGAATCCGAGGCCCGGCGCGCCGAGCGGCTGGGCCTCGCCGACCCCACGACCGATCCCGAGACCCCGGCCTCCGAAGAAGGCGGGGCCGAAGAAACCGGGCCCGAAGAAGCCGGCGCCGAGGAGCAGCCCGACATACTGCTGCGCGAATCGGCGCGCATCCTCGCCGACCTGATCGAACTCGATCAGGAACAGCACCGGCTGGTGCAGGTGCAGGAGCCGGTCGGCCCCGGCACCGTGCAATAACGACCGGTTCGAGCCCGGCCCGCGGCGTGCCGCCCGACGCCACGTTCGTCCGGGTGGCCGTTCCGGCGCCGGTCTACCGCCTGTTCGACTACCTTCCGCCGCCCGGCTCCGCGCTGCCGGCGCGCGGCGCCCGGGTGCTCGTGCCGTTCGGCCGCCGCCGGCTGGTCGGCGTCGTCGTCGGACACGGGGCCGGCGCGAGGGCCGGGCCCGCCAGCGGGTCCGGTGTCGACCAATCGCGCCTTCGCCCGATCGAACAGGTGCTCGACGACGCGCTGGTACCGTCCGAGTTGCTGGAACTGCTCGAGTGGACCACGCGCTATTACGCCGCGCCACCCGGCGAGCGGGTCACGCACGCGCTGCCGGCTCCGCTGCGCCGCAACCGCCCGATTCCGGCCATCCCGCCGGACTGGATCGAACTGACCGACACCGGCCGTACCGCCGCGCTTGAACGCGCCCCGCGCCAGGCCGAGGCGCGCGCACTGCTCGCCGAGGGCCCGGCCCGGCGCACGGATCTGCGCACGGCCGGCATCGGCAGTGAGGTCCTGCGCACGATGCACGAGCGCGGCCTGATCGCCCCGTGCCGGCCGCCGGCACCGCCGGCCGCGCCGGGCCCGGACCTGAATCCGGACCAGCGCGCTGCGCTCGCCGCGATGCTGCGCGCCCGGCACCGGTTCGAAGTCCTGCTGCTGGCCGGCGTGACCGGCAGCGGCAAGACCGAGGTCTACCTGCAGGCCGCGCGCCACGCGGTCCGGCGCGGCCGCCAGGTGCTGGTGCTGCTGCCCGAGATCGGCCTGACCCCGCAGTTCGTCCGGCGCATCGAAAACCGCCTCGGGCGGCGCGCGTGGATCTACCACTCCGGGCTTTCCGGGGGCGAGCGCGTCGCGACCTGGACGGCGGCGCGCAGCGGCGAGGCCGAACTGCTGGTCGGCACCCGTTCGGCCGTGTTCCTGCCGCTGGCGCGGCCCGGGCTGATCGTCGTCGACGAGGAACACGACGGCTCGTTCAAGCAGTTCGACGGCATGCGCTACCACGCCCGCGACGTCGCCGTCTACCGCGCCAGCCGGCTTGGCGCGCCGGTCGTGCTCGGCTCGGCCACGCCGTCGCTGGAAAGCCTGCACAACGCCGATGCCGGCCGCTACCGGATGCTGCTTCTGCCCGAGCGCGCCGGCAGCGCGCGGCTGCCGCACTGGCAGCTCGTCGACCCGCGCGGCCAGGCCATGCACGGCGGCCTGTCGCAGGCGATCGTCGACCGGATCGGCGCGACGCTGGAGGCCGCCCGGCAGGTGCTGGTCTACCGCAACCGGCGCGGTTTCGCGCCGGTCCTGGTGTGCAACGAATGCGGCTGGCACGCCGACTGCGAGCGTTGCAGCGCCCACCTGACCTGGCACCGCGGCGCGGCCCGGCTGATGTGCCACCACTGCGGCCATCGGCGGCGCGTGCCGCAGCGCTGCCCGTCGTGCCGCTCCCCGTGCCTCGAATCGCTGGGCGCCGGTACCGAGCGCATCGAATCGGTGCTCGCGAGCCTGTTTCCCGACACGACCGTGGTCCGGATCGACCGCGATGCGGTCCGCGGCCGCGACGACTTCGAAAACGCGCTCGCGACCGCCGCGCGCGGCGAGCCGTGCGTGCTGGTCGGCACGCAGATGCTGGCCAAGGGCCATCACCTGCCCGGCATCGGCCTGGCGGTGATGCTCGACGTCGACCCGTTGCTGTTCAGCGCCGATTTCCGGGCCCCGGAGCGCATGGCCCAGAACATCGTCCAGGTCGCCGGACGCGCCGGCCGCGGCGAGGCCGGCGATTTCCTGCTGCAGACGCGTTACCCGGAGCACGCGCTGATCCGGAAGCTCGCGGCCGGCGACTATCTCGAATCGGCGCGCATGCTGCTGGCCGAGCGGCGCGATGCCGGCCTGCCCCCGGCCACGCGCCTGGCGATGGTGCGCGCCGAGAGCCGGGACCCCGCGCACGCGCAGGCGTTTCTGCGTTCGGTGCGGGTCGGGCTGAGTGATCCGGAAATCCGCGTCGCCGGACCGGTCGCGGCGATCCTGCAGCGCCGGGCCGGCTACTGGCGCTTCCAGCTCTGGCTGCAGGCCGACGGCCCGCAGCCGATCGCGCGCGTCATGCCCGCCCTGTTGGCGCGCATCGAGGCCCTGCCCGGCGCGTCGCGCGTGCGCTGGCACGTCGACGTCGATCCGCAGGAAATGTAGAGCTCAGGAGTCGATCCACGTCGCGCCGAGGCGGCGCGGATCGGCCGCGGCCGCATCGCCGGCCACCGCGTGAACGCCGCCGAAGAACAGGCTGCGTCCGGGAAAACGCTGCGCCGCGGGAAACCGTTCGATCAGCCAACCTTCGACGTCGGCCGGCCAGCCCGCAGGATCGCGCTCGATCGAAAGCACCTCGCCTTCCAGGTGCAGCCGCGGCGCGAACACGGCTTCGCGCAGATCCATCCTGAAATGCATCAGGTTCGCAAGCACCTGCGCGATCGCGGTGCGGATCCGGTTCGAGCCGCCGGAGCCGAGAACGATGTCGCGCCCGGCATGCCGGATCATCGTCGGTGCCATCATCGACGACAGCCGCCGGCCCGGCGGCCACAGGCCGAAGCCGGTCCGGTTGAGATCCTCCTCGCCGAGCATGTTGTTGAGCATGAAGCCGCAGCCGGGCACGACCCGGCCGCACCCCTCGCCGTTGGAGATCGTCATGCCGGCAATATTGCCGTCGCGGTCGCGCGCGCTGATCTGGGTGGTGCCGCGGGCGACCCGCAGCGCGGCCGGCTCCAGGCGCCGGAAGGCGCGCATCAGCGAGCGACTGTCGCGAGCGCATTCGGGGCGCTCGAGCGCGAGCCGCCGCTCCTCGCTGTCGCGCATCGCCGAGGTCAGCGCCTCGAGGTGGCCGCGGCTGCCGAATCCGGCGCCGGCCGGCAGCGCCCGTTCCAGCGCGCGCGTCATCAGCGCGACCATCAGGCCGCCGAACGCCGGCGGCGGATTGGACCAGACCGTAGCGGCCTCGCCAAGCTGCCACTTCATTGGCCGGCGCCAGCGGACCCGGTAGCGGGCCAGGTCGTCGATCGAGATGTGCCCGCCGCCCCCGGCCTGGCAGGCGGCGATCCGGGCGGCGAGCCCGCCGCGATAGAAATCCCCGGCGCCGAGGCGGGCCGTGGCTTCGATGAACCCGCCCAGTTCCGGATTGCGCGCGCGCTCGCCGATCGCCGGCAGCGGTGCGCACTTCGATGCCAGCCCGAAAACGCGCGCGGTGACGTCGTCGGTGCGCACGATCGGCTCGAGGATTTCCAGCGCCTCGCGCTGCACCGCGTTGAGCTGCACGCCGGCGCGCGCCAGCGCCGCGGCCGGTTCGGCCAGCACCGGCATCGGCAGCACCGCATGGCGCCTGTGCAGTTCGAACAGCCCGGCGACCATGCCGGGCACCGCGGCCGACCCGTGGCCGATGTGAAATTCCTGCTCGGTGCAGCCGAAATTGCCCCGGATCGGGTAGAAATCGGTGCCTGCGACGCGGCGCACGCGCGGGGTCTGGGCGAAGAAATCGGCCACCACCGGCGCGCGCCCGCGCATCCGCACCAGCGCGTGCCCGCCGCCACCCGGGGAACAGAAGATCGGCTCGGCCACGCACGCCGTCCAGCCGGCCGCGATCAGCATGTCCACGGCGTTGCCGCCGGCGTCCAGTGCGTGCACTGCGGCGGCCGTCGTGGCGGCGTGTCCGGTGGCAACCGATGCGCGTGACGGGCCCATGAACCTATTGAATCGACTCGAACCGATTCGCCTCGCGGTTCTTGCGCACCTTGCGCGGGTCCCAGACCCGCCCGTTCATCGCGATCCAGGCACCGGCGGGCACGCACTGCACGGCGCCGACTGCGCAGCCGATGTTGAAGACCGCGTCGGAGCCGATGAAGCGCGCCGGATTCAGCGCCCCGGTCAGCACGATGACCCGGTCGCCGAGGCCCTCGAGCGCACGCGCGGTCTCGACCATCGTGTCGGTGCCGTGGGTGATCAGGAAGTACCGCGCCCCGGAAGCCTCGACCGCGCGCCGCACCAGTTCACGGTCGGCATCGGTCAGTTGCAGCGAGTCCTTGCGCAACAGCGGCTGCACCTGCCAGCGGAACGCGACCTCCATGTCGGTCAGAATGCGCGCGATCTCCGGCTCGCCGATCTCGTAGTCGGACTTGGCGTCGAAATAGATCTTGTCGATCGTCCCGCCGGTGGTGATGACCTGCAGCAGTTTCAATTCCCGTTTCCTTTGTTTCTGACGACGTTACGTTCCGGAAAAAAGCTTTTTTAACCGCAGATGAACGCGGATGAACGCAGATATAAAAACCTGAAAAGCTGGACACGAAGACCACGAAGAAAAAGCTTCTGAAAGTCGATTTCTGTATCAAGGAAACTCTTATCAAAATGCTATTGAGATCTTAATCTCCGTGCGCTTTGTGCTCTCCTTCGTGTCCTTCGTGTCAAGCTTTTGACGTTTCAAACGGGTTCATCTGCGTTTATCCGCGTTCATCTGCGGTCAGAACTGTTATTTCGAGTCACGCACCGGCCAAGTGCTGGCCCAGCCCTTCGGTGTCGATCGGCTCGAGCCGGAAGCGGTTCGCGGCGAAATTGCGTGCCGCGACCAGCGGCTTTTCGTCACCGGCGCCGAGGCGTCTGCGCGCCAGCCCCGCCAGCTCGACCAGCGCCGTGGTCCGGTACAGGTTCAGGGCCACCGCACGCGCGTTCGCTTCGAGCACGTTATCGTCATGTTTGAGCCATTCGGGCGCATTTTCGACGGCGTTGGTGGCAACTTTCGGGATCGTCCCGAGCTTCGGGTGGTCCAGTTCGGCCAGCCGCGCGCGCATCGCGTCGAGCCACGGACCCAGCCCGTTCGCGCCCAGCGCGCGCAGCATGTCCAGCGCCAGCACGTTGGTCGTGCCCTCCCAGATCGACAGCACCTGGACGTCGCGCAGAAGCACCGGCAGGCCCGTGTCCTCGATGTAGCCGGCCCCGCCGAACGCCTCGAGCACCTCCGAGGTCACGGCGACCGCGTCACGCCCGGTTCCGAGCTTGACCATCGGCGTCAGCATGCGCCAAAGCTCGGGTCGCGCGTCCGGATGACCGGTCTCGACCCGACCCATCTCGGCGATCATCGCCATCGTCGCGCTGCCGGCGGCGGCAAAATCGGCTTCCAGCGCCGCCAGCGTCTGCCGGTGCAGCGGCTGGTCGATCAGCCTGCGGCCGAACGCGGCACGCTTGCGCGCATAGCTGGTCGCCAGTGCAAGGCCGCGACGCATCAGCGAGCAAGCGGTCACGGCGTTCCAGGTCCGTGTAAGGTTCAGCATCGGCGTGATCGCCGCGACGCCGCGCTCGAGCGCGCCGACCGGTGTAGCCGGTGCATCGTCCAGCCACAGCTCGGCGGTCGGCAGCTTGCGCGTGCCGAGCTTGTCCTTGAGCCGGAGGATCTCGACGTTGCGCAGCCGGCCGGCGCCGTCGTGCGGCTCGAGGTAGAACAGCGCCAGCCCGCGCGACCCTTCAGGGTTGCCTTCGGGACGGGCCAGCGTCAGCGCCATTTCCGAGGTCGCCGCCGACGTGAACCACTTGCGGCCGGTCAGCCGCCAGGTGCCGTCGTCGTCCCGGCGCGCAACGGTCTCGGTCATGCTGACGTCGGAGCCGCCGACGGTCTCGGTCATCCACTGGCCCGAGGTCCAGAACCGGTCCGGGTCGCGCGACAGCAGGCGCGGCAAAGCGTGGCCGATCAGCGCCTCGTTGCCGGAATCGGCGATGATCCGCGCCGCGCCGTCGGTCATCGCCAGCGGGCAGCCGTAGAAATCGGTCGACGGCACGTACAGCCAGGCGCGCGCGAACTGGACCGTGCGCGCGTGCTCGGCCAGCGCTTCGTCGTAGCCGGTCGCGACCAGTCCGTACTCGGCCGCCCAGTCGCGCGCGCGCTGCCACAGCGGGGTCAGCTCGATTTCGTCAATGCGCTCGCCCCACGGGCTGAACCGGGTCAGGCGCGGCTCGTTGAGCCGGTCGGCAAGCTGGAACCGGTACCACTCGCCGCCCGAACGCTCGCCGAGCTCGGCCAGCGTCGGCCGTTCGGCGGCCAGAAGTTCCTCCGGCAATGCGGATTCGAGCCAGGCGGTCAGGAACCAGTCATCGTCGCACTCGTTGCCGAGCTCCGGCGGTTGCTGGATGTAGGAAAGCGGATCCTTGTCGGCCATGCGACCACCCCGTTTCGATCGACGGCCCAGTATATCGGTTCGAAGGAGGCGACAGATCGAATACCCGTGCAATCCCTGATTCCGAATCTGATTACGCGGGAATTCCGGCGGGCTTGCTCGAGCCGGGAACGGCCGGGACAAGGGCGGGGGTGTCTGAGCGAAGCGATACCCGATCGGAGTCGGGCACAGGGCCCCCGCCCGCCGGCCGATCCGAGCACTGCAGGGAACCGCTTGCGACAGCAAGCGGCAGCCTTCGGACAAGTTCCCGCCGATCGATTGCCTTTCCCGCCAGTCGATCCACCTTCCGACGCTCTCGACTTCATGCCCTGCCGCGAAGTTCGCCGCGGCGGATGCCGAGCAGTGCGAGGTAGTACCAGGCGATCAGCACGATCTGGATCAGCGCCGGGGCGCGCGCGGCCGGGCTGGTCCAGGCCTCCGCAACGGCGACGCAGAAATGGAACAGCAGGATCAGCCCGCCGACGACCAGGCCGCGCAGGTTCAGCCGGAAAATCCACGGCGCCGGCACCAGCAGCGGGACGACGAACAACGCCACGCCGGCCGGTCTGCCGAGCGCGCCGATCGGGGCCCAAGCGCCGAACCAGGCCGCCTGCAGCGCGATCAGGCCCAGCCAGGCCCATCGGGCCGACGCGAGCGGGGCCCTCGCGATCAAAGCCTGGCTCGGATTATGCATGACCCGCTCTACTGCGACGCCCCCAGACCCTGCAGCCGCGACGTTTCGCTCGGTCGCGCATCCTCACCGTACTGCTGAGTACGGGCCCTGCCGGGCCACTCTGAGCGGCCTGTGGCCGCTTGGTTTGATTTGCGCGTACACGCACGCGCAAGCGGGTCGCGAAACGTCCCGGCTGCAGGGCCTGGAAACATCTCGCTACGAGCGGGTCATGCATTATCCGAGCTTGACGGCGACTTCGGCGACCCGCTTGCCCAGCGCCCGGGCCAGCCGGATCTCGTGCTCGTCCAGCGCCCGGTCGCTGTTCTGCCCGGCGAGGTGGCTGGGGCCGTACGGCGTGCCGCCGCCCCTGGTCTCGAGCAGCGCCGGTTCGGTGTACGGGAGCCCGACGATGATCATGCCGTGATGCAACAGCGGCAGCATCATCGACAGCAGCGTGGTTTCCTGGCCGCCGTGCAGGCTGGCCGTCGAGGTCATGACCCCGGCCGGCTTGCCGGCCAGCGTGCCCGAGAACCACTCGTTGCCGGTCGAATCGAGAAAATACTTCAGCGCCGCGGCCATGTTGCCGAAGCGCGTCGGGCTGGCCAGGATCAGGCCGTCGCATTCGGCCAGGTCCTGCCGGTCGACCAGGGCCGGGCCGTCGTCGGGCCATTCGACCGGTTTCGGCTCCAGCGCCGAAGTCACCGGTGCGACCGCTCGCAGCCGGACCGCGCAGCCATCGACCGAATCGACTCCGCGGCACGCCTCGCGCGCCATGGCCAGCGTGTTGCCGTAGACCGAATGCACCAGCACGAGGATTTCACGCATGGTCTGTTCTCCTGTCGATTTGAACAAATTCAAAGCCTACACGGCCCGGCGCGGCCAGGTGTCAATTCCGGTCGTTTCCGCACCGGTCAGGACCGGAGAATCTCGAGCACGTTCTCCGGCGGACGGCCGATGCGCGCCCGCGCGCCGGCGACGACGATCGGCCGCTGGATCAGGATCGGGTGTTCGCTCATCAATCCGAACAGCGTCGCGTCGTCGACGGCGTCGATATCGAGCCCCAGTTCCCGCCACGCCGCCTCGCCGGTGCGAACCATTTCGCGCGCCGGCACCCCGAGCATTGCGGCGAGGCGTGCGAGCGTCGACGGGGTCGGCGGCGTGTCAAGGTAACGCACGACCGTCGGCACGATGCCCCGCTCTTCGAGCAGGTCCAGCGTTGCGCGGCTTTTGGAGCAGCGCGGATTGTGGTACACAGTGACTTGCATGACTCCTCCTTCGGCAAAATCGGATCAAGATACCGGGCCCCGGGCGCAGGACCAGGTCCACACCCTGCCCACGGCGTTCGGCGCGCTTGCCGATCCGCGCTGGCTGCGCGCCTTCGGCGGGCACCTGTGGGAGCACTTTCGCCAGGACCGCTGCTTCGAGGCGGCCGCGGCACTGGCCTATACCAGCCTGCTCGCGCTGGTGCCGCTGCTGGCGGTGATCCTCGGCGTGCTGAGCGCGTTCCCGGTGTTCGACTACGGCGTCGAGCAACTGCAGGATTTCATCTTCTCCAACTTCGTGCCGGCGGCCGGCGACGTGATCCGCGACTACATCGACACCTTCGTCGACCGCTCGGCCGGCCTGACCGGCACCGGCACGCTGTTCCTCGTCGTCACGGCCATCATCCTGATGTCGACGATCGAGAAGGCGCTGAACCGGATCTGGCGGGTGACGCGTCTGCGCCGGCCGAGCAACCGGCTGATCGTCTACTGGGCCGTGCTGACGCTTGGCCCGCTGCTGCTCGGCGGCAGCCTCGGCCTGACCTCGTACCTGGCCGCGCTGCCGCTGCTGGCGCCGGAGTTCGTGCGCGGGCCGCTGCAGTCCGCGCTGCTCTTTCTCACGCCGTTTCTGGTTGCACTGGCCGCGTTCACGCTGATCTTCATGGTCGTGCCGAACCGGCACGTGCGCTTCCGCCACGCGCTGGCCGGCGCGACATTATCCGCCCTCGCGTTCGAGCTGTCCAAGCGCGGCTTCGTATTCTACGTCAGCAATTTCCCGACCTACGAGCGGCTCTACGGAGCGCTGGCCGCGATCCCGATCTTCCTGGTCTGGATCTACGTCTCGTGGGTCGTGATCCTGCTCGGCGCGAGCCTGGCCGCGTCGCTGACGACGTTCAGCTACCGCAGCGCGGACTGGCGCTGGGAACCGCGGCTCTATCTGCTGTTGACCATGCGCGTGATCGGCCACCTGTGGCGGGCGCAGAAGGACGGTCGCGGACTGAGTTCGCCGGCGCTGCTCGAACTCGAGGCGGCCGTCACCCACGGCGAGTTGCAGCAGTTGCTCGACCGGCTCGACCGGACCGGCTGGGTGCAGCGCGACGACAACGGTGACTGGTTCCTGGCCATCGACCTCGAAGAGGCGACGTTCGGCGAGCTCTATCGCAGCATGCCGTTCGTGCTGCCGGTGGGCGAAACCGACGCGCTGCCGGAACCAGCCGCAGATGACCGCCGCCTGATCGAGGCCCTGAACGAAATCGGGCAAACGGCCGGTCCGGTGCTCGAACGCCCGTTAAAATCGTTCGTTCGGCGGGAAGCCGCGCGAGCAGGCGTCGATGCCTCGCCGGAACATTCGAAACACGAAGCCGGAGTATCAAATTGACCCGATACAGAATTTTCATCCCGATCGTCGCGCTGGCCCTGGCCGCGACCCTGTCCGCCGCCGCCCCGGCCGGCGACGCGGCCGACTTGAACGCGGAATCGGCGGTTGCCGAGTTCACGCTGCCGGCGCTGGATGGCACGATGCGTTCGCTCAGCGACTGGCGCGGGCAATGGGTGGTCGTGAACTACTGGGCCACCTGGTGCGCACCGTGCCGCAAGGAAATCCCCGATTTCTCGCAGATGCACGACGCGCGCGACGATATCACCGTGCTCGGGCTGGCCTACGAGGACACCGAAGTCGAAGCTTTCAAGAAATTCCTCGCCGAATACCCGGCCAGCTACCCGATCCTGCTGGTCGACATCTACGCGCCCCCCGAGGTCCTCGGTGCACCGCGCGCATTGCCGACGACGTTTCTGGTCGATCCGAACGGGCGGCTGGTCGAGACCTGGATCGGCCCGATCGCCAGCGACAAGATCATCGAACGCGTCGAACAGGGATAGAGCCGTGCCGGCGTGCCGACGCTTCTTCGTTTCCGGCCGGGTCCAGGGTGTGTTCTTCCGCGACTCGACGCGCCGGCGGGCGCGCGAGCTGGGCCTGACCGGACATGCGATCAACCTGCCCGACGGGCGTGTCGAGGTGCTGGCCTGCGGCGACGAGCCGGCGCTGAACGAACTCGAGCGCTGGCTGCACGACGGCCCCGATCACGCCCGCGTCAAGGCGGTCGAAGCACGTCCCGACGAAGGCCCGCCGCCCGACGGTTTCACGACCGGCTGAGCGATTGCCGGCCCGGACCCTGCCCGAAAAAACCCCGCCCGCGCCGGTACGGACCGCGCAACGGTCGAATCAGGCCTGCCCCGGGCCGAACAGGTCCGGCTGCCTGCAGGGCGAAAAGCTGCGCCGATGTTCCGGCGTTGGCCCGAGACGCGCCAGCGCGGCCAGGTGCGCCGCGGTCGCGTAACCCTTGTGTCGATCGAAGCCGTATTCGGGATAGCGCGCGTGCAAGTCGCGCATGAGCCGGTCCCGGCGGACCTTGGCGACGATGCTTGCCGCCGAGATCGCCGGTTCCAGCCCGTCCCCGCCGATGATCGTGCGCGCGGCGATGGGGCGTGCAGCGATGGCACCGAAGTCCGGCGCCCGGTTGCCGTCGATCAGCACCCGGTGCGGCGGCGGGTCCAGCATCGCCACGGCGCGCTGCATCGCCAGCATCGTCGCGTTGAGGATGTTGAGCCGGTCGATTTCCGCCGCCGTGCACTGGCCGATTCCGACGCAGCGGGCGCGCGCATGAATCAGGCGCGCGAGCGCCTCGCGGCGCTCGGCCGGCAGCTTCTTGGAGTCGGCCAGCCCGTCGATCGAAGCGCGCGCGTCGAGCACGACCGCGGCGGCCACGACCGGACCGGCCAGCGGTCCGCGACCGGCCTCGTCAACCCCGGCGACGAGCAGCATGGTCCGTTCGCTCCAGCAGCTCGACGATGTGGCGCGCCGCACCCGCGGCGGCATTACGCGCCAGCGTGACGTGGATCTTCGCGGCGCAGGCCTCGAACCGGCTCCGGCGCGCGTCGTCGTCCAGCCACGCGCGCACGTCGTCCACCAGCCGGGCGGCGGTGGCCTCGAACTGAATCCGCTCGGGCACGATTTCCCGGCCCGCGATGATGTTCGGCAGCGCAACCCAGCGGCTGCGCACCAGCCGGAGAGACCGCGCCGTCAGCCACGTCGCCGGGTGCAGCCGGTAGAACACCGTCATCGGCGTCTTGCACAACAGCGCTTCCAGCGTCACCGTCCCCGACGCGGCGAGCGCGACGTCGGCCGCGGTCAGCCCGGTCCGGGTCTGCCCGACCACTACCCGCATGCCCGACTCGGCCGGATCGCGACCGGCAGCCGCGGCGAAAAGCTCGCGGTGCCGCGCCTCGGACAGCAGCAGCAGCGGCTGCAGGCCGGACTCGGCGGCGAGCCTGCCGGCCGCCTCGTCCAGCACCGCGGCGTGGCGCGCGATCTCGCCGGGCCGGCTGCCGGGCAGCAGCGCCGCGACCGGCACGCCGTCGTCCAGGCCCAACTCCGCGCGCGCCCCCGTGCGGTCCGGTTGCAGCGGCAGTTCGTCGGCCAGCGGGTGGCCGATGCAGCGCGCATCCAGGCCGGCGCGGCGGAAGATTTCCGGCTCGAACGGAAAAAGCGTCAGCAGCATGTCCAGGGATCGGGCAATGCGCCGGACCCGGTAGCGCCGCCACGCCCAGACCGACGGTGCGACGACCTGCACCGCCGGCACGCCGGCGCGGCGCAGACCCCGGCCCAGCCCGATATTGAAATCCGGCGCGTCGAACCCGACAAAGGCCGAAACGGCGCGGGCGCGCATCTGCCGTTTCAGCCGGCGTCTCAGGCCGGCCAGGCGCGGGACGTGGCGGACGACCTCGAACAGGCCCATGACGTCGAGTTCGTCGGTCGAGGCCAGTGATTCGACGCCAGCGGCCGCCAGCCGCGGGCCGGTCACACCGGTGAACTCCAACCCCGGGCGCTGTCCGCGCAACACCTCGACCACCGCCGCAGCAAGCCGGTCCCCGGAAGTTTCACCGACCGCGATGGCCAGTCTTGTGCTCAACTCACTGGCACTCACCTCACCGGCGCTCACCGCAACAGCCCGCGCTCGCTGGCCTCGATGCTGGTCATGAAGGGTTCGAGTTCCGGCTGGTCGGGCAGCCGCGCGCGCAGTTCGTCGAGCGCTTCCTCCCGGGTCAGGCCGAGCCGGTATACGGTGCGGTAGGCCTCGCGTATGTTGCGGATCTGCGCGGCGCCGAAACCGCGCCGCTTCAGCCCCTCGGCGTTGATTCCGCGCGGCCGCGGCGGCCGGCCGGAGACCATCACGTACGCCGGCACATCCTGGCCGACGCCCCCGTACATGCCGAGAAACGCGTGCGCGCCGACGCGACAGAACTGGTGCGCGCCGGAAAACCCGGCGAACGTGACATGGTCGCCGACGACGACGTGACCGGCCAGCGTCGTGCAGTTGGCGAACACGCAGTGCGAGCCGACCTGGCAGTCGTGGGCCACGTGGCTGTAAGCCATCAGCCAATTGTCGTCGCCCAGCCGGGTGACGCCGCCGCCGTCGTCCGTGCCGCGGTTGATCGTGACGTATTCGCGGATCGTGTTGCCGGTCCCGATTTCAAGCGCGCTTTCCTCGCCGCGGTACTTCTTGTCCTGCGGCTCCTCGCCGATCGAGGCGAACTGGAAGATCCGGTTGTTCTCGCCGATCCGGGTCCGGCCGGTGACGACGGCGTGCGCGCCCACCCGGCACCCGGCTCCCAGCTCGACCTGCGCGCCGATGATCGCGTACGGGCCGATTTCGACGTCGGGCGCAATGCGCGCCCCTTCGCCGACGATCGCGGTCGGGTGGATCACTCCGATTCCGGCCGCGCCGCGCACAGCATCTCGCAGCTGGCCACGCGCGCATCGTCGACACGCGTCTCGGCCTCGTACAGCCCCATGCCCCGTACCACACGCGTCTGCCGGACGTGGAAGTGAAGCTGGTCACCCGGCACGACCGTCCTGGTGAAACGCGCCTTGTCGATCCGGACCAGGTAGAACAGGTTCTGCTTCTGACCGCGCTGCTCGTGTGCCAGGTATGCCAGGCAACCGGCCGACTGGGCCATGGCCTCGAGGATCAGCACGCCGGGCATCACGGGATGGCCGGGAAAGTGGCCCTGGAAGAACTGCTCGTTGATCGTGACGTTCTTGAGCGCGTGAATCCGGGGCGTCTCGTCCAGCGACCAGTCCAGCACCCGATCGACCAGCAGGAACGGGTAGCGGTGCGGCAACATTCGGAAAATCCGCTCGATGTCGACTTCGCGCGAGGAACTCATTTCAAAAGCGCTCCTGAAAATGAAGGAATCAGCGGGCGCCCGGCCCGAACAGCCGATCCAGCTGCGAAAGGCGTACGAGAATACGCTGCCAGGCGCGCATCGGCCGCGCCGGAATCCCCGACCCGTACCGCCCCGGTTGGTGGATCGAGTTCGTCACGGCGCTCATCCCGGTAATGATGGCACGATCGCAGATTTCGAGGTGACCGGCGATGCCGCAGGCGCCGGCGACCATGCAGTAGCGCCCGATCCGGGTCGAGCCGGCGATGCCGGTGCAGCCCGCGATCGCGGTGTGATCGCCGATCTCGCAGTTGTGGGCGACCTGAACCTGGTTGTCCAGCCGGACGTCGACACCGAGCACGGTATCGTCGATCGCGCCGCGGTCGATGGTCGTGTTGGCCCCGATCTCGCAGTCGTCGCCGATGCGCACGGCGCCAAGCTGCGCGACCTTGCGCCAGCGCCCCCCGTCCATGGCCAGGCCGTAGCCGTCGGCGCCGATCACCGCACCCGGGTGGACGATGACGCGCCGCCCGAGCCGACAACGGTCTCCGACGAAAACGCGTCCCAGCAACCGGCAGTCGGCGCCAATGACGGCGCCGGCGCCGACAATGCTTCCGGGCCCCAGGATAACCCCGGGAGAGACGTCGGCGCCCGGACCGACGTGGCACAACGGCCCGATCTCGGCGCCGTCATCGACCCGGGCCGCCGGATCGACGACGGCACTCGGATCGATTCCGGGGCGGGCCGGTCGGGGCGGATGAAGCCACTCCAGTAAACGCGCCCAGGCCGCATACGGCTCATCGGCCTCGAGCGCCGCGCCCGGACAGTCGCCGACCGCCTCGGGCGGCACGATCACGGCCGCCGCGCGGGTCGCAGCGAGTTGCTTGCGATAGGCCGGATTGGCCAGAAAGGAAATCTGTCGCTGTCCGGCGCCGGTCAGCGTGCCTACAGCGTCGATTTCGACGGCCGGGTCGCCGTGCAGACGCAGCCCCAGGTGCCCGGCGATGTCACCCAGCCGGCGGGAACCGGTGATCGTCGCGCCGGAATCGCTCATCGCCCGGAGCGCTGGCTCCGGAGTTCGTAATCCATTTCGAGGAAGTCGAGCACCTTGCCGGTGATGTCGATCGCCTCGGAGGCATAGGCCACCGGGCTGGACAGCACGAGGTCGTAGCCCTCCCGCCGCGCGACGGTCTGCACCGCCACCTCGATTTCCTCGCCCAGCTCCTTGATCTGCCGGTTGCGGCGGAAATTGAGTTCGTCAGCCAGGTCCTCGCGCCGGCGCTGGATCGATCGTTGCAGGTTGCGGATCTCGCGCTGGCGGGCGTTGACCTGCTCGGGCGTCAGCCCGTTCGCGGCGGCCAGCTCCTGCTCCATTTGCAGCAACCGCTCCTCGTCGGCCATCAGTTGGTTGTTGATCGGTCGGAACTCGAGGTCGAGTTCGGCGCGCCGGGCGATGACTTGCGGCGCGTTGTCGAGCAGGCGCTTCATATCGACGTAGCCGATCCGGATGTCCTGGGCGGACAACGCCCCGGAAATCATCGCGGCCAGCATGAACAACCAGAATCGCACCGTACTCGTCCCTGCCCGAAAGGCATATGTTTCCGGATTATAGGACGATCCCGGCCGAATTTCGAGAGCGGCGGGTCGCGGAATGCACGTTCAGAACTGGGTGCCAAACGAGAATTGCAGCGCCTTGGTCCGGTCGCCGGCGCGATCCTTCAGCGGCGTCGACAGGTTGAGCACGATCGGCCCGACCGGCGCCTGCCAGGTCAGCGAGACGCCGGCCGAGGCCCGGATCAGGTTCTGATCCCAGCCGTCGATGCCGGTAAACACGTTGCCGGCATCGACGAAGAACGCCAGGCGCGTGCCGCTGGCCTCGACGAACGGAACCGGCGCCGCAATCTCGATGCCGCCGGTGGTCTTGAAGTCGCCGCCTACCGAGCGGCAGAACTGGTCCTTCGGACCCAGCGTATTGTCGTCGAACCCGCGCACGTCCGAGACGCCGCCGGCGAAGAAGTGCTCCCAGAACGGCAGCCCGTCGTCAGAGGTGACGATCTCGTCGATCTGGCACTGCCCGGCCAGCCGCTGCGGTTCGATCGGCTCGACCTCGACGTCGTCGCCGTCGTAGTTGTCGCCGTAGGAGACGTCGGCGCGCAACACGAACGCAAAGTCGCCGCCCAGCGGGAAGAACTTGCGCCCGCGGTACGAGACGGTGTAGTACTCGCGTGTGCTGCCCGGCAGCGCGACGTTGACGCTGAGCTGGTTCAGCGATCCGCGGGTCGGCGTCAGGAAGTGGTTGCGCGTGTCGCGGCCCCAGCTGCCGTCGACGAATGCGGTCTCGATTTGCCGTTCGCTGGAACTGAGAAATCCGTCGCCGTTCGTGTCCAGCGTGATCGCCAGCGGCCGCGTGACGGCGAATTCCAGTCGCGTCGGGCTGTTCGGGTCGTTGGGGTCCTCGGGAACCACCGTCAACTGCCCGATGCTGATGTCCTGGCTGCGCACGCTGGCGCCCAGCCGGACAAAGTCGATCTCGGTGACCGGAAACCCGATGTTGGCGCCCAGCGCGATCTGGCTGGTCGAGAACGCCGAGATGTTGGCCCGGCCCTGGTTGAACTCCGAATAGCTGATGAAATAGCCGAGCGAGACTCCGTCGTCGGTGAAGAACGGGTTCCTGTAGTTGATGCTGAGGCTGCTGGCGATCGAGCTTCGGCTGATGCCCAGCCCGATCGTGCGTCCGGAACCGAGAAAGTTTTCCTGCTGAATCGACAGCGACGCGATCAGCCCCTGGAGCTGCGAAAAGCCGAGACCAATCTGGAAACTGCCGGTGGAACGCTCCTCGACGCTGACGATGATGTCGATCTGGTCGTCGGTGCCCTCGACGGCCGGGGTTTCGATATTGACGTTTTCGAAGAAACCGAGACGCTGCAGACGCAGTTTCGAGCGGTCGACGGCCGCTTGCGAGAACCAGGCGCCCTCGAACTGCCGCATCTCGCGCCGCAACACCTCGTCCTTGCTTACGGTGTTGCCCTGAAACTCGATCCGGCGCACGTAGACGCGCTTGCCCGGCTCGACGAAGAACGAGATGTCGACGGTGCGGTCCTCACGGTCGACCCGCGGCACCGGGTTGACATTGGCGAACGCGTAGCCGAAATTGGCCAGCACCGCCGTGATCGCCTCGACCGTGGCCTCGACGTCCTTGCGCGAGAACACCTGGCCCGGCTCCACCTGGACGAAATTGCGCAGCGTCTCGTTGCGCAGCACCAGCTCGCCCGTCAGGCTGACGTCGCTGACCGTGAAGACTTCGCCCTCGCGAACGTTGGCGGTGATGTAGATGTTCTGCTTGTCCGGGCTGATCGAGACCTGGGTCGATTCGATGGCGAAATCCATGTAACCGCGATCCAGGTAATAGGCGCGCAGCCGTTCAAGGTCGCCGGAGAGCTTCTCGCGCGTGTAGGCCGTGCGTCCGCGCCAGAACATCAGCCCGGGGCTGGTATCGGACTCGAAATCGTCGCGCAACTCCTTTTCGCTGAAAGTCTCGTTGCCGACGATGTTGATATGCCGGATCTTGGCCTGGTCGCCCTCGGAAATCCGGATCACGATGCTGACCCGGTTGCGGTCCAGTTCGGTGACCTGCGGATCGACCTCGACCGCATAGTGGCCCTGATTGAAATATTCGCGCACCAGCTCCTGCTGGATCCGGTCGATCGCGAGCTTGTCGAACACCTCGCCCTCGGCGATTCCGATATCGGCCAGCGCCGGCAGTAGCGCATCGTTCGGAATCTTGTCGTTGCCTTCCAGCGACACCGACGAGATCGCCGGGCGCTCGACCACCTTGATCACCAGGATATTGCCCTCGCGCCCGATCTCGACGCGCTTGAAAAAGCCGCTGCGGTACAGATCGCGGATGCTCGAGCGGATCAGCGACGGCGTCAGGCGCTCACCGACCTCCACCGGCAGGAAGCTGAACACGGTGCCCTCGGAAATGCGCTGCAGCCCGTCGACGCGGATCTCGTCGATCACGAAGGTCTGGGCGGAGACGGGCAGGCTGACCAGCGCCAGCAGCACGGAGAGAAATCTCATCGTAACCCTTGTTGTTGTCGGTTTCTGTCGGCGGGCACGGGCGCGCAGTTTATTCAACCAGCCGTAAGATATCGTTAAGAATCGCAATGCTCATCAGTGCGACGATCATGGCCAGGCCGATGCCCTGCCCGACCATCTGGCCGCGCTCCGATACCGGGCTGCCCTTGATCCACTCGATCGCCAGGTACAGCAGGTGGCCGCCATCGAGCACCGGAATCGGGAGCAGGTTGATGATCGCCAGCGACAGGCTGATCAGGCCGAGGAAGAACAGGAACCGCGACACGCCCAGGCGCGCCGACGTGTTGGCCATCCGAGCGATTGTAATCGGCCCGGACAGGTTGCTCAACGAAGCCTGCCCGGTCACCATCCGGCCCAGGATGCCGAGCGTGGCGGTCGTCAGCCGCCAGGTCTCGCCGACCCCCTCGCCGAGTGCCTCGATCGGGCCGTGGCGGAGCACCGTGAAGCCGCGCTCCATCGCCGCGCGTGCTTCGGGCCCGGGCTCGGCCGACGCGACGCCGATCACCGGCCGGCCATCGAGCTGTTCGGGCTGGATTTCGAGCGTCCGCCGGCGGCCGGCGCGCTCGATCCGTACCGCGACGGTGCCGCCGGCCGCCGCGGCGGCCGGGATGCGCTCGACCAGTTCCCGCCAGCCGGCGATCGGCTCGCCGTCGATCGCGACGATCCGGTCGCCGGGCTCCAGTCCGGCGCGCGCGGCCGGCGAATCGGCGCTGACCGACCCGATCACCGGCGGAAGATCGACGCGCCACGGTTCGATGCCCAGCCCTTCCAGCGCCTGGTCCTCGCGGAAATCGGAATCCAGCCGGTTCAGCGGCAGCACGACCTCGCGGCGCCGCTGCTGTTCGTCCTCGACGGTCAGCGTCGTCGGGCTGCGATCCAGCGCCCGAGGCACCAGTTCCAGGATCGCGTGCGTCCAGGTCTCCACCGGCTCGCCGTCGACCTGCACAATCCGGTCGCCGCGCTCGAGCCCGGCTTCGGCCGCGATCCCCCCGGTTTCACCGACGATCGGCCGGCTTTCCGGAATGCCGATCATGAACATCACCCAGAACGCCGCGACCGCGAAGATCAGGTTGAACACCGGCCCGGCGGCGACAATCGCGGCGCGCCAGCCCAGCGACTTGCGGTTGAACGCCTGGTCGAGCTGGTCTTCGGGCACCGGCGTCTCGCGCTCGTCGAGCATCTTGACGTAGCCCCCCAGCGGAATGGCGGCGATCTCGAACGCCACGCCGTTGGCCGCGCGCCGGCGCCACAGGGGCTTGCCGAACCCGATCGAGAACCGCAGCACGCGCACGCCGGCCCGGCGCGCGACCCAGTAATGGCCGAACTCGTGAAACGTCACGAGCACGCCCAGCGCGACCACCAGCCAGAAAACCGATCCGATCAATTCCATCATGGTTTTGAATGCCTGCTTGCCGGAACGTTCCGAATCATCCCGTCATCCACCAGACCAGCAGCGCGAACGGCGGCGCCGCCGCAGCCAGGCTGTCGACGCGGTCGAGCAATCCACCGTGGCCCGGCAGCAGCGTCGAGGTGTCCTTGAGGCTGCGGTGGCGCTTCATCAGGCTGAAGACGAGGTCGCCGAATACCGACACTGCCACAAGCACGGCCGCTGCCGGCGTGGCCACGAGCGGGCCGAACGGCACATCCGGGACGACGCGGCTGCCGACCGCCCCGACCAGAATCGCCGCGACCAGTCCGCCGGCTGCGCCGGCCCAGGTCTTCCCGGGGCTGATCGACGGCGCCAGCTTCGGCCCACCGACCGAGATTCCCGAAAAATACGCTCCGATGTCGGCCGCCGCGATGATCAGGATCAGATAGATCACCAGCCACGGGTCGATCACGTGCAGCCAGGCGATGGCGACGAACGCGGACAGCAGGATCACGCCGACGATGGCCAGCTTGGCCGGCTGCAGGCGATCGCTGCCGGCCCGGCCCAGCGCCGGACGCACGATCCAGAACGCCAGCCCCGCCCAGAACGCGCTCGCGGCCGCGAGAATGCCCGGCACCGCGGCGGCGAAGTGGAATGCCCAGACGAGCAGGGCGCCGACGGCGCACAGCCCCCCGATCCAGACCAGCCGGGCCGGGCCGGGCCCGAGACCGGCCAGCACCGCCCCCTCCGAGCCGCCGACGACCAGGAACATCGCGGCCAGCACGACGACCAGCCACGCCGGCGGCAGCAACAGCAGCGCCGAAACGACGACCGCGGCCAGCACCACGGAGGTGACGACCCGATCCCTAAGCATGCCTGGCGTAATGCTGCTCGCCCAGTCCGCCGAAGCGCCGCTCGCGGCCGGCGTAGTCTTGGAGTGCCGCGTCGAGGTCGGCTTCGGTAAAGTCGGGCCACAGCCGGTCGCTGAAATAAAGCTCGGTGTAGGCCAGGTTCCACAGAAGATAATTCGACAGTCGCCGTTCGCCGCCGGTGCGGATGAACAGGTCGGGGTCGGGCTGATCTCCGAGCTGCAGCGCACCGCGGAATTCGGACTCGTCGATGCGCGCCGGATCCAGCTCGCCGGCCCGGGCGCGCTCGGCAAGCACGCGCGCGGCACCGACAATGTCGTCGCGCCCGCCGTAGCTCGCCGCGACGTTGAGCAGCAGCCGGTCGTTGGCGCGCGTGAGCCGCTCGGCGCGCGCCATGCCGCGTTGCAGCGATTTCGAGAATGCCTCGCGCCGGCCGATGAAATTGAGCCGGATCCCGTTTTCGTTCAGCCGGTCGATCTCGCGGTCCAGCGCGCGCCGGAACAGGCTCATCAGACGCTGGACTTCCTGGCGCGGGCGCGACCAGTTCTCCGACGAGAACGCGTAGATGGTCAGGATCGGGATGCCGCGCTCGGCCACCGCGCGGACGATCGTGCGCGCGACCTCGGTTCCGGCCTGGTGACCGTAGGTGCGCGGCTTTCCGCGCCGCTGCGCCCAGCGGCCATTGCCGTCCATGATGATCGCCAGGTGGCGCGGCAGATGTCCGGGGTGCGACATCGACTCAGATCTCCATCAATTCTCGTTCCTTTTCCGCCACCAGTGAATCGACCTGCTCGACGTGCTGGTCGGTCAACTGCTGGATCGCGGCCTCGGCACGGCGCTCATCGTCTTCTGTGATCTCCTTGTTCTTGAGCAGTTCCTTGAGGTGGTGGTTCGCGTCGCGGCGGATGTTGCGGATCGCGACCTTGGCCTGCTCGCCCTCGTGGTGGACGACCTTCGACAGGTCGGCGCGCCGTTCTTCGGTCAGCGCCGGCAGCGGCACCCGGATAACGGTACCGGCCGTGGCCGGGTTCAGGCCCAGATCCGAGGTCAGGATGGCCTTCTCGATCTTCGAGACCATGCTCTTGTCCCAGGCCGTGACCGCGAGCGTGCGCGAATCCTCGGCGGTGACGCTGGCCGCCTGGCTGATCGGAACTTCCGAGCCGTAGTAGTCGACATGGACATGCTCGAGCAGGCTCGGATGAGCCCGCCCGGTGCGGATCTTGGCCAGTTCGCCCTTGAGCGACTCGACGCTCTTGGCCATGCGAGTCGCGGCGTCTTTTCTGATATCGGCGAGCATCGTATTCTACCCATGGAATGATTGCGGACCGCAAACGGGGGATTGTAGCAGTCCCGCCGCCCCGCATCGCCGCCGGCCGATCATCGCCGGAATCCGGTCCGAACGGGTCACTCCACCAGCGTGCCGATGTCCTCGCCGGCGAGCAGGCGGGCAAGGTTGCCCTCGCGTGCAAGACCGATGACGCGGATCGGCATCGACTGGTCGCGGCACAGCACCATGGCGTTGGCATCCATGACGCGGAGCTTCTTCTCAATGACCTCGTCGTAGCCGACGTGCCGGTAGAGCCGGGCGTCCGGATCGGTCATCGGGTCGGCCGAGTACACGCCGTCGACCCGGGTGGCCTTGATCATCATGTCGGCGCCGATCTCGATCGCGCGCAGGCTGGCGGCGGTGTCGGTGGTGAAGAACGGGTTGCCGGTCCCGGCCGCGAACACGACCACGCGCCCCTTCTCGAGGTGGCGCACGGCCCGGCGGCGGATGTAGTCCTCGCAGACCTCGCGGATCGAGATCGCCGACATCACCCGGGTCGTGGCGCCGGCGCGTTCGAGCGCGTCCTGCAATGCCAGCGAGTTCATCACGGTCGCCAGCATGCCCATGTGGTCGCCGGTGATCCGGTCCATGCCGGCCGAGGCCAGGCCGGCGCCGCGAAAGATGTTGCCGCCGCCGATGACGATGCCGACCTGGACGCCGGCGTGCGCCACTTCGGCGACTTCACGCGCGATGCGCGAGCTGACCTTCGGGTCGATGCCGTATTCGAGCTCGCCGAGCAGCGCCTCGCCGCTGAGCTTGAGCAGAATCCGGCGGTACATCGGCGTATCCATCGCGCGCTCCCGGGCGGTCTGCGGTCCGTTCAGCCGCCGCGCGCCTGCTGCATGACCTCGGCGGCGAAATCCGCTTCTTCCTTCTGGATACCCTCGCCAACCTCGAGGCGGACAAAACCGGTCACCCGCGCGCCGCGGCTTTCAAGCAGCTTGCCGACTGTCTGATCGGAATCCTTGACGAACGGCTGGCCGACCAGCGTGATTTCAGCAAGGTGCTTGTTGAGCCGGCCGGCGATCATCTTCTCGACGATTTCCGGCGGCTTGCCCGAATCCTCGGCCTGGGCGCGCAGGATTTCCTTTTCCTTTTCCAGCACTTCGGCCGGCACCGAGTCGGCGTCGACATACGGCGGGTTCAGCGCCGCGACATGCATGGCCAGGTCGCGCGCCACTTCCTCGTCGCCGCCCACGAGCGCGACCAGCACGCCGATCCGGCCGCCGTGGATGTAGCCACCCAGCACGCCGCCCCCTTCACCACCGTCTGCGGCGAGCCGGCGGATACGCCGGATCTGGATGTTTTCGCCGAGCTTGGCGACCAGTTGCTGGCGACGCGTCTCGACACTCTCGCCGTCGCCGAATTCGGCCTCGGCCAGGCGCGCGACGTCGTCGTCGCCGGCCGCCAACGCCAGTTCCGCCACGCGCTGCGCGAAGGCGCGGAAATTGTCGTCCTTGGCGACGAAGTCGGTCTCGCAGTTGACCTCGACCAGCACGCCCGACGAGGGGTCGCCGGCGTGCACGATGACGCCTTCGGCGGCCACCCGGCCGGCCTTCTTGTCGGCCTTGGCCAGGCCGCTCTTGCGCAGGTGCTCGATCGCGGCCTCGAGATCGCCGCCGGTCTCGACCAGCGCCTTCTTGCACTCCATCATGCCGGCGCCGGAGCGCTCGCGCAGTTCCTTGACCAGGGATGCCGAAATAGTCATGATTCTTCCTTGCCCTTCGTTTCGCTGGATTGCGTTGCGGCACCCTCGGTGCCGGCACCTTCCGCTTCGGCTCCTTCCGGGTCGACCTTTGCCTCATCCGCAGGCGCGGCGGCCTCGGCGGCCGGTTCGGATTCGGCCCCGGCGCTTTCGGGCTGTTTGCCTTCGGCCTTTTCGCCGTCGCCGTTGTCGCCGTCACGCTTGTCGCTGGCGGCTTCGGCCATGGTCTTCGTCGTCGCGGCCTTCTTGGCCACCTTTTTGGCAGCCTTCTTGGCCGTCTTCTTTGCGGTCTTCTTCGTCGTCTTCTTCGCGGCCTTCTTCTTCGCAGTCTTCTTCGCCGTGCCGGCCGCCTCGTCCGCTCCGGTGTCGATCGGGTTACCCTCGGCATCAAGCTCGACGAATTCGTCCTCGTCGCCCTGGACCTGCGGCACCGAGGCCCGGCCCTCGAGGATCGCGTCGGCCGCGAGCTGCGCGTACAGGCGCACCGAGCGGATCGCGTCGTCGTTGCCCGGAATTACGTAATCGACCTTTTCCGGGTTGTGGTTGGTGTCGACGACCGCCACCACCGGGATACCCAGCTTGCGCGCCTCGGCCACGGCGATGTCCTCGTGGCCGATATCGACGACGAACATCGCGTCGGGCAGCGAGTTCATGTCCTTGATGCCGCCCAGGCTCTGCTCGAGCCGGTCGCGTTCGCGGGTCAGTTCGAGCACCTCCTTCTTGACCAGCCGGTCGAAGCTGCCGTCGGTTTCCATCGCCTCGAGTTCCTTGAGGCGGTTGATCGACTGGCGAATGGTGCGGAAGTTGGTCAGCATGCCGCCCAGCCAGCGGTGCGACACGTATGGCATGCTGCAGCGCTGCGCTTCCTCGGCGATGGCCTGCCCGGCCGCGCGCTTGGTGCCGACGAACAGCACGGTGCCGCGCCGGCTCGCCATCCGGCTCAGGAAATCCAGCGACTCCTTGAGCAGCGGCAGCGTCTTTTCGAGATTGATGATGTGGATCTTGCCCCGGGCACCGAAGATGAACGGTTCCATCTTCGGGTTCCAGTAGCGGGTCTGGTGACCGAAGTGCACGCCAGCTTCCAGCATCTGGCGCATCGTGACGTCAGGCATTTTCTGCTTCCTCGATGTTGCGCACGGCCGCTTTCGATGCGGCGCGTGCATGGTTTGAGCCTCCGCGATTCCCCATCCGGCGACCCGGGTCGCTGCGCGACGCCGGGCAACCCCGCCGCATGTGACGGAATGCGTGTGAATTTTCGATTTCCTCGCCAGCACGGCGAGCAAATCCGGCGGATTATAACCGGCAATGTGGGCAAACGGCAAGGTTTAGCCTTGTCTTGTTAGCCTTGTCCAATGACACATGAGCCTGAACGGGCAGCGCTCCCGGCCATGCCCTTCGGCGCCCGGAGGCACCTCCCAACGCGTGATCGTGCCGAAATTTTGTAGGAGCGGTCTCCTGACCGCGATTCGGGGCCGATTCCACGGCACCCGGACGGACGACCATTCCGGACGCACCTCCGGTGCGACCGAAACGACGGGTTCCAAGTCATCAGCCGGTTTTGGCACTAAAATAGCGCGCTCATTTGCCGGTTCCGCGCGGGGCCGGCCGCGCCACATATTCGACAAATCCGGAATATTCCGCAGCAAGCCAATGACGCAATCCGCCAATTATCGACGCCAACTCGCCAACGCCATCCGCGCCCTCGCGATGGACGCGGTCCAGCGCGCGAAATCCGGCCATCCCGGCATGCCCATGGGCATGGCCGACATCGCCGAGGTGCTGTTCAACGACTTTCACCGCCACAACCCGGCCAATCCGGACTGGCCCGACCGCGACCGCTTCGTCGTCTCCAACGGCCACGGCTCGATGCTGCTGTATTCGCTGCTGCACCTGACCGGCTACGACCTGCCGCTGGACGAACTGAAGAATTTCCGCCAACTGCATTCGGCCACGCCCGGCCACCCGGAATTCGGCCACGCGCCGGGCGTGGAAACCACAACCGGCCCGCTCGGGCAGGGGCTGGCCAACGCCGTCGGCATGGCGCTGGCCGAGAAGCTGCTGGCGCGGACGTTCAACCGCGACGGCATCGAACTCGTCGACCACCATACCTGGGTATTCGCCGGCGACGGCTGCCTGATGGAAGGCATCTCGCACGAGGTCTGCTCGCTGGCCGGCACCTGGGGACTGGGCAAGCTGGTCGTGTTCTACGACGACAACGGCATCTCGATCGACGGCGAGACCCGCGGCTGGTTTACCGACGACACGCCGAAGCGCTTCGAGGCCTACGGCTGGCAGGTCATTCCCAACGTCGACGGCCACGACGCCGACGAGATCCGGACCGCGATCGAAACGGCCCGCCGCGAGGCCGGCCGCCCGAGCCTGATCTGCTGCAAGACCACGATCGGTTTCGGGGCGCCGAACAAGCAGGGTACGGCCGATACCCATGGCGCACCGCTGGGCGACGACGAGATCGCCGCGGCACGTTCCGAGCTCGGCTGGCCGCATGCACCGTTCGAGATCCCCGACGAGATCCGCGCCGCCTGGGACGCGCGCGAACGGGGGGCCAAACTGGAAGCCGACTGGCGCGGGCGGCTGGCGGCGTTGCGCGAAAGACAGCCGGAGCTGGCGGACGAGTTGGAGCGGCGAATGCGCCGTGAACTTCCCGCCAACTTCGCCGAAATAGCGGAAAAAATCGTCGAAAAGATGCAAGGCGACGACAGCAAGGTCGCGACCCGGAAGGCGTCCGGGATGAGCCTCGAGGAATTCGGTCCGCTGCTGCCCGAGCTGATCGGCGGCTCGGCCGACCTGACCGGCTCGAACAACACCCGTTGGTCGGGCAGCCGGAACATCCTCGAAGACGAGGACGATGGCAACTACATCTACTTCGGCGTGCGCGAGTTCGGCATGACCGCGATCGCCAGCGGGCTGCACCTGCACGGCGGGTTCATTCCGTATGCGGGCACGTTCCTGGTGTTCTCCGACTATGCGCGCAACGCCGTGCGCATGTCGGCGCTGATCCCGACCGGCGTCATCCACGTCTACACCCACGACTCGATCGGGCTCGGCGAGGACGGTCCGACGCACCAGCCGGTCGAACACGTCGCGAGCCTGCGCATGATCCCGAATCTGGAGGTCT
>JAVVDX010000002.1:0-92831 GCA_032251475.1 Wenzhouxiangellaceae bacterium | reverse complement strand
GGATCTCGCGGGCCGGCACGCAGGGCCAGCCGGACATCTTCGAAGAGCCGTTCGAGCAGTTCGATTTCGTCGCCCGCTACCGCTTTCTCGATCACTGGTCGGTGAAGCTGGAGCTTGAAAACCTGCTCGACTCGGAAGTCGAGTTCACCCAGGGCGGCAAGACGACGCGCATCTTCAAGCCCGGAATGAAGATCGGCCTCAGTATCGAATTCAGGCTGTAACAAAACTGTCGCCGATCTGACAACGCCGCGAAACATCTCCTCTCTAACATTTTCCACTCGACACGAGCCTTTCCCACAAAAGTTCATTCGGAGGACAGTCATGCATTTCGACGTCAAGCGCGCGGTGACCGGCGCATCGTTCGGCGCGGCCCTGATCGGGTCTCTCGCCGCCAACCCGGTCTCGGCCGCGATGAAGCCCGGCGATTACCTCAACGGCCAGTGGGGCAGCGTGGCCGGAGGCGGCCGCGGTATCACCCAGACCTGGGTCCCGCGCGCCGACGGCAGCGGAACCCTGTTCGCCCTCACGTTCGCCTACAACGAAGACTCCGGCGAGAACGTCTGGCTGCTGATGTCGGCCGACTTCCTGGAAAACCAGTTCGAGGCCAGCGGCGAAGTCTTCATTACCGAAGGCGGAAACATCTCGCTGCCGCCGGTCGCGCCGACCCAGACCCAGGTCGGCACCTACAACGTGACCCTGAATTCGTGCGGCAGCATCATCTACGACTTCGACTTCAATGGCGATTCCGGTTTCCCCGACGTAGCCTGGGAAGTCGACAATCTCCGGGCACGGACCACGGGCGGAGACTTTCCGCAGTGCGTCTACGAACGCGAATTCACCGGCTGCCCGCAGTTCGCCAGCGAAGTCGAAGGCCTCGGACGCGCCTGCGTCCTGAGCGGGCGTATCGCCGGGCGGGACATCACGCTGACCAATGAAACGACCTGGGTGCTCAACGGCCTGGTCGAGATCGGCGGCCTCAACCAGAACAGCGGTTCGGTCACGATCGACCCGGGCACGACGCTGGTCGGCGCCGGCCAGGGTGCCGATTACCTCTACATCAACCCCGGCTCGCGAATCTTCGCCCAAGGTACCCGCAACGCACCGATCGTGTTCACCAGCATCAACGACGGCTTCGAGGAAGGCTTCGAGCCGCAGCCCGGCGACGTCGGCGGGCTGGTGGTCTCGGGCAACGCCGTGTGCAACGCGGCCGCGGCCGACGGCCTGTGCGAATCCGAATTCGATCCGACGCTGTCGTATGGCGGTGACGATCAGACCGAAAACAGCGGCGTGCTGCGCTTCATCCAGGTGCGCTTCGCCGGCTTCGAATTCGAGCCGAACCGGGAGGTCAACGCGTTCACGTTCCAGGGCGTGGGCAACGGCACCACGGTCGAATACATCCAGGCCATCGACGGTCTCGACGACGGTATCGAGTTCTTCGGCGGTACCGTCAATGCGCGTAATGTGGTGATCACGGCCGGCAACGACGACGGCATCGACTGGGACGAAGGCTGGAGCGGCCGAATCCAGTTCGGCCTGGTCGCCTACACCGACGATTCGAACGGCGACCACGGGATCGAGGCGGCCAACAACGGCGACAACTTCGACGCCACGCCGCGCGCCACGCCGGTGCTGTCGAACCTGACCATCCTGGGTGCGGCCGGCACCGGCGAGGGGATCCGCCTGAAGGAAGGCAGCGGCGGTCTGATCTGGAACTCGGCCGTGGCCGGCTTCGAATCGAGCTGCATTCACCTCGAGGACCGCGCCACCTACGTTGCCGCCGGCACGCCCGCGCAGCCGAGCGGGGCGACCGCGTTCGCCGGCGTGCTCATCGACGGGCTGACCTGTGGCGAGTCGTTCCGCCAGGACCCGGAGGGCACGTTCCAGGTCGCCGACTTCTTCAACGCATTCCCGAACAACGAGGACGCCGCGCTGCAGCTCGACGGCTTCATGCCGCAGCCCGGCTCGCCGCTTCTGACCGGCGGCCTGCGGGTCACGACCGGGCTGGACTCGGACGAGCCCGACCAGTTCTTCCGGGCGACCGACTACCGCGGCGCGTTCGACGGCGTCAACGACTGGACCGCCGGCTGGACCAAGAACCCGCTGGGACGGTAAATCGACCGGCTCGTACATCGGGCCTTTTCAACGGCGCTGCTTCCGGGCAGCGCCGTTTTCTTTTCGCGCGGAGTCTTCGCGTCTGCAGGAAATGGGGCGAGGCAAGGATCGGGGGAAGGATTCAACGGGCGGCAGGCGGCCCGCCGGCGGCCGCGAACACAGTCTGGCGGCCGTCGGATACGGCCCGGATCGGGCAGCCATACAGCCGGCTGAGCCGGTTCTCGGTCAGCATTTCCGCGGTCGGAGCGAATTCCCAGCGGCCTTCGCCGAACAGCATCAGCACGTCGGTGCAGTAGCAGGTGGCCAGGTTGATGTCGTGCAGCGCCATCATCTGGCCCCCTGGCAGCGTTTCGCCGGGCTGGTGAAGGCGTCGCCACAACCCGTCGAGGATCTCGACCTGGCGGGCCGGGTCGAGGTGGTTGGTCGGTTCGTCGAGCAGCAGCACGGCCGGGTCCTGCGCCAGCACCGTCGCCAGCGCCAGCCGGCGCTGCTCGCCGCCGGACAGTTGCCGGCAGGAGCGCGCCTCCATTGCCGCCAACCCGACGGCGGCCAGCGCCGCGCGCGCGATATCGATGTCGGCGGCCGATTCGCTCGCCAGCGCCGGCAGGTGCGGGTGGCGGCCGCTGAGTGCGACCTCGAGGCAGCTTGCGTCGAACGCGAAGCGGGTGTTCTGGATCAGCATGCCGAGACGTTGCGCGATCGTGCGCCGGCTCATCCGGGCAAGCGCCGTCCCGTGCAGCCGGATCTCGCCGCCGTCGGCGCCGCGCACGCCGGCCAGCGTCAGCAGCAGCGTGGTCTTGCCGGCGCCGTTCGGCCCGAGGATTCCGATCGAGCGTCCCGGCGCCAGCGCCAGGTCCAGCCCGTCGACGACCCGCACGCCGCCGATCGAAACCGACAGGTCGCGGGCTTCGAGCAGCGGCACTCGCGACGCCGCACCCGGGACTCGGGACTCGGGACTCGAGACTTGGTCGCCGGGCACGTCAGCGTCCCCGGCCGCTGCGATGCAGCAGCAGCAGGAACAGCGGCACGCCGACCAGCGCCGTCAGCACGCCCACCGGCAATTGCCGCGGGCTGAACAGGTTGCGCGCGAGCGTGTCGGCCAGCACCAGGAACGCGCCGCCGAAGATCGCCGCGGCCGGCAGCAGCCGGCGGTGGTCGGCGCCGACGATCATGCGCATCAGGTGCGGTACGACCAGGCCGACGAAGCCGACCGTGCCGGCGATCGCCACGGCCAGCGCGGTCATGGCCGAGGCGACAACGTAGATTTCGGCGTAGCGCCGCTTCGGCGCCTCGCCGAGCAGCGCCGCCTGGGTTTCGCCTGCGGCCAGCACGTTGAGGCTGCGCGCCCGCGCCATCATCAGCAGCAGCAGTACCGCCGGGGCCATCAGCCACCAGGCCGAGACGCCGGCGTAGCTCAGGTCACCCATCAGCCAGAACAGCATTCCGCGCAAGCTCTGGTCGTCGCCCAGCGCGAGCATCAGGCTGATCAGGGCTCCCCAGCCGGCCGCCATCACGACGCCGGTCAGCAGCATGCGGGCCGTCGACCAAGGCCCGCGCCCGCGGCCGAGCACGAACACGATCAGCGACGAGACCATCGCGCCGGCGAACGCCCGCAATTCGACCGGAACGAACTCCAGCCCAAGCAGCATGCCGGCCAGCGCGAACGCCGCCGCACCGCCCGAGACGCCCAGCACGTACGGGTCGGCCAGCGGGTTGCGCAGCAGCACCTGCATCAGCGCACCGGCCAGCGCCAGCAGACTGCCGGTGACCAGCGCGGCGAGCGCGCGCGGCAGCCGGATCTCGCCGACGATGCGCCAGTCGACCGCCGTGTCGGGCCAAGCCACCTGGCCGTTGCCCCACAGCAGCGCCAGCCCGACGCTCGCGGCCGCGAACGCCGCGAGTACGCCGATCATCAGGCGTGCACGCGTGCCGAACGGGGCGTTCACGCGCACCCGGGGTAACCGGATGTCTGGCCGGAACGGGCCGAATTGATTACCATTGAGGCATGTGAAATTTTGCGCCAGCCGCTAGCTTACGGCAGAACATCCGCTGGTACGAAACGCGGCGGCGCGGACAAGGTTATCGATGATTGACGCCGACGGCTTTCGCCCGAACGTGGGTATCGTGCTGGCACGCGAGGACGGGCGGGTGTTCTGGGCCCGGCGGGCAGGCCAGGACGGTTGGCAGTTCCCGCAGGGCGGCATGAACTCCGACGAGACCCCGATCGAGGCGATGTACCGCGAGTTGACCGAGGAAACCGGGCTGGGGCCCGAGCACGTCGATGTGCTCGGCTCGACGCCGGGCTGGCTGCGCTACCGGCTGCCGCCCCGGCTGCGCCGGCGGCAGCAGAAGCCGGTCTGCATCGGCCAGAAGCAGGTCTGGTTTCTGCTCCATTTCCTGGCCGACGACAGCGCGGTGCGCCTCGACGCCAGCGACTCGCCCGAGTTCGACACCTGGCGCTGGGTCGATTTCTGGTATCCGGCCGAAAACGTCATTTCGTTCAAGCGGCGCGTCTACAAGCGTGCGCTGCGGCATCTCCAGCCGCTGGTGCCGGCATTCAGGCATGAATTCGATGACCGGGCCGCACCGCAGGGCGACCATGAACCGTCGCGGCGGCCGTCGCGCGGCACCGGACGCGACTGACCGCGGATGGACCTGATCGGCGCCTTCGTGCTGCTGTTCGTGGTCATGGACCCGCTCGGCAACATCCCGATCTTCGTCTCGGTGCTCGACCAGGTTGCGCCGGCCCGGCGCAACCGGGTGCTGGCGCGCGAGCTGGTGCTGGCGCTGATCATCCTGCTCGCGTTCCTGTTCGGCGGCCAGTACGTGCTCGCCGCGCTGCACCTGAGCCAGTACTCGATCAGCGTGGCCGGCGGAATCATCCTTTTTTTGATCGCGCTGAAGATGATCTTTCCGGTGCCGCGCCAGATGCGCGACGAGGAGCCGGACGAGGAGGACGAACCGTTCCTGGTGCCGCTGGCCGTGCCGATGGTGGCCGGCCCCAGCGCGATGGCGATCCTGTTGCTGCTGGCCACGCGCCATCCCGACCGGCTCGGGCTGTGGTCGCTGGCACTGTTCCTGGCCTGGGCGGCGACCGCGGCCATCCTGGCCGCCGCGCCGCTGATCAAGCGCCTGCTGGGCAAGCGCGGGCTGATCGCGACCGAGCGCCTGATGGGCATGCTGCTGGTCGCGATCGCGGTGCAGATGTTCCTCGAAGGCGTGACCGAATTCATCGGAGAATATTCGTGAGCAAAACAGTTGCTGCGGCCGCGGCCGCGCTGGCTTCGGTGCTGGCGACCGGCCCGGAGGAAATGGCCCGGAACGTCGCCGCCTACGCGGTGCTGGCGTGGCTCGCGGCGCAGGCGCCGGTGGATTTCGGGTCCGGGCCCGGTCTGGCGGAATCCGGGGACGGCTAGTCCGCCGGCAGAAGTTGCCGTCGGCCAGCTCGCCGCGGAATTGGGCGTCGCTGCAGGGACCCGCCAATCAATTCGATTGTCGGGTTAGTATTGACAATCGTTCGTATTCGTATTACTCTTGCGCCATGTTCGTATGCGTCTGCAATGCCGTCAGCGACCGCGAGATCCGCGATCTCGCCCGCCGCGGTGTCGATTCGCTCGAGGAACTGAAGATGCTGACCGGCTGCGGCGACTGCTGCGGCCAGTGCGCCGACGAGGCCGAGACGCTCCTGGTCTCGGCGCGCCGGGCCGAGGGGCCAGTCCTTCCCATCGTCGAGGCCATACAGCCGGCCTGACGCGCCGGGCGTTCGCGTCCGTCGCGGCACGCGCAGCCCCACCCATCGTTGCGGACGGCCCCCTGTTGCTGTTGACGGGCCTACGGCAACTGCGTCGCCAGCGCCCCGCGGTGGACTTCCGGGTTGTAATAGCGCGTCGCAATCCCGCTGGCGGTAAAGCGCGCGGCTTCGGGCGGGGCCAGCACGCCGTGCTTGCGCGCCTGCGTGCACGACCACCAGCCCGACGGATAGCACGGCTGCGGAAAACCCAGGGTCCGAATGGTCTCGAAGCCGGCGCGCTCCATATTCTGGCGGATGCCGGCGATCAGGTGCCGATGGAGCAGCGGCGATTCGCTCTGCTGGACCAGAATGCCGCCGTCGGCCAGTGCGGCGAAGCAGTCGGCGACGAAAACCGGGCCGAACAGGCCCTCGGCCGGGCCGATCGGGTCGGTCGAGTCGACGATGATCACGTCCAGCGAGCCGGGCGCGGTGTTGCGAATCCAGGCCAGCCCGTCGTCGAACACCAGTTCGGCGCGTTCATCTTCGTTGCGCGCGCACAACTCGGGGAAATGCTGCTCGCTCAGCCGCGTGACGCGCTCGTCGATCTCGCACTGCACGACCCGCCGGACGTCGCCGTGGGCCAGCACCTGGTGCAGCGTTCCGCAGTCGCCGCCGCCGATGATCGCCACGCGCGCCGGATCCGGGTGCGAGAACAGCGCAGGGTGCGCGAGCATCTCGTGGTAGAGGAAGTTGTCGCGCGAGGTCAGCATCACGAAACCGTCGATGACCATCAGGTTGCCCCAGTGGCTGGTGCGGTAGACGTCGATGGTCTGGTAAGGGGTTTTTTCGTGGGCCAGGTGCTCCTCGATCCGCCAACTCTCGGCGCTGCCGGCTTCGCGGCAGACCTCGGTGAACCACTGTTCGTTTTCGGGCATCATCGGCGCGCGCTGCGTGTTGCGGGTGCGGCCTATTCTATCGGGGACTCGGGACTCGGGACTCGGGACTCGGGACTCGGGACTCGGGACTCGGCTCGATGCAATCGTGGCCTGGAGGCCACTCCTACGGCCGGATTGGTGCCACATTTCAGTAGCAGCGGCGTCCACGCCGCGAAGGTTCGACGGGATTGGTGTCGTGTTTTCGTACGCGCGGCGTCCATCCCGCGATTCCAGCGATCATTCGATCGCAGCCGGGAGGCCGCTCCTCTGTGGGCGGCGGAATGGTTCGTGGTGCGAGCGACCCGGCGGCGCGCGGGTACAATGCCGGCGTTGTTGCAGCCAGTGTGGCCCGAATGAACAGACCAGCCGAAAACGCCGCGCGGCGCCGTTACGCCATCGAGCAGTGGTCCGACGGCCTGTTCGACGTCGATGCCGACGGCCGGCTGGTCGCGGTGCCCGGCGGACCGGACGGCGACCGGCATGCACCGATCGCGCTGACCGACGTCGTCGCCGCGGCGCGCGCGCAGGGGCTGCGGCTGCCGCTGCTGGTGCGTTTTCCCGACATCCTGAGGCGCCGTGCCGGGCAGCTGCGCGAGGCCTTCGAGAAGGCGATCGCGCAGCTCGAATACGGCGGTACCTACACGCCGGTCTACCCGATCAAGGTCAACCAGCAGGCCTCGGTCGTCGGCGCCCTGGCCGCCGTGCCGGGCATGGGGCTGGAGGTCGGCAGCAAGCCCGAACTGATCACCGCGTTGGCGACGGCCGGACCCGGCGGCACCATCATCTGCAACGGCTACAAGGACGGCCAGTACATCCGGCTTGCGCTGAGCGCGAGCCGGATCGGATTCGACGCGGTCATCGTGATCGAGAAGCCGAGCGAGTGGGCGCTGATCCACCGCCACGCCGCCGCGATGGGCATCACGCCGCGGATTGGCGTGCGCCTCCGACTCTCGGCGCTCGGCAAGGGCAACTGGCAGAACACCGGCGGCGAGCGCGCCAAGTTCGGGCTGGCTGCCGGGCAGTTGCTCGAGCTGGTCGAGAAGATCGGCGCCGCCGGCTGCATCGACTGGCTGAGCCTTTTGCACTTCCACATGGGTTCGCAGATCTCCAACCTGCGCGACATCCAGGCCGGCGTGCGCGAGGCCGGGCGCTACTACGCCGAACTGGTTGCCGGCGGTGTGCCGATCCGGACGCTGGACATCGGCGGCGGGCTGGGGGTCGACTACGAGGGCGGGCGATCGCGCTCGTTCTGTTCGATGAACTATTCGCTGGCCCAGTATGCGCACGCCATCGTCGCCGGCCTGGCCGAGCTGTGCCGCGAGCGCGACGTGCCGATGCCGGCGCTGATCTCCGAGTCGGGCCGGGCGCTGACCGCCCACCACGCCGTGCTTGTGACCAACGTGACCGAGACCGAGCGCTTCCCGCGCGTGGTCGAGGCACCGGCCTCGGCAGACGCCCACCCGGTGGTCGCCAACCTTGTCGAGCTGCTCGAAGACAGCCAGCGGCGCGAGCCCGAGGAGACATTCCTGGAGGCCGAATACCTGCTCGAAGAGGGCCGCAACCTGTTCCTGTACGGCGACCTGCCGCTGGCCGACCGGGCGCGGCTCGAACCGCTTTACTTCGCGATCCTGGAACAGGTCGCCGGGCGGCTCGATCCCGAGCACCGCCGGCACCGCGAACTGCGCGACCGGATCCGGTTCCAGCTTTCCGACAAGTACTTCATCAACCTGTCGATCTTTCAGTCGCTGCCCGATATCTGGGCCATCGACCAGGTGTTTCCGATCGTACCGCTGGCGCGGCTGGACGAGACCCCGACCCGCCGCGCCGTGCTCGAGGACCTGACCTGCGATTCCGACGGCCGGATCGACCAGTACGTCGAGCGCGGCCTGCTCGAGCCGACGCTGCCGGTGCACGAGATTCAACCCGGCGAAACCTATCTGCTCGGCATCTTCATGGCCGGTGCGTACCAGGAGACGCTGGGCGATATCCACAATCTGTTCGGCGACACCGACAGCGTCGATGTTGTCGCTTCGGCCGGCGGTTTCGAATTCGACAATCCGCGGCCGGGCGACACTGCCGACACGCTGCTCGAGCTGGTCGGCTTCCAGCCGCGCCGGTTGCTGGCCGCGTGCCGCGCCCGGGTCGCCGCGGCCGGGCTGGAGCGCGGCGAGGCCGAAGCAATCGAACGGCTGCTGACCGAAGGCCTTTCGGCGTATACCTATCTGGAAAGCCCGGGCTGAGCGGCGGTTTCGTCGCCGGCAGGGGCAACCGCCGACGATGCCGGGGTACCCTCCTCGGCTGAATGAACGGACACGATCCGGTCGCGGCCGAGACGCTTGGCCTTGTACATGGCCTTGTCGGCCGCGCGGACGATCGGCTCGATCTCGAGCGCCTCGCCGTCCCATTCGGCCACGCCGATCGATACGGTCATCCCGATCCGGTGGTCCTCGAATTCGACCGGCGTCGTTCGCGTAGCGACCTGGATGCGTTCGGCCACCAGCGCTGCATTGGCCTGGTTTGAGCCGGGCAACAGGGCAACGAACTCCTCGCCGCCAATCCGGCCGATGACGTCTTCGGCGCGCAGCAATTCGCACAACCAGCCGTGAAACGCGCACAGCGCGATGTCGCCGGCCTCGTGGCCGTAGGTATCGTTGACCCGCTTGAAGCGGTCCAGGTCGAGCAGCAGCAGCGACGCGGGCCGGCGCGCGCGCCTGCAGCCGGCCAGCGTGTGCCGGGCCATGTTCAGAAACGCGCGCCGGCTCAGCGCCCCGGTCAGGTCGTCGGTGTTGGCGCGGGCGGCCAGGCGCTCCTGGGCCCGGCTGGTCTGCATCAGCAGAAAGCCCAGACTGGCGAACACCGGAAATAGCGCGTACGTCATCAGCGCGATCTGTTCGATCCACGACGCGGCGAACGAAGTGGCGGGGTCGACAACGGTCTCGAGCGCACGCATCAGCATGCTTGCCGCGGTGACGGCGAGCACCACCGTCGTGATGCGCCCGGAACGGAGCACGTCGGGGCTGGAGTGCCGGACGATCGTCCAGGCCAGCCACAGCAGTACGGCCGCTCCCGGCAACGATATCGCGAGTACGCGTGCGCCGTAGTCGGGCCGGACCGTGCCGAACCCGAGGTTGACGGTTGCGGCCAGTATCACCAGGAGATACAACTGGCGGCGGCGGTCCGGCCGGCCGAGAAACTCGCGCAGCGCCCGCGCGTACTCGACGAGCGCGAGCAGCGCGAGCGTGTTGACGACCACGATTGCGACGACGGCCGGCAAGGCGGCGACAGCCAGGTAGGACAGCCAGAATGCGGCCTGCACGCTCAGTGCGGTCAGCCACATGCGCAGCGATCGGATGTCGCGGGATTCGTGCAGTGTCGTGCGCTGCAGCGCAAACGCCAGTCCCGCGGCCATGCAGATCGTCAGCACGGCACCGACTACCAGAAGGGTATTCAGATCGAGAATCGCGGCTGTCCCGTACGGTTCGGATTCGATTGCCGGGGCTTGGCCGCGTAACGAAGCGCACGCGGAAAAGGCAAGGACAGACGGGCTGCAGCTGCGCGGACCGTCCCCTCGCGAATCCACGGCGCGGCACGCGATCGTTCCCCTTGGACCCTTTATAAACCATCGGCCCGCGTCGTACAAGGCCGCAACGGTCTACCGGCGACCGGGGCCGATCGAATTCTCCGAATCGCCGGGGATTTGTGCGCCGTGCAGTTACTTGGGCGTTGCAAGAGGGCACAATCGTTCCAAGGCATTTCCCATCAGCGAGGGCGAGAGCATGGACCAGGTTGCGATCGTGACCGGGGGAACGCGCGGAATCGGTGCGGCCATTTCGGCGGAACTGATTCGGCTGGGCTTTACGGTGGCCGCAAACTACGCCGGCGATACCGACGCGGCCGAGAAATTCGCCGCCGCGACCGGCGCGCGGGCCTATCGCTGGGACGTCGGCGACTTCGATGCGTGCCAGCACGGAGTCGGGCAGGTCGAGGCCGATCTGGGTCCGGTCCGGGTTCTGGTCAACAACGCCGGCATCACGCGTGACGGCACGCTGCACAAGATGACGCCCGAGCGCTGGCAGCAGGTCATCCAGACCAACCTGACCTCATGCTTCAACATGTGCCGCGCGGTCATCGAGGGCATGCGCGAACGGCGCTACGGCCGCGTCGTCAACATCGGCTCGATCAACGGCCAGGCCGGCCAGTACGGCCAGGTCAATTACGCCGCCGCGAAGTCCGGCATCCACGGTTTCACCAAGGCGCTGGCGCAGGAAGGGGCGGCGCACGGCATTACCGTCAACGCGGTCGCGCCCGGCTACATCGAGACCAGCATGGTCGCCGCGGTGCCCGAGCGCGTGCTCGAGAAGATCGTCGCCGGGATCCCGGTCGGCCGCCTCGGCCAGCCCGAGGAGATCGCCCGCGGCGTGGCGTTCCTGGTCGCGCCCGAGGCCGGGTTCATTACCGGTTCGACGTTGTCGATCAACGGCGGCCAGCACATGTACTGAGAAACCCGCGAAAACGTAGCGAGCGGGTTTCCCAGGCTTTATTCTATTCCCGATGTTGCACTGCACAAATTTCTGTGCTAGTATTTTGTGCACTGCACAAAAGAGTTGTGCGGGCCCAGACCGGAACAGTGCAATTGCCAGGAGGCAGAACATGACCAACAAGACCGCATTCGACGAAATCCGCAAGGCCCAGGAGATCATCCTGGACGCGATCGACCGCACCGCGAGGACCAATCTCGCGTCGGCCGAGAAGCTGCTCGAGCTCAACCGCAAGCGTTTCTCGGGCGCCGAGGACTTCAGCAACCCGGCCGACCTCGTCTCGCGCCAGGCCGGCGCGTTCAAGAAATACGCCGAGGAACTCAACCACCAGTTCGAGGAACTGGCCACGATCGGCAACGAGTCGCGCGAGCAGCTGACCGAACTCGGCCAGGAGTTCGCCAAGAACCTCGACTTTACGAGCTTCTTCAACTTCGCCCAGCCCGAGACCCGGGCGCAGGCAAGCAAGAGCAAGTCGACCGCGAAGGCAGGCTGACGCCGCGGGGACGGCGGCCGCTGGGCTGCTCGTCCCGCTTTCGACTGACGGCCCCGGCGTCCCGCCGGGGCCGCTTGCTGATACGATGGAACCTACCGCCATTCGAAGGGGCGCAGTGCAATGCCGAAGTCCCGACGCATCATCAAGAAATACGCCAACCGGCGCCTGTACGACACCGAGACCAGCCAGACCATCACGCTCAACGACGTGCGCGACATGATTGGCGCCGGCGAGTCGGTGCAGGTCATCGAGGCCCGCTCGGGTGCCGACGTGACCCGGCAGGTGCTGCTGCAGATCGTCGCCGACCAGGAGATGATGGGGCGGCCGGTGCTGTCCGACGAATTCCTCGAGACGATGATCCGGGTCAATTCGAATCCGATGCGCGACATGGCGCGCGATTACCTCGAGAAGGTCATGACCCACCTGGAGTCGCAGCAGCAGTCGCTGGAAAAAGCGTTTCGCGCCACGCTTGGAAACTCGCCGGGAAACTCGGGTCTCGAGGGGCTGGGCCAGTCGGCGCTGGAGCCGTACCGGCAGCTGCAGAAGCGCATGTTCACGTTGTGGTCGGAAGCGATCAAGCCGCCGCTGGCGCCGGACACCGACGAGGAAACCGAGCGTTGAGCCGGGGAGACAGAACCGCATGAACCTGACCGACAAGCGCATCGTCATCACCGGGGGCGCCCGCGGTCTCGGGTACGCCATGGCCGTGACGCTGGCCGAGAACGGTGCCCGGGTCGGGCTGATCGATCTCGACGAAGCCACGCTGGTCGATGCGCTGGGCCGGCTGCCGGGCGAGGGGCACGCGGCCACGGTCGCCAATGTGGCCGACGAGGACGCCGTCGAGGCCGCGTTCGAGCAGCTCGAGCAGTCGCTGGGCGGGATCGACGGGCTGGTCAACAACGCCGGCGTAACGCGCGATGCGCTGCTGGTCAAGGCACGCGACGGCAAGGTCATCGACCGGATGTCGCTGGAGGCCTGGCAGCAGGTGATCGACGTCAACCTGACCGGCGTGTTCCTGTGCGGGCGCGAAGCGGCCACGCGCATGATCCGGGCCGGAAACCCCGGCGTGATCGTCAACATTTCGAGCATCTCGCGCGCCGGCAACTTCGGCCAGACCAACTACGCCGCCTCCAAGGCCGGGGTTGCGGCGCTGACGGTGACCTGGGCGAAGGAACTGGCCCGCCACGGGATCCGGGCGGTTTCGGTCTCGCCCGGTTTCGCCGACACCGGGATCCTCGAGGCGATGCCGGACAAGGCGGTCGAGCGCATCACGGCGCAAATTCCGGCCGGCCGGCTGGCGCAGCCGGACGAAATCGCCGCGACTGTCCGGTTCGCGTTCGAGAACGACTACGTCAACGGCCGCGACCTCGCCGTCGACGGCGGACTGAGACTTTAGCCGCGCACACCGCCCGAGGACGACCGGCATGACGAGTGAAAACCGGACCGCCCATCTCGCAGAACTGACCCGGGAGACGACCCGGATCGCACAGCTGTCCGGCGCGCTGATCGCCCGGCAGATTTCGAAGATCCGGCTGCCGACGGTCGACACCTTGAACCTGAAGCGGCCGCTGTGGCAGGTTACGTGGAACACCATCCGCCATCCGCAGCGCATCCTGATCGCCGAATGGGATCTGCTCCGGCGCTGGTACGGGCTGTTGAAGTACCTTGGCCTGCGCGCGATCGGCCGGCCCGGCGAGCCGGTGGCCGCGCCGCCGAAGGGCGACCGGCGTTTCCGCTCCGAGGCCTGGGACGAGAAACTGATCTTCGACCTGCTCAAGCAGGTCTACCTGACCACCGCCGACTGGATGCTGGCCAACGCCGCGCGCATGCGCGAGCTGTCGGCCGACGACCAGGCCCGGATCCGGTTCTACACCCGCCAGTTCGCCGACGCGCTGTCGCCGACCAACTACGTGCTGACCAACCCGGAAGTACTCGCCACGACCGGCCGCGAACGCGGGCTGAACCTGCTCCGGGGCTACCGGATGCTGCTCGAGGACCTCAACCGCGGCGACGGCCGGCTGCTGATCTCGATGACCGACAAGTCGGCGTTCGAGGTCGGCGAGAACATCGCCACGACCGACGGCGGCGTGGTCTGGCAGAACGAGATGATGCAGCTCATCCAGTACGCGCCGCGCACCAGGACGCAGTTCCAGCGCCCGCTGCTGATCATCCCGCCGTGGATCAACAAGTTCTACATTCTCGACCTGCAGCCGAAGAACTCGTTCATCCGCTGGGCGCTGGACCGCGGGCATACCGTGTTCGTGATCTCGTGGGTCAACCCGGACGAGAAGCTCAGGTACAAGCGCTTCGAGGACTACATGCACGAGGGCATTCTCGAGGCGCTGGACGCGATCGAACAGGCCACCGGCCAACGCTCGGCCAACGTCATCGGCTACTGCATCGGCGGCACGCTGCTGGCCGCCGCGCTGGCGTACATGAAGGCCGTCGGCGACGACCGCATCGCCTCGGCGACATTCTTTACCGCCCAGGTCGACTTTACCGAGGCCGGCGACCTGCGCGTGTTCATCGACGACAGGCAGCTCAAGGCGCTCGAGGAGCGGATGCAAAAGCGCGGCTACCTGGACGGCGAGGCGATGGCCATGACGTTCAACATGCTGCGCGCCAACGACCTGATCTGGACCTTCGTCATCAACAATTACCTGCTGGGCCGCAAGCCGCCGGAGTTCGACCTGCTGTACTGGAATTCCGACTACACCCGGCTGCCCGAGACGATGCACACCTGGTATCTGCGCGAGTTGTACCTGGAAAACCGGCTGGTCGAGCCCGGCGGCGTCGAGATGGACGGCGTGCCGATCGACCTGACTACGGTCGACCTGCCGGTCTACATCCAGGCCGCGCGCGAGGATCACATCGCGCCGTACCGTTCAGTTTACAAGGCCACCCAGCACTATTCGGGGCCGGTGACCTTCATGCTCGCCGGCTCCGGCCACATCGCCGGCGTCATCAACCCGCCGGCGGCGAAGAAATACGGCTACTGGACCGGCGACGAGCTGCCGCCGGACCCGGACGAGTGGATCGCCGGGGCCGATTATCTCGAAGGCTCGTGGTGGCGCCACTGGAACGAATGGGTCCGCCAGCACGCCGGCCGCCGCGTCCCGGCGCGCGTGCCCGGCGACGGTGCGCTGGACGTGATCGAGCCGGCGCCGGGAAGCTACGTCAAGGGCTGAACCGGGTTCACGACGGATCCGGGTGGCGCTCGTCGCGCCGGGCATCGCCGCCGTCCGGCGGTTCGTCGTGCGGCAACAGCAGGTCCTCGAGAAAGAACGCCGACAGCGCCGAGCGGTTCGGCACGCCGGCCTTGCGGTAGATCGCGCGCGCCTGCTCGCGCACCGTTCGCTCGCCTGTTTCGCGCACGTCGGCGATTTCCTTCAGGCTCAGGCCTTTCAGCAACAGCAGGCCGATCTCGGCCTCGGCCGGCGTCAGTTGCCATTCCCCGAACTGCTCCTGGATGGCCCGGCTCAGGCCCCGCACGGTCTCGAAATACTGCCGGCGCCATCGCAGCGAGTCCTGCCGGGTCGATTCGAGCACCGAGGCCAGCGCCCTGAGCCGACGCCGGTGGCCGGCGAACTCGCGCAGCAGCCAGATCATCGCGATGCCCGAGATCGCCAGCACCAGTGACTCGATCACGACGTGCGCGACGTTGACCCCTTCGCGGTAATCGGAGGCCAGATCCCAGCCCACCAGCGCGAAGATCGCGCCGAACGTGGCGGCCAGGAAGACGAGCGTGGCAGGCGGGGGGTTGTCTGCGGCCATGGTCGGTTTTCGGTCGGGGTTTCGGTCGGGTCCGAATCGGGATTTCAGGCCGTGGCGGCCCGTTTTTCCATATGAGGTTTGCCGGGGAAGCCGTCGGCACCCCGATGAAGCCTCGATGAATCTCCCATCGTAACGCCTTGCGTCATTTGCCGGATTGCCGGAAGCCCCCGATCTTCCAATACTCGATCGCAGGCGGTGCCGGTCGGGTCCCGGACTCCGGGATCCCGCCGAGTACCAAAGGCTTGCCGGCCGTTTCCGACTGGACCGATCGCGGTCCGGCGGGATTCGTGGCCGGCGCGCACGGAGAAAACGCAATGAATGCACGATCGAGTACCCGCAACGACGAGACACGCGCATGGGTCCGGGTCTGGGATCCGCTGATCCGGATCGGTCACTGGACGCTGGTCCTCGTCTTCTTCACGGCCTATTTCACCGAGGACGAATGGCTGGCCGGCCATGTCTGGGCCGGCTACGTGGTCGGTGCGGTGGTGCTGCTCAGAATCCTGTGGGGATTCGTCGGCACCCGCCATGCCCGCTTCGGCGACTTCATACGGTCCCCCGCGGCGGTTGCGCGCTATCTCGGCAACCTGTTCCGCGGCCATCCCCGCCGGTATCTCGGCCACAATCCGCTGGGCGGCGTCATGATCCTGCTGATGCTGATTCTGCTGCTGACGATCACCTGGAGCGGGCTGGTGGTGTACGCATTGGAGGATCGGGCCGGGCCGCTGGCCGGCGTGGTCTACAGCGAGTTCACGACGCCGGGCCCGGCCGCGGCCGGAGTGCCGGACGAGGCGCGTGACGAAGAGGACGAAGACGAGGACTACGGTCGTGAAGGACGCGGCAACGGAAGCGGCGAAAGCGACGAAGGCGGAAGCGGCGCGCGCTTCGAGGAAATCGAGGACTACTGGGAAGAGGTTCACGAGCTCGCGGCCAACCTCATGCTGCTGCTGATCGGCCTGCACATCGCCGGTGTCGTGCTGTCGAGCTGGCTGCACCGCGAAAACCTGGTGCGCGCGATGATCGACGGCCGCAAGCCGGTGGAGGCCGACTGACCGGGCGCGGCGAGGTCCGGACTCAGACGTCGGCGAACTGCTCGGCGTTCCCGACCCAGCGCTCGATCAGCACGTCGGCGCCGGCCCGGTCGAGACGATTGACCAGGTTCGGGATTTTCGCGACCAGCGCGGAGTCGCGGGCCAGGTCGGCGATGCGGAAGCGCAGCATCCCGGTCTGGCGCGTGCCCAGCACCTCGCCGGGGCCTCTGAGTTCCAGGTCGCGCTCGGCGATGCGGAAGCCGTCGGTGGTCTCGCGCATGACCTTCAGCCGCTCCCGGGCCAGGTCTCCCGGCGGCGACTTGTACATCAGCACGCAGGCCGCGCTTTCGCTGCCGCGACCGACCCGGCCCCGGAGCTGGTGCAGCTGGGAAAGGCCCAGCCGTTCGGCGTTCTCGATGATCATCAGGCTGGCGTTGGGCACGTCGACGCCGACCTCGATCACCGTGGTGGCGACCAGCAGCCGGATTTCGCCGGCCTTGAAGGCCTCCATGACCGCCTGCTTGTCCTTCGGCTTCATGCGGCCGTGGATCAGGCCGACGCGGAATTCCGGCAGCCGCACCTCGAGTTCGGCGGCGGTCTTTTCGGCCGCCTCGGCCTCGAGCACGTCGGATTCCTCGATCAGCGGGCAGACCCAGTAGGCCTGCCGGCCGTCGGCGATCGCGGCACGGATGCGCTCGACGACCTCGCCGCGGCGCCCGGCGTCGATCAGCGCAGTCTTCACCGGCTTGCGCCCGGGCGGAAGCTCGTCGATGACCGAGACCTCGAGCCCGGCGTAGGCAGTCATCGCCAGCGTCCGCGGAATCGGCGTGGCGGTCATCACCAGCTGATGCGGGATGCGCCGGCCCGCGGCGCCCTTGGCCGCGAGCGCCAGGCGCTGGTGGACCCCGAAACGGTGCTGCTCGTCGACGATGACAAGCCGCAGCCGGTCGAACTCGACGCCTTCCTGGAAAAGCGCGTGCGTGCCGATCGCCAGTGGCGCGCCGGCCGCGAGCTGCTCCAGCGCCGTGCGGCGCTTGCGTCCGGTCACCTTGCCGGCCAGCCAGACCGGTTCGATGCCCAGCGGCTCGAACCAGGCGCGGAAATTGCGCAGATGCTGCTCGGCCAGGATCTCGGTCGGCGCGACGATCGCGACCTGGGCGCCGGAGCCGATCGCGCGCGCCGCGGCCGCGGCCGCGACCAGCGTCTTGCCCGAGCCGACGTCCCCCTGCAGCAGCCGGCGCATCGGCCGCGTGCCAGCCAGGTCACGGTCGATCTCGCCGATCACGCGCTGCTGCGCGCCGGTCGGTTTGAATGGAAACCCGGCCAGCAACCGCTGCACGAGTTCGTCGCCGCCGCCCAGCGCCTCGGCGTGCTGCCGCGCCCGGGCGCGATTGAGCCGCGCCAGCGCGAGGTGGTGGGCGGCCAGCTCTTCCAGCGCCAGCCGCTGCACGGCCGGGTGCGTGCCCTCGACCAGCCCGTCCAGATCCGCCTCCGGGCCGGGCCGGTGCAGTGCGGCCAGCGCGTCAAGCAGCGACGGCAGGCCGCGCGGGCGGCCGAGCGGATCGTCCAGCGGGTCGTCCATAGCGAGCCGGCCGGTCAGCGCCTTTTCCAGCGCGGCGTCGATCATGCCGGCCAGACGCTGCTGGCCGAGCCCGGCCGTGGTCGGGTAGACCGGGCTCAGGTGGCGCGGCAATGGCGGCTCGTGGCCGGTGCGCAGTACGCTGCACTGCGGGTGCGCCATCTCGTAGCCCTCGGGGCCGAAGCGCACGTCGCCGAAGCAGCGCAGCCGGTTGCCGACCGCGAACTGGCGCAGCTGGTTCGGGTAGAAATGGAAGAATCGCAGCACGAGCTGGCCGGTGTCGTCGCCCAGCACGACCAGCAGGCTGCGGCGGCGCGTCCGGCGCACCTCCTGGTGGACCACGCGGCCCTGGACCTGGGCCGACGTCGATGGCCGCAGCCGATTCAGCGGCGTGATCCGGGTCCGGTCCTCGTAGCGAAGCGGCTGGTGGAACAGCAGGTCGAGCTCGCGCTCGATCCCGAGCGCGCGCAGCTTCGACGCCACCGCACGCCCGACGTCCGGCAGCCCGGCGACGGACGCGGCGGCATCGGCTTGCGGGTCGGAAGCGGCCATTAGCGAAACGCTGCACGAAGACGCGGCCAAGCATAGCGCCTGCGACCCCCGGGCGTCTGCCGACGAGGCTGCGTCCGCTCCTCGCCCCGGCGACGTTCGCCAGCACTCCGCAGCCTCGAGCCGGGGCCCAGCGGCTTCTTCCTGGCAAACCCGACGACCCTGGATCCCGGCTCAGGGCCGGGAAATCGAGACAGTGAGCCAACGCCCCGTGGGGTACTATTTCCTGCCCACCCGCGCACGGATTGCCCATGCTCGCCAGCATGACCGCATACGCCAGTTCCAGCGCGGCCGGCGAGGCCGGCCATCTGAGCTGGGAGATCAGGAGCGTCAACCACCGCTACCTGGATGTCTCGTTCCGGCTGCCCGACGAGTTCCGCGTGCTCGAGCCGGCGCTGCGCGATCGGCTCAAGCAGCGTTTCGCGCGCGGCAAGATCGACGTTACGCTGCGCTACCAGCCCGACCCGACCGCCGAGGCCGCGACGGTGGCGCTCAACGAGCCGCTGGCCGCCTCGCTGCTGGACCAGCACCGCCGGCTGGCGGCGCTTGCCGGCGAATCGGCAAAGCCGGACCTCGTCCGGCTGCTGTCGTGGCCCGGCGTGGTGGTGCAGGAGCGCGCCGATTTCGACGCCGAGCGCGAGTGCGCGCTGGCGCTGTTCGACCGTGCCGCAGAGGCGCTGGCCGAAGCGCGGGCCCGGGAAGGAAACGCGATCGCCGAGATGCTCGCGCCGCGCCTGGACGGCGTGCTCGAACAGGTCGAACTCGTGCGCGCACATCTGCCGGAGGTACGGCGTGCGCTGAAACAGCGTTTCGACGAACGCATCGCCGGGCTGGGCCAGGAGCTGGAACCCGGCCGGCTGGAGCAGGAGATCGCGCTGCAGCTCACGCGCCTGGATGTCGACGAGGAACTCGACCGGCTCAACGCGCACGTCGCCGAGATCCGGCGCGTCATCGCGCTCGCCGAGCCGGTCGGCCGGCGCCTGGATTTTGTGATGCAGGAACTCAACCGCGAGGCCAACACGCTGGCGTCCAAGGCGGTCGCGGCCGAGACCACGGGCGCGGCGGTGGAACTCAAGGTGCTGATCGAGCAGATGCGGGAGCAGATCCAGAATGTCGAGTGAGCAATCGGCCGACGGCCGGCGCCGGGGCGAGCTGTACGTGATCGCCGCGCCGTCGGGCGCCGGCAAGACCAGCCTGATCAACGCCGCGCTGGCCGAGATCGACAGCCTGCGGTTCTCGGTCTCCGACACGACGCGGCCGGCGCGGCGCGGCGAAGTCGACGGCGAGCACTACCATTTCATCGACCGCGCGACGTTCGATGCGCGCGTCGCCGAGGGCCGCTACCTGGAGCACGCCGAGGTCTTCGGCAACGGCTACGGCACCGATCGGCGCCAGGTCGAGGATCTTTGGGCGCGCGGCCACGACGTGCTGCTGGAAATCGACGTTCAGGGCGCCGCCCAGGTCCGGCGCAGCCACCCGGAGGCGTGCGAGGTGTTCATCCTGCCGCCGTCGCTGGCGGCGCTGAAGAATCGCCTGACCGACCGCGGCACCGACCGGCCCGACGTGATCGCGCGCCGGCTCGGCGAGGCCAGGACCGAGATGGCCGCGTGCCTGGAATTCGACTGGATCATCGTCAACGAGGATTTCGAGCGCGCCCGCGAACAGCTGGTCTCGATCATCCGGGCCTGGCCGCTGCGGCGCGAGCGCCAGCGCGAGAAGCAGCGAGATCGCATTCGCGAACTGTTGGCTTGAAAGCCGTTTCCGGATATACTTAACGGCTTGCTTTCATACGCGCATTCATTGCAGGAGTCGAGATGGCCCGCGTAACCGTAGAAGACTGCATCGACATCGAGCCGAACCGGTTCAAGCTGATCGCAATGGCCGCTCAGCGGGCGCGCCAGATCGCCAACGGCGCCGATCCGCTGGTCGATGAGGAAACCGACAAGCCGACGGTCATCGCGCTGCGCGAGATCGCCGACGGCGAGATCGACGCCGAGAACATCCGCACCTATCAGGCCGAGCTGGACGCCCGTCTGGCCGCGATGCAGGCCGAGCTGCCGCCGCCCCCGCCGGACGAGGACTGATTAGAAGCCATCTCCTAAACTACTGCGCGCGCGCGCCTGGCAGCGTCCGGCGGTGCTCGGAATCCTCAAGTATTCCCATATACACTCCGGCTCCTGCGCGGAGCCTGTCCCGGACTCCGATCCGGGGGCGGCCACCACCAGCCGCGCGCTCGCTACGTTTATGAGAGGGCTTCTACGGCCACCCGTGAGAAAGCTTCGGGAAACGTAGCGGGCGGACGTATTAACCCGGCATGCAAGCTTGCATGCCGGGTTAATGCCCGGCCGGAACGGCCGGGAACGCGAAGCGAAGGCATTTGCGGACATGCGCCGCAAATGTCGTGCATCAAATACCATAGGTATTTTGATGCCGGATTAATAGTAGGCCGCACGCGTAATGGTCTTGCAGAGCTTTCGTCCATGAGCTATCCCGCACCCGTCCGCGAACTCCGGCGGCTGCTCAACACCTACCTGGAACCCGAGCAGGTCGCCGCGGCGTTGCACGCCTTCGAGGTCGGCGAGGAGGCCCACCGCGGCCAGACGCGCAGGACCGGCGAGGACTACATCCTGCACCCGGTCGCGGTCGCGTCCATTCTGGCCGGGATGCGCATGGACCACCAGACCATCACCGCGGCGATCCTGCACGACACCGTCGAGGACACCGACATCTCGGTCGACGACCTCGAGCACGAGTTCGGACCCGAGGTCGCCAAGCTCGTCGACGGCGTCACCAAGCTCGACAAGATGAAGTTCCGCACCCGCCAGGAGGCGGACGCCGAGAGCTTCCGCAAGCTGCTGCTGGCGATGAGCCGCGATCTCCGGGTGATCTTCATCAAGCTCGCCGACCGGCTGCACAACATGCGCACGATCAAGGCGATGTCGGAGGTCGCGCGCCGCCGGATCTCGGTCGAGACGCTCGAGATCTACGCCCCGATCGCCGACCGGCTGGGCATGAACACGCTCAAGGCGGAGCTCGAGGAACTGGGCCTGGCCAACCTGTACCCGAATCGCTACCGGGTCATCGAGCGCCACGCCCGGTCGACGGCGAAGAACCGCAAGCAGATCATCGACTCGGTCAGCGACGCGCTGAAAAAGCGCCTCAACGAGGCCGGCATTCCATGCAAGGTCGAGGGGCGCGAGAAGAGCATCTACAGCATCTACTCGAAGATGCGCGACAAGTCGCTGTCGTTCGACGAGGTCCACGACCTGTATGCGTTCCGGATCATCACCCACTCGGAGTCGCACTGCTACCAGGCGCTGGGCGTCGTCCACAGCCTGTACAAGCCGCGCCCCGGGAGCTTCAAGGACTACATCGCCTTGCCCAAGCCGAACGGCTACCAGTCGCTGCACACGGTGTTGACCTCGCCGTACGACGTGCCGATCGAGATCCAGATCCGGACCGAGGAGATGGACATGGTGGCCGAGAAGGGCGCGGCCGCGCACTGGTTGTACAAGGCCACGCCGCCGGATGCGTCCACGGCCGTGCGTGCGCGCGAATGGCTGCTCAAGCTGGTCGAGTCGCAGGGCCGGGCGCGCGATTCGATGGAATTCATCGATACCGCCAAGGCCGAGCTGTTCCCCGACGAGGTCTACGTGTTCACGCCGCGCGGCAAGATCGTCGACCTCAAGGCCAACGCGACCGCGCTGGACTTCGCCTACGCCATCCACACCGACGTCGGCAACCGCGCCCGGCGCGCGCTGATCGACCACACGCCGGCGCCGCTGAGCACCCGGCTGGAAAACGGCCAGACGGTGCAGATCGACACCGAGGACAGCGTCGAGCCGAAGCCCGAATGGCTTGAGTTCGTCGTCACCAGCAAGGCCCGTACCGCAATCCGTTCGCACCTGAAGAACCTCGAGCAGGCCGACTCGGTCGCGATCGGCCACCGGCTGCTCGACCAGGCGCTGGCCCGGCGCGACAGTTCGCTGGACAAGGTCTCGTCGCGCAAGCTCGACCGCTACGTCAAGAAGGCCGGCCTCGAGCGGCTCGAGGATCTGCTGGTGCGCATCGCGCGCGGGGACCTGCTGGCCGCGTCGGTGGCCCAGAAGCTGCTGCCGCTGAGCAAGCGGCGCGGCGGCGAGAAGGCCGAGACCGAAATCTTCACGGTCGGCGGCGACGAAGGCAGCGCGATCACCTACGCCAGGTGCTGCCGCCCGATCCCGGGCGACCGGATCATGGCCCACCTTTCGTCCGGCAAGGGCATCATCGTCCATCGCGACAGTTGCCCGAACGTGCCGGCACTCATGCGCGGGCATCCCGAGCGCTGTCTCGACGTGACCTGGGCGCCGGTGCCGCGCGGCACGTTCAGCGTCGCGCTGAAGGTGGTCACGATCAACGGTCCCGGCGTGCTGGCCTCGGTTTCGTCGACGATCGGCCAGGCCCAGGCCAACATTGAGCGCGTCGAGCAGCGCGAGAGCACCGCCGAGACCGCCGAGCTGCACTTCACGATCGGGCTGACCAACCGGCAACAGCTCGCGCGCGTACTCCGGCGGCTGCGGCGCAATCCGAGGGTGTTCAAGGTCGGCCGCGAAATGTCCTGAATCCTGCCGCAAAACGCCGCGAGCGGCCGCCTGGCGGCGTTTTGCGGCAGGATTCCCCCGCTCAACGATCGCACGGGCATTCCACGTCATAATTTCCAGGCCCTGATGCCCGCATGGATATTTCGTTGACCGAACGGCCGGCCGATTTGCTACTGATCGATAACTGGATCGACCCGGCCTGCGATGCGTTAGCCAGCGTGGGCTGGTTCTGCGCACGCGATGCGCTTTCCGAGGTGCTGGTGGATCTGATGCGCGCCGAACTCGACGAGCTGCTCGAAGAGGGCCGGTTGCACCGGGCCGGGATCGGGCGCGAGTTCGATTTCCAGCTCGCGTCCGATGTGCGCCGTGACTGGATCTTCTGGCTCGCCCGGGCGCGACCGCGCCAGGCGGCGTTTCTCGACGCGGCCGAGACGCTGCGACGGGCGCTGAACCGGCGCCTGTTCCTGGGCCTGTTCGAATTCGAGGCGCACCTCGCGCTGTACCCGCCCTGTGCGTTCTATCGCCGGCACTTCGACAGCTTTGTCGGCGCGGCCAACCGGGTCGTGTCGCTGGTGCTGTACCTGAACCGCGACCGGAGCCCCGGCGACGGCGGCGAGCTGGTGCTGTACGCGCCCGGCGGCGGCGAGGCCGCCCGGATCGAGCCGCAGGCCGGCACGCTGGTGCTGATGCTCAGCGAAGAGATCGAGCACGAGGTGCTCGTGACGCGCGCCGAACGCGCCTCCGTCGCCGGCTGGTTTCGGCTGAACGCTTCGCGCGCCGACGTCGTCGATCCGCCGCGCTAACCTATGGCTTGTCGCGAACGCTGAAGGAGATTCCGATGTCCAGAACCGTCATCCACACCGACCAGGCCCCGGCCGCGATCGGACCTTATTCGCAGGCCGTGCGCAGCGGCGAAACACTCTACCTCTCCGGCCAGATTCCGCTGGACCCGGCGAGCGGCGAGGTGATCGACGGTGATTTCGCCGCGCGCGTCAAGCGTGTGTTCGACAATCTGGCCGCGGTCTGCCGGGCTGCCGGCGGTGACCTCAACGACATCGTCAAGCTCAACGTCTACCTGACCGATCTTGCACGCTTCGCCGAGGTCAACGAACTGATGGCCGACGTCTTCGACGAGCCGTATCCGGCCCGGGCCGCGGTCCAGGTCGCCGCGCTGCCGAAAGGCGTCGACGTCGAAATGGACGCTGTCGCGGACCTCGGCGGGTAAGCCCGGTGAGCCATCGGGTGCCAATGCCGGAACGCCGGGGCGGCGGGCTCGTGGTACCCTTCCGGGCCTGAATCGACCCCGGTCGATCCGCGGTCGATCCGACTCGAATCCGTCCCGAACGAGGAGCCATCTTGACCCGACCCTCCGGTCGCCAACCCGACGAACTGCGCGCGCTCGATATTCAGCGCCGATTCACCCGCCACGCCGAAGGCTCGGTGCTGATCTCGTGCGGCGAGACGCGCGTGCTGTGCAATGCCAGCGTCGAGAACCGTGTGCCGCCGTGGCTGCGGGGCAAGGGCTCGGGCTGGGTGACGGCCGAGTACGCGATGCTGCCGCGCGCGACCGGCGAGCGCACGATGCGCGAGGCCACCCGGGGCAGGCAGGGCGGCCGGACGCTGGAAATCCAGCGCCTGATCGGGCGCAGCCTCCGGGCCGTGATCGATCTCGAGGCACTCGGCGAGCGCACGATCACGCTGGACTGCGACGTGTTGCAGGCCGACGGCGGCACGCGTACCGCGTCGATCACCGGCGCCTACATCGCGCTGTCCGACGCCGTCGACACGCTGCTGAAGGCCGGCACCATCAAGCGCAACCCCATCCACGGCCAGGTCGCCGCCGTCTCGGTCGGCATGCTCGGCGCCACGCCGGTGCTGGATCTGGATTACGCCGAGGATTCGACCGCCGATACCGACCTGAACGTGGTCATGAACGACGGCGGCGGATTCATCGAGATCCAGGGCACGGCAGAGGGCCACGCGTTCCACCGCGGCGAACTCGACGCGATGCTGGATCTCGCCGCGGCCGGCGTCGGGCAGTTGGTCGAGGCGCAGAACCAGGCGCTGGCCGCCGACTGACCCCGGGGAGTTCGGCGTCGTCATGGGTAGGCAAAAGATCGTCGTCGCCAGCGGCAACGCCGGCAAGCTCGCCGAATTCCGCGAAATGCTGGAGCCGCGAGGCATGGACGTGGTGCCGCAGTCGGACTTCGGCGTCGTGCCGCCGCCGGAGATCGGCAGGACGTTCGTCGAGAACGCGCTGATCAAGGCCCGGGCGGCGTGCGAGGCCGCCGGCCGGCCGGCGCTGGCCGACGATTCCGGCCTCGTCGTCCGTGCGCTGGCCGGCCGTCCCGGCATTCACAGCGCCCGGTTCGCCGGCGACGGCGCAGACGACGACGCCAACATCGACAAGCTGCTGGCCGAGCTCGAGGGCCTGCCGGCCGAGCGCCGGGGCGCGTTCTTTTACTGCTGCCTGGTGCTGCTCAAGCACGCCGACGACCCGGCGCCGCTGATTGCCACGGGGCGCTGGTACGGCTACATCCTGGAAAGCCGGCGCGGGACCAACGGCTTCGGCTACGACCCGGTATTCCACGACCCGGAACGGGGTGCGAGCGCGGCCGAACTGCCGGCCGGCGAAAAGAACCGGATCAGCCACCGCGGGCGGGCACTCGACAAGCTGGTCGCGATGCTCGACGATCTGCAGGGGATGTGACGGGCTGGATGCTGCTCAAGCCCCCGCCGCTGTCCCTCTACATCCACCTTCCGTGGTGCGTGCACAAGTGCCCGTACTGCGATTTCAACTCGCACGCGCTGATCGGCGAGATCGACGAGCGGGCCCATGTAGACGCGCTGATGGCCGACCTGGAGCTGGAGCTGCCGCGGGTCTGGGGCCGTACGGTGCATTCGGTGTTCTTCGGCGGCGGCACGCCCAGCCTGTTCACCGCCGGTGCGATCGGTGAAATCATCGACGGTGCCGCGGCGCGCCTGAGGCTGGCGCCGGGTGCCGAAATCACGCTGGAGGCCAACCCGGGGACGGTCGAACACGACCGCTTCACGGCCTATCGCGCCGCCGGCGTCAACCGGATCAGCCTTGGCATCCAGAGCTTCGAGAATGCGCACCTGACGACGCTCGGGCGGATCCACGACGCCGACCAGGCGCGGGCCGCGATCCGCGCAGTCATCGACGCGGGGTTCGACAACTTCAACCTCGACCTGATGTGGGCGCTGCCGGGCCAGACGGTCGACGGGGCGCTGGCCGACGTCGACAAGGCGCTCGAATACAACCCGCCGCACGTCTCGCACTACCAGCTCGCGATCGAGCCCAATACCGTGTTCGCCGCCCGCCCGCCCGAACTGCCCGACGACGAATCGGTCTGGGCGATGCAGGATGCCTGCGGCGAGCGCCTGGCCGGCGCGGGTTACGACCACTACGAGATCTCGGCCTGGTGCCGGCCCGGGCACGCCTGCCGCCACAACCTCAACTACTGGCGCTTCGGCGACTACATCGGCATCGGCGCCGGTGCGGCGGGAAAGATCACGCTGCCGGCCGACGGCCGGGTGCTCAGAACACGCCGCAAAAAGATTCCGCATTCGTGGCTGGGATCGGCCCGGGACGCCTCATTCATCGCCGAAGCCGGGCCGGTTCCGGAAACCGACCTCGCGTTCGAGTACATGCTCAACCGCGCCCGTCTGGCCGAGGCCATCCCGCTGGCCGAATTCGAGGCCCGCACGGGGCTTGCGGCCGAGGCGCTGGAGCCGGGGCTGGCCCGGGCCGTCGAGTTCGGGCTGGTTGTGCGCGACGGCAGCACGCTGCTGCGTACGGAGCGCGGCGCGCGCTGCCTCAACGACCTGCAGACGCTGTTCCTGCCGGCTGGCTGACGTCCCGGCCGGTTACCCCGTCAATCGCTCCAGCGCCTCCTGGTCGAGCCGGTAAACCGTCCACTCGTCCATCGCCTTCGCCCCCAGCGACTCGTAGAACTCGATCGCGGGCCGGTTCCAGTCCAGCACCGACCATTCCATCCGGCCGCAGCCTCGTTCGCGCGCGATGCCGGCCAGGTGCAGCAACAGCGCCTTGCCGATGCCCCTGCCGCGCATCGACTCGCGCACGAACAGGTCCTCCAGGTACAGCCCCGGCCTTCCGAGCCAGGTCGAAAAATTGTGGAACCACAGCGCGAACCCGGCCGCGTCGCCGTCCCACTCGGCGATCACGGCCTCGGCCGTCGGCCGCCCGCCGAACAGCGCCCTGCCGATCAGTTCGGGGGTTGCCACGGCCTCGTCCGGGGCCTTTTCGTAGACCGCAAGCTCCCGGATCAGCTCGATCAGCTGCGGCTCGTCGCCGGGACGGGCGGGGCGGATGGTCAGCGGGCTGGAAAAGTCGGTCATGGCAGTTGCACGAATTGAGCATGCCGGCATGGTAGCCGACGGCGGCGGACGGCAGTGATGTCCGGGGTGACATCCGGAGAATGTCGGTTACAATACGCGGTCACGCGCCCGTAGCTCAGCTGGATAGAGCGCTGCCCTCCGGAGGCAGAGGTCAGGGGTTCGACTCCCTTCGGGCGCGCCATTTCCCATTTCGGGGTCAAGCATTCCTGTAATGCATTGAAAGGCAATGCAATTTCGCGATACGGCGGTGCCAGGCCGCATTCGCCTGCTGCTGCAATACGATATGCTTGTAATCGTGCAACGCCGTAAACTTGCGCTCGTGCATAGCGCAAAGACGGATTGTCGCTACTGTTCAACGCTTGTGGCGGTTGATGGCATGCGGAGCCTTGCATCCTCGCCTTCTGCAAATGCGCCGGTTGCGTCCAGCTCGCGGCGCGCTTGATCGAGGTCGCTCCAATCAATAGCGTGGGTATAACGCTGCGCGTAATCCAGCATCCGAATGACAGGATCGGTATTGTGATTGCGGGACAGCGCTTTCAGTGCCAATAGATAATCGGCTCGATATGCGGTCGGGATAATGATGCGCTCCTCACCGGCTGCGACAAGCTCGGCATTCATCATGATCCGGGCCGCCCTGCCGTTACCGTCCACAAAGGGGTGGACTTCGCTGACGAGGACCATCATGAACATGGCTCTTTGGAGAGGCTCGCCGAGGCCCTGAAAAAACTCGAAGCCCCTTTCCAGCGTGCCCATCATCAGCTCCGGCTCGACAAAAACGGTTTGGCCGGCACGGTTGACTTTGCTTTTGAACGCGCCGGGGTTCTTGTCCGGACGCGCCTGCATGACCTTGGCATGCCGCCGGCGGAGGAGCGCCAGAAATTCCTCAAAATCGCGGGGCAGGGTTTTCATTTCCGCCGGGTCGGAAACAATGCGGTATGTGCCCAGAACATCGTGAGCATCCTGTGGGCGTTCCTGGGGAATTATGCCCTCGAACACGATGTCCCTGGCTTCATCAATATTGAACTCCGTGCCTTCAATAAAATTCGAGAAATAGGCGTCGAAGAAAGCAAGGTTGGCGTTGGCCTCTCCCGTACGTTTCGGAGCGGGCCGTGGCGGGGGCACGGTCTCCCGAAGCGCCGCGAAGATCGTCTCAAAAAGCTGAATTCGATCCGGATCGAAGGCGCTACCAGCCGCGCGAGCTTTCCCGACGGCACTTTTCACCTTCGCCGTTCGGGTACCAAGCAAGGTGCCGATCAGCTCATTGAATTTCTCAAATTCCGTCTCCAGGCCAAGCTCTGGCGCAATCTCGCGAGCTTCGTCCCGGAGACGGTTCAAGGCCTCTTCCCCGTTCCGACGCAGAAGCCCGTCAAGGCGTTCCTCGATCTCCTCACGGCTCAAAGTGCGCGGCACGCGCTCTCCTCGTTGTCTTGAAGGCCGCATGTTTTCAAGATAGGCCCGCGCGGTCGAAGCCAGACGCGCACCGCCGATAAACGGCAGATCATTTTCCAGTGGCCCCGGCCCCTTGCGCGGCCGGAAAACCAGGCCCGGCAATTCAACGTCGCGCTTCTTGTCCGAAATCAGACATACCGAACCGTCCGGCGCCGGTTGATTTTCCAGCGCGGTGCGATCGGTAATCAGGGCGTCGGGGAAATAGTCTGTGATTAAGTGGTACCAGTGACGCTTCACCAGACGCTCCGGATCCTCATCCAGATTGCGCGTATAGAGCCGGGACCCGATCTTGCGCAGCTTTCCACGCGCAACGGCTGCGGACACGGCTTTGGATATGTCCGCGTTCGAAACAAACACCTCCGGCATGGCATCAATGGAAAATTTTGTCATTTAAGCACCTCTTTTGCGGCACTATATAGAATTATCGGGATTTTATCAAGAACTAAGTAGAGTAATCGGGAAATAAGGCGCTGTTCGTGCTTTTTTGGTGTTTAAGGCGCCGGCATCCTTCCAAATATAGAATTTTCGGGATATACGGGCCCCTGAAACGGAAAATTCGAGGTGAAAGTTCTGCTTACGCCACTCGATATGCCTGCACGAAACATGCTTTTGAGAGCGTATTAAGGGGCATAAAGCGCCTTCAAGAGCATTTGTCGCTTGTTTTCCCCACAATGGTTTGATATGCTCTTGAGAGCGCCTAAACACATGTAATCTGCTTTTGAGGGCTCATATGGTTGCTAAAAACACACTGCTAAAAGCCCCGCCGTACCCCGTCGAGCAGACGATCAAGCGTCTCGGCGCCAATCTGCGTACGGCCAGGCTCCGGCGCAACCTGACGATTCAGGAAGCCGCCGAGAAAATAGGTGCCGGCCCCCGGGCCGTCACGGGCGCAGAAAAGGGCAAGCCATCTACAAGTGTTGCGGTCTATGTTGCCCTGCTATGGGCCTATGACCTGCTGGACCCGATGACTGAGCTGGCCGATCCGGCACGCGACGAAGTCGGCCTGGCGCTGGCATCCGAGCGGGAGCGCAAGCGCGCCAGAGACGAGAGCGGGAGGCTCGATCGTGACTTCTAGCGATGCGCCACAAGAATGCTTTGTGTATATCACACTCCCCGGCGCAACCGAATTCGTTACTGCCGGCAAGTTTCAGTTGACGACGGACCGCCACGGTGTCGCTACGGGCAGGTTCGTCTACGGCAGAAGTTATCTTGCTCGTGACAACGCCCTCCCGATCGATCCGCTCGAGCTCAAGCTGGCCGAGCGAACCTACACGACAAATCGTCTCCGGGGCGTGTTTGGGGCGCTGCGCGATGCCAGCCCGGATTACTGGGGACGCCGCGTCATCGAAAAACATGCCGGGCTTGCCCGTTTGGGCGAGATTGACTATCTGCTGCAATCCCCGGATGATCGCGCCGGGGCGCTCGGATTCGGTCTCAACCGGGAACCGCCCGCGCCGCGCCGCAGATTCAACCGTACGCTGGATCTGGAACGTCTGCAACGAATGGCTGACGCCATCATCGCGGATGAAGCCCCTCCCTCGACGACGGAAGCCGCACAAGTAGAGGATCTGATGCTCATCGGGACCTCGATGGGCGGCGCGCGTCCCAAAGCGGTGATCGAGGATGACAGCGGGTTATGGATTGCCAAGTTCAACTGCCCGGATGACAAATGGAACTACGCCCGGGTTGAGCAGGCGATGCTCACCCTGGCCCGGACGTGCGGGCTCAGGGTTTCCCGGAGCCGGGTGACCACAATCGGGGACCGCGACGTCCTTCTGGTTAAGCGATTTGATCGCGAAAAGACTGAGCAGGCTTATCGTCGTGCGCGCATGCTCAGCGCACTTACGCTTCTGCGCGCCGACGATACGCACCACGACCGGGAGAAGTGGTCCTACATACTCCTTGCCGAGGAACTCCGACGCATCGTCTCACAACCCAAATCCGACGCGCCGGAACTCTTTCGCAGAATGGTCTTCAATGCACTCATTAGCAATACGGACGATCATCCGCGCAATCACGCCGTCATTGCAATGGACCGGGACTGGGCCCTGGCGCCGGCGTACGATCTTGTTCCAAGCCCGGAAGTGAGCACCGAGCGCCGTGACCTGGCGCTCACCTGCGGTAACGCGGGCCGGTATGCCAATGCGGAAAACCTTCTCTCACAGGCGGCGCGCTTTCTTCTCGAAGAAGACGAGGCCAGGGCCATTATCGATGAAATGGAACAGATCGTAAGTGAGCAGTGGTATGACATTGCCCGCCGTGAAGGCGTGACAGAACAGGACTGCGACAGGATTGCAAGGGCGTTTGTTTATGGCGGATTTCGGCTTGCCGCCTCGCGCTGATCTAGCCAATTCACAGGCTTTGAATTCCCCCCACGACACAGCCAGTAAATCTACCGCCCCAGGCCGGGGCCGCGTCGTTTGTGCTCTTGCTCCCGTTCCAGCTTCGCTGATCGGCGCATCTGCTTCTGGTACGCAGCTTTCCGTCCTTCGAGCTTCAGCGCCGCGCCGATGTCGGCGGCCAGGTCCGTCCGTTCGTCGCACTGGCGCTCGCGAAGCTCCAGAATGTCCTGCTGGAGCGCCCGGCGCTCGTCGAGCTGTCTCGCGATCAGGGTATCCCGCTCGGCCTGGTCGCGCTTGAGCGCCTCCCACGCCTCGAACCGGTTTTGCTGCCGGACCTGCCTGGCGCGGCCTGACAGCCAATCCCAGACGCCTTTGAGGCCCTTGTTGAGCCCGGGCCTGCCGGGCTTCCGTCTCCCGCGCCCAGCGGGCCGCCAGCTTCTTTTCAAGCTGCGTGCGCTCTTGCCCGTGCGCTTCAGCCATTTCCCGTTTCGCCCGGGTCAGCGGTTCGCGCTCCGCAGCGTGCTCGGCCTTCTGCTCGCGAATGAGCTTCTTCAGGCGCGGCCGCATGCGCTGTTTGAGCTGTTTCTTGACCTCATCGACGCCCGGGAGCCGGTTGGGCCGGCCCAGCCGCTCCTTGACCTCCCTGGCCCGGACCCCTGCCCAGCGGGAGAGGGAATACACCTCGCCGGTGTAATCCGTGACGACGAAGCCGCGGCGGTCGCCCCGCGCCAGCATAAAGCCCCGCTCGCCCAGCGCCGCCCGGAAAGCCTTCACGCCGTCGGACTGATCCCATGCGTCCTGAATGGCCTGCTTGATCTCCCGCGGGTCCCGGTCGGTGCGCAGCGCCTGCTGCCATTCGGCCTGCGTGAAGTTGAGTGTATCCCGGAGCAGCGGATCGCGCAGCCCGGGCGGCATGTCCCAGCCGTGCTCCAGGTAGAGCTCACGCGAGAGCTGGCAGAGCTTGTTCTTGTACCAGGGCAGATTGATGGCGGTCATGGTCTCCGGATTGATCCGCGACCAGACCACATGCGCGTGGCGCCGGCCTTCCTTTTCGTGGAAGACGATGGCCCGGGGCTGTCCCTCCAGCCCCAGGCGCCTCTCGGCCGCGTCGGCGGCCTTGACGAAACTGTCGGTAGAGGCTGCCTCGTACTGCGGCGGATTGAGGCTCATGGAGAACAGGAACTGCTTACAGTTCGTGCCCTTCGCGATGGCGTGCGCCTCGGCGAAGGCGTCGCGGAGGTCCTCCGCCATGAACCCCCGGAGCTCGTGCACGTCGATGTGCTCGTTTTCGTCCTTGAGCAAATGCGCCGCCAGTTGCCGGGCGCCCCCGCGTTGATTGCCCTTAACAATCATGGCAAAGCATCACAGGACGTAGGTGTCCCCGGAGGTGGCCCGGGAGAAGGTCTGGCTGAGCGACTCTTGCTTGAGTTGCTCCTTGTCCTTGATCGGGATGCCCAGCGCGCGCATCAGCATGACGCGCATCATCTGGATATCCCCGCAGGCCTTGGTCAGATCCTGCTCGATCTGATCCGGCAACGGCAGGTTGCCGACATGCGCCGCCTTGGCGAGCTGGTTCATGTTCTGCGACAGGCGCGAGGAGCCCAGCATCGCCAGAAGCTGTCTCAGGGCCTTTTCGTCCTTGACCCCTCTCCGGCGCCGCCGGCGGGGCGCCGGCCCTTCGGAATCGAACAGGCGGCCCTTGATGTAGGACGACAGCGACATGCTCGCGGCCATGCGTTCCAGCTCGGCCCGTTCGTTCGCTGTCAGCCGCAGCGAGAAAGGGGTGGACGCCGCCCGCCGCCTATGGGAATGTTGTTACCGGGACCCTTGTTCATGGCGAACACCCCGGTTTTTTGGTTTTAGCGGCTGGTACGTCGGGATCGTCCCGTTCGTCAGTGTCGGCGTCGTCTGAAAAGATGTCGTGAGAACAATGAATTAGCTGGATATCCCAGTCGGTGAGAACCTCAAACAGCGCGTTCGAAGTTTCTTCATCGAAGCGCGCCATTTCCCCTGCCGGCGTCATGTCATGCCGCTTCAGGCCGCAAGAATTCGCTGCAGCGCTTGTTCCATCGTTTTTCCGAACGAGATCAGGCCGTCGGCGTGCCCGCCCATGACGGCGATGCCGGTTTCGGCCAGGTCGGTCTCCCGGTACAGGCGGCCGAATTCGCGGGCCATTTCGGGGGTGCCGTAGGGCACGTCGGCCGAGGTGGTCGGCATCCGGTCGGCGAGACGAGTCCACATTTCGGCGGAGTGGACGTGGACGACGGCGCCGATGTCCGCGCTCAGTTCGTAGATCGCCGCGTGCGTCAGCGCCTCGGACGAGGCCCGGACCGGGCCCTCGCAGCGCAGCCGATTGGCGTCGATGTCGTAACCGGTGACCCGGCAGTAATGCTCGGGTCCGGTGCGCTCGAGATGGCCGGTCTGGGTGCCGGATACGACGAACCGCCGGCCGTCGCCGACGCGCAGGCTGATGTTGCCGTAGCCGACCTCGTCGACCGTGTCGTAGCCGATCAGGCCGGCCCGGAACAGCCGGTCGCGCGCCTCGATCAGCGGTGCCGGCACGTCGGCGGCCCGCGGCGGCGTCAAGCACCAGTCGATGTCGTACTTGATAACGCCTTCGTCGATCATGATCGGCTCGTCGCGGCTGGCCGGCAGGGGGTCGGAAACGGCTGAAGAAGACCGTTCTTCAGCCCGGGTCCTAACCCTTGGGCCCGAAAAACAGCCAGATCAGAAACCCCACGACCGGAAACACGATCAGCACCAGGATCCACATGAAGCGCACGAAGGTGCTGACGCGTGCGCGGGCGGTCTTGACGATCGCCCAGACGACGATGACCAGCCAGATCAGTGACAGCAGACCGATTTCAGGACCCATGATCGCTCCTTAGTAATGGTGGACCGGCCCCCAGTATCTCCGATTCCGGTGCTGGGGTGCCCGGCTTCGGAACCGGTTTCGGCCCGGATTGCCCGCCGGCCCGCACCGGCCCATGCCGGCGCACCCGCGCCGGGTGTGCGAAAATTCAGTCGCCGGCGATGTAGACGATGCTTCCGCCGCATTCGGTCACGGGCGCCTGGCGCAGGCGGTCGCCCCGGCACGGGCCGGCGATGCACTCTCCGGCCGACGGCTCGAACACCGCGCCGTGCGCGCTGCAGACCAGGTTGCCGGCATCGTCGACGAGAAACCGGTCGGGGGCCCAGTTCAGCGCCCTGCCGGCGTGCGGGCAGACATTGAGCCAGCCGCGGACGGTGCCGGCGCGGCGCGTGACGACCAGCCACACGGGCCGGCCGTCGCGCTCGGCCTGCGCTTCGCGGAACTGGCCCTCGGAGAGATCGCTGCCTTCGAGCAGGAACTGAACACGTGTTTGCGGGGTCATGGAAGGTATGAACAATTTTCGATATTCATTCTATCGCGTGCCGCAAAGCCCGCTGGCGCGATTCGGGCTGGTGCTGCTCGGGATCGCGATTCTGGCCGTCAGTTTCTTCGTCGGCCTGGTGTTCCTGGCCGTGGCCGCCGGGCTTGCGATTCTCGGTGCGATCGGAATGACCATCCGCAACTGGCTGAACGGCCGGCGCAATCCGCGCCGGCCCGAGGATCTTCAGGTCGAATATCGCGTGATTCGGCGCGACCGGGATTGAGACTGCCTCGCCGGCGGCGGCGAGGGTCAGCCCTGGCGAATTCCGAAGATCAGAAGAATCGCGAACAGCAGGCCCATCCACCAGGCCATCGCGCCGGTCGGTCGGGAATGGATCATGCGCTCGCGCAGGGCGCGTGAGGCGAGCATCCTCGCGCAGACGCCGAACGCCCGGTCGAGATGGCCGCGCAGCGTCACCAGCACCCGCTCGGATGCCGCCGCCAGGTCCGGAATGGCGCGCCGGAAAAACCAGTCGACGTCGAGATTGGTCGAGCGCAACTCGGGCGGATAGATGCCGGTTCGCATCAGCACCGTGAACGCCAGCGCCGAGAAGATCAGCAACTGGGTCTGGCTGAGGACGTGGCTCGCTGTATACGGCACGTAGTCGACCGGATAAGGCAGGATCGAATACAGCGGCTGCGGGAAGATGCCGACGCCGACACAGACGACCGCGGCGATCACCATCGCCGTCATCATCTCGGCCGGTGCTTCCTTGCACCGGATGCCCGCGTCGTGGGCGAAGAACGCGAAATACGGAATCTTGATCCCCGAGTGATGAAACACGCCGGCTGCGGCGAACAGCAGCACCAGCCAGATGAACACGTGGCCCTGGTAGGCGACGTCGCTCATGATCAGCGATTTGCTGACGAATCCGGAAAACAGCGGAAACGCCGAGATCGACGCCGCGCCGATGATGCACAACGCCGTCGTCCACGGCATCGACTTGTACAGTCCGCCCAGCTCGGATCCCTTGCACGTCCCGGCGCGCAGCAGCACCGCGCCCATGGTCATGAACAGCAGCCCCTTGAAGAACACGTGCACGAACGCGTGCGCGACCGCGCCGTTGAGCGCGAGCTCGGTGCCGACGCCTATGCCGACGACCATGAAGCCGAGCTGGTTGATCGTCGAATAGGCCAGCACGCGCCTGAGGTCGTTTTCGATGACGGCGAAGAACACCGGAAACGCCGCCATTACGGTGCCGATCGGAATCATCAGGTCGGTGCCGGCAAAACCGCGCGCCAGCGCGTAGATGGCCATCTTGGTGCCGAACGCCGAGAGCACGACCGTGCCCGAAGCACTGGCCGAAGGGTAGGCGTCCTTGACCCAGATGTGGCCGATCGGGAAGGCCGCCTTGATGCCGAAGCCGAGGAACAGCCACCAGCCGCCCGCGGCGTCCAGCCCGAAGAGCTCGAAACCCAGCGATCCGGTTTCGCGGAAATGGATCAGCGCGCCGACGAACAGCATCAGGCCCGAGGTGATCTGGATCATCAGATAGCGAAAGCCGGCCCGGTAGCTGTCCGGACCGTTGGCGAAGATCACCAGCGCCGAGGCGATCGCGGTGATTTCCCAGTAAATGAACAGCGTGGCCAGATCGCCGGCCAGCACCGCCCCCACCGCGGAGCCAGAATAGATCAGCGAGGCGGCGGATTCGGTACGCGACGCGGTGCGCATCATGAACACGCCGATCAGGCCCATCGCCAGCAGGAACAGCAGCGCAAACACGAACGACAGCGCATCGAGCCGGAACGGCGTGAGCTCGTAGCCGAACAGCGTCGCCGACAGCGTCAGCGAATCGGGCATGCTCCACAACCAGGCGGCCGCGGCCAGCGGCGCGCCGATCAGCAGCACGGCGCGCACCGCCCGCGGCAGCAGCGGCAGGACCAGACCTGCGCCGATCAGGATCAGGGCCGGATTATGGATCCAGGCAGTCATCGTTCAGTCTTCATCCTTTCGCCTCGGCTTCGCCGCGCCCGTTCGTAGTAATCCTCCGGGCGCTTGACGAAAACCCGCAGCAGCTTGGCTGCAAGCACCAGTCCGGTGCAGGCGACGAACCCGTACCAGGCGTAGAAGCCGAACCAGTGCGCGAAATCCAGCGTTTCGTGACGCTGGACCACGAAGTCGAGCAGTACGGTCACCGCGCAGATCGCGTACAGCGTATGGACGACGCGGTCGACGTTGCGCGGTTCGTCCAGCCAGCGCCTGTCGTTGTCGGATCCGATTGGCTTGTTCATCAGTGAGCTACTCCGAAAAGACCAGCGTGCCGGCGAGTTCGTACAGCGGTTCGGCAGCAAAGAACAGCACGATGCACATGCCGGCGGTGATCATCATCGCGACCACCATCGGCAGCGGCGCCTCGGCCAGCTGGCGCGGCATCTGGTCATCGGCCGGAAGCCGGAAGAAGGCGCGGAAGGGGATGACCAGCAGATAAAGGATGTTGAGCAGCGAACTGGCCAGAAGTGCGCCGACCAGAATCCACTGGTGCGCATCCAGTGCACCGGCGACCAGGTACCACTTCGACCACATGCCGCCGAAGATCGGCAAACCGACGATACTCAGCGTCGCCACCGCCATCGCGCCGAACGTCAGCGGCATCGCCCGGCCCAGCCCGTCGAGCTGCGAGACCTTCTTGCGGCCGTGCGCCACCTGGATCGCACCGGCACCAAAGAACAATGTGATCTTCGCAAACGCGTGCATGACGATCTGCAGCGCGGCTCCGATGATGGCCAGCGGCGTGGCGACCAGCGCGCCGAGCACGACATACGAAAGCTGCGAAATCGTTGAATAGGCCAGCCGCGCCTTGAGATCGTCGAGCCGAAGCGCGACCAGCGATGCAGCGACGATCGTGAACGCCGCCACCCAGGTCAGCCAGACCGCGGCACCGGTCTCGAGCAGAAGATCGGTTCCGAAGATGAACACGGCAACCTTGAGCACCGTGAACACGCCGACCTTGACCACGGCGACTGCATGCAGCAGCGCCGAGACCGGTGCCGGCGCGACCATCGCGGCCGGCAGCCAGCGGTGCACCGGCATCAACGCGGCCTTGCCGATGCCGAACGCGTACAGGCCGGCGAGCAGGGGCAGCCATTGGCGGTCGACCCGGCCTTCGAGAATTCCGCCCTTGACGAAATCCAGCGTGCCGGCGGCCTGCCAGGTCCAGAGAATCGCGACCAGAAACAGACCGATCGAAGTCGCCAGCAGGTAGCCGAGATAGGTGCGGCCGCCGCGGCGCGCATCCTCGCCGCCGGCGTGCGTGACCAGTGGGTAGGTCGAGATCGTCAGAATCTCGTAGAACACGAACAGCGTGAGCAGGTTGGCGCTGAACGCCGCGCCGGCGGTGGCGCCCAGCGCCAGTGCGTAGCTGGCGAAGAAGCGGCCGAGGTGGCCGTAGGACAGCGCCTTCATGTAGCTGGTCGCATACAGTGTCGCGGTCAGCCACAGGAACGAAGCGACCAGCGCGAAGATCAGCCCCAGCGGTTCGACCCGAAACGCCAGGTCGAGTCCGGGAACGATTTCCCAGAGCACCTGGCTGCGGCCCGCACCGTCAAGAACCGGGCCTAACTGCGTGCATACGCCGATGAAGAACGCGATCGCCGTGACCCAGCTCGCCAGGACGCGAAGACGCTCGTGGCCACCGGCAAACGCAATGATCGGCGCGCCGAGAAACGGGATCAGGACGACGGTGAACGGACTCACGGGACGTACCCCGCGCCGGTGCCGGGCCCGATCAGGGCTTCGGCCGCAGCAGTGGCCGCCGAAACGCTGAGGCGGGTGTCGAGACCGAACCAGAAGTTCAACGCCACCAGCATCCAGGTCGGAATCAGCAGCGCCAGCGGCGCCTCGCCCGGTGCCGGGCCGGGGGCGGTTCGTTCACGGAACCACGCGGTCTCGACGACCTTCCAGATGTAGGCGATCGCCATCAGCGAGCTGATTACGATCACGGCCACCAGCCACCAGCGACCGGCGTCCATCGCCGCGACGATCAAATACCACTTGCTGATGAAGCCGGCCGTGGTCGGCACGCCGATGATCGACAATCCCGCGAGCACGAAGGCGACGAACGTCCACGGCATGCTCTTGCCGAGCCCCCGGAGCGCCTCGATATGCATCGAGCCGGTACGATGGATGATCGCGCCGGCGGCCATGAACAGCGCGGTCTTGATCAGCGCATGGTTGAACAGGTGCAGCACGGTCGCGGTCAGCCCGGCGACGGTCGCCAGCGACGCGCCCAGCACCATGTAGCCGACCTGGGCGATCGACGAATAGGCCAGCAGGCGCTTGAGGTTGATCTGGAAGATCGCGATCCAGGAAGCGACCAGCATCCCGGCGACCGCCAGCGCCATGAGTACCCCGGCCAGCGGCAGCGCGGAGAATGCGAATTCGGCGCCGAACACCGTGAACACGAAGCGCAGCATCACGTACAGCGCCACCTTGGTCGCCGTGCCGGCGATGAACACCGTGACGAAATTCGGCGCATAAGTGTAGGCATTGGGCAGCCACATGTGCAGCGGCAGCAGCGCCAGCTTGAGCCCCAGACCAACGACGATGAACGCCAGCGCCGCCTGAACGGTGCTGGTGTCGTGCACTTCGGGCAGTCGCTGGGCCAGGTCGGCCATGTTCAGCGTCCCGGTCATGATGTAGAGGAAGCCGACGCCGATCAAAAAGAACGTCGCGCCGATCGTGCCCATGATCAGGTAACGAAACGACGCGACCAGCGCACGCCGGTCGGTTCCATGGGCGATCAGGGCATAGGTTGAAAGCGACGAGATCTCCAGAAAGACGAACACGTTGAACGCGTCGCCGGTCATCGTGATCCCCATCAGCCCGGCGAACGCGAGCAGGAACAGTCCGTAGAACGGACCCTGGCGCGCACCCAGATGCTGGTTGACGCTGACGCGGCCCCACAGTACGGCCAGCGCGGCCATCGCCGAGACCAGCACGGCGACGAAAGCATTGGCCGCGTCGACCCGGTATTCGATCCCGATCGGCGCCGGCCAGTCGCCGAACGAATAGACCAGGGTTTCGTCCATGGCCACGGGTAGAACCAGGGCCGAGATCGTCGCCGCGCCCACGGCCGCGGTCAGGGTCAGTGCCCACGGCAGAATGCGCCCGGGCAGGATCGCGCACACCGGTGCGGCGATCAGCGGAACGAGTACGCTGAAAGGGAGCCAATCGGCAATCGTCATGACCGGACGGGCTCCTCGTCGGGGCCGTCCAGCCCGGCAAGTTCATCGTCCTCGATGGTGCCGAAAGATTCGCGAATGCGCACGGCCAGCGCAAGCCCGACCGCCGTGGTCGCCACGCCGACGACGATCGCGGTCAGGATCAGCACGTGCGGCAGCGGGTTGGAATACAGTTCCACGCCCTTTTCGTGGATCGGTGTCGACCCGCCGATGATCTTGCCGGCGGAAATGAAAAGAATGAAAACCGACGTCTGGAAAAGGTTCAGACCCATGATCTTCTTGGCCATGTTGCCGCGAGCCATGACGGTATAGAATCCGATCATCATCAGCACGACGACGATATAGAAGTTGTAATGGCCGAGCAGCTCCATCAGTCGTCGTCCTCGGGCTGCCAGCCCTGGCCGAGCGCCGCCCGGCGGCGCGCGAACAGGGTGAAAATCAGCATGATGACCGAAGCGACGGTGATTCCCACGCCCAATTCGACCAGCATGATGCCCGCCTGCTGGGCGTGCTTCGGGTCGGCCAGCAACGGGTTGAAGTCGAGGAACCGTCCGCCGAGAACGACGCCGGCCATCCCGACGGTCGCGTAGATCAGCACGCCGACCGCCGACAGCACGAACATCACGCGTTCGGGAATGACCTCGAGGCCGAGCTTGAGGCCGTAGATCAGCACGAACAGGATCCAGGCCGCGGCGAACAGAACGCCGGCCTGGAATCCGCCTCCGGGAGAATAGTCGCCGTGAAACTGGACATACAGCGCGAACAGCATGATCAGCGGGATCAACAACCGCGCAATGATTCGCAGAATGCCGTTGCCCCTCATCGGTCGTCCTCCGGGAGTCCGGCCCGCTTGTCGGGCGGCTTCGAGAGCAGCGAGAAGACCGCCAGCACAGCGGTGAAGATCACGATCGCCTCGCCCAGCGTATCGAACGAACGCCAACTGGCCAGGATTGCCGCGACCATGTTCGGGACGCCGAAATCCTTGTATGCATGCTCGATGTAATAAGGCGCGACGTGCGTGTGGATGGGGTTGTCCGGCTGTCCGAACGGGGGCAGATCGGAAACCGCCCAGAACAGACACGCGCCGGTCACGACGACGACCGTGATCGCCGGCCAGTGCAGCCGCTTCGGCGCGCGCTCGTAACGCGGCGCCAGGGCAAGCACGGCAAGAATCAGGATTGTCGAGATCCCGGCGCCGACGGCGGCTTCGGTCAGCGCCACGTCACCGGCGTCCAGCACCACGAACAGCCCGGCCGACAGCAGCGAGTAGATTGAAAACAGCATCGCGGCCGAAAAAAGGTCATGCACGCGGACCACGGCCAGCGCCGTTGCCACCAGGAACGTCAGCAACGCGATATCGATCAGGGTGTCGATGACGATTCCCCTTCGGCGGCGGCCGGGTTTCTCCGGTCGCGCGTGTGCGGAACCAGCCCGGCCGCCAGCCCGGCGCGTGCGAGTGCATGGCTGGCCGTCGGCGACGTGAAGATCATGAATAACAGGATCAGAAGCAGCTTGATGCTGACCAGCGACAGGCCGGTCTGGATCAGCAGGCCGACGATGATCAGGAATGTGCACAGCGTGTCGGTGATCCCGGCCGCGTGCAGCCGGCTGTAGAAATCCGGGAAACGGATCAGGCCGGTGCCGCCGAGTATCCCGAACGCGCCGCCGCCGATCAGGCAGATGGCGGATATCACGTCCAGAACCGTTTCAGCCATCGGTGATGTCCCCTTCGCCCGACGCCGCCAGATCGCGCATGGCCGAAAGCTTGAGTACGGCGACCACGGTAATGAAATTGATCAGCGCATAGACCAGCGCGACGTCGATCAGATCGTAATTGCCGGAAATGACCGTAATCAGCGCCACGATCAGCACGGTCTTGGTGCCGAAAACATTGACCGCCACGATCCGGTCGTAGACCGACGGGCCTTTGAGCGCGCGCGCCAGTGCCAGCGCCATGGTCACGAAGATCGTCAGCGCCGTGAGCACCAGGACCGCGTTCACCGATGGTTCTCCAACCACGCGATCTTGCGCTCCATGGCGCGCGATTCGATCCCCCTGGCCGAACTCTCGAGCAGCGCGTGGACTTCGACCGAATCCGGTTCCAGCGTCAGCGTGACCGTGCCCGGCGTCAGCGTGATCGAGTTTGCGTAGGTGACCTTGCCGACCGCGGAGGCGAGATCCATCGGCACCACGATCACGCGCGGATCGACGAGCCTTCCGGGATTCAGGACCGCCCGCGCAACCTCGAGATTGGACTTCACGATTTCCCCCAGCAGCCACAGCCAGTAGACGGGCAGGCGCCACGAATAGAGCACCGGGTTGTGCTCGACGCCGACCACGTCCATGCGTCTGGAAATCCAGACCACGAATCCGATCGCCAGCGCGCCGAGTCCGAACATCAGCGGCTTGTAGACGCCCGAGATGCCCAGCCAAAGCGCGGCGAGCGTGATCGCCAGGGAAACGAGGTATCGCATGGGGCGGAATCTTACCAAAAGCCGGGTCGATGCGCGGGCCATGGCACCGGCACCGGCACCGGCACGATCGTCGACACTGCGTGCAGTTTGCGACGCCCCGGGGCGCCGCAGCCGGTTCCGCAGTCTCGCCCGAACGGCCCGACCGGCTGCCCGGTCGACGCGGAAAGCGTCCGATCCCGATCGGGCGGGCCGGTGCTACAGGTACGGCGAGAACAGCCAGCAAAGCGAGTCGCGCAGCCGTACCGGCAGCGAGCGGCCGTCGACCTCGGCCAGCGTCACCGTCCGCCCGGCCGCGGCCGCCCGGCGCACCCGCTGTGCCGCTTTGGCAGCGAAGTCGCGGTCGAAGATCTCGACCTGGAGTTCAAAGTTCAGCCGCAGCGAGCGCGGATCCCAGTTCGACGAGCCGACCAGCGTGTAGCGCTCGTCGACGACCACCAGCTTCGAGTGGTTGAACGGCGGCGGCTGGTAACGGACTTCGACGCCCTGTGAGAGGATTTCCCAGAGCATGTTGCGCGTGGCCCAGTGCACGTAGGGCAGGTTGTTTCGCTTCGGCAGCACGAGTTTGACCTCGAGGCCGCGCAGGCCGGCGGCCTGCAGCGCGCCGACCAGCTCGCGCGGCGGCACGAAGTACGGCGTCATGATCAGCACCGAGTGCCGGGCTTCGGCCACCAGCGCGGCGAGCAGGTGCGTGATCCGGTCCATGTTCTCGTCGGGGCCATCGGTCAGCGTCCGGCAGCGGGAATTTCCGGCGCGCGGCACGCTGACCGGAGGCGGCGCCCGGTCCTCGCCGGTCGCGAATTCCCAGGTCCGCAGGAATTCGTCCTCGAGCTGGCCGGCGACCGGGCCGGCCAGTTCGAACTGGAGATCGGCGACCTTGTTGCCGCCGGGGGCATCGCCCAGAACGTGCCGGTTGCCGATGTTCATGCCGCCGGTAAACGCCGTGTGGCCGTCGACGACGAGGATCTTGTGGTGGTTGCGCAGGTTGATCGACAGGCGCGGCGGAAGCAGCCGCGGCGGCAGGAACACCGCACAGTCGATACCGGCGCCCCGCAGCAGCCGGGGGATGCGCGGGAGGCTGTAGTACTGGCCGACGCCGTCGACGATCACGCGCACGTCGACGCCGCGTTCGCGCGCCCCGGCGAGCGCTTCGACGAACTCGCGTCCGGTCCGGTCGGAATCGAAGATGTAGCTTGAAAGGAATACCGAACGGCGCGCGCCGGCGATTGCCTCGAGCATTGCCGGATAGGCTTCGTCGCCGCCGGAAAGCGCGCGGACGCGATTGCCCCCGGCGACCGGCGGGCCGCCCAGCGCCGCCCCGATGCGGCCGAAGCGGTCGGCTGCGCGCGCGGCTGCGGCCGGATCGCGGCGGCGGCCGCGCTCGAAGCCCGGCGTCGAATCGGCGCCGGTGTTGGGCCGGTCCAGGCGCCGGGCGCGCCGGCGGATCCGGTTGATGCCGAAGACCAGGTAGATCAGCGGGCCGGCGATCGGCAGGACGACGCACAGCGCGATCCAGCCGAACGCGGCGCGCGAATCGCGCTTGTACAGCGTCGCGTGCAGTGCTGTCCCCGGCGCGATCACGGCGTGGAACATGAGTACGATCAGACTGGCATCGAATAGCGTCTCGGGCATCGGCAAGCCTCAGAAAAGTGTCGCGAGCGAGGTCTAATGAATGATACCGGGACCCGGGCCCCGGGGCCCGAGTCCCGAGTTCCCGACGGGCCAACGACCCAACGAGCCGGTCAGACCGGGATGCATTCCCGGATTGGATGCGTTAGAATCTTATCTTTCTATCCGTATCAAGAGATAAATAAAGCAATGAGTGCATACCTTTTTACCTCCGAATCGGTATCCGAAGGCCATCCCGACAAGATGGCGGACCAGATTTCCGACGCCATTCTGGATGCGGTCCTGACCCAGGATCCCTACGCTCGTGTCGCGTGCGAGACGTTCCTGAAGACGGGCGCGGTGATCGTCGGCGGCGAGATTTCGACCACCGCGTGGGTCGATCTCGAGGATCTCATCCGCGGCGTCGTCGTCGATATCGGCTACGACTCATCCAGGGTGGGCTTCGACGGCCACACCTGCTCGGTGATCAACATGATCGGCAAGCAATCGCCCGACATCGCCCAGGGCGTGGACCGCGAGACGCCGGAGGACCAGGGCGCCGGCGACCAGGGGCTGATGTTCGGCTACGCCGCGAACGAAACGCCGGAACTGATGCCGGCGCCGATCTTCTACGCCCATCGGCTGGTCGAGCGCCATGCCCGGCTGCGCAAGCACTCCGACAATCCGTTGCCGTGGCTGCGGCCCGACGCCAAGAGCCAGGTCACGCTGCGCTACGCCGACGGCAAGCCGGTCGCGATCGACGCGGTCGTGCTGTCTACGCAGCACGACGAGGGTCTCGAGCTCGATGAAATCCGCGAGGGCGTGCGCGAGCACATCATCAAGCCCGTGCTGCCGGAGGAATGGCTGCACAAGGACACGCTGTATCACATCAACCCGACCGGCAAGTTCGTCATCGGCGGCCCGGTCGGGGACGCCGGCCTGACCGGCCGCAAGATCATCGTCGACACTTACGGCGGGATGGCCCGGCACGGCGGCGGTGCGTTCTCGGGCAAGGATCCGTCCAAGGTCGACCGCTCGGCGACCTACGCCGGCCGCTACGTGGCCAAGAACATCGTCGCCGCCGGCCTGGCCGAGAAGTGCGAGATCCAGGTCAGCTACGCGATCGGCGTGGCCGAGCCCACGTCCGTTTCGGTGACGACGTTCTGCACCAACAAGATTCCCGAGGAGAAGATCGAGCAGCTGGTGCGCGAGCACTTCGACCTGCGCCCGTACGGCATCCTGAAGATGCTCGATCTGCTGCACCCGATGTACCGCCAGACCGCCACCAACGGCCACTTCGGTCGCCACCCGGAACAGTCGTCGGCGAAGGTGATCCGCAACGGCAAGGAAGTCGAGGACCACTTCACGACGTTCAGCTGGGAAAAGACCGATCGCGCCGACGCGCTGCGCGAGGCGGCCGGGTTGTGATGAATGACTGGAGACAATCTGATTGTCGGGTTACGGCCTTCGGCCCAACCCGACCTACAGCCTGGACCCTGGAATTTAAATCCCTAATTCCGAGGTGTATCAAATGAGTCGCCGTAGGTCGGATTAGCGAAGCGTAATCCGACATTTCGGTCAAGCCGAAATCTGATTGTCGGGTTACGGCCTTCGGCCTAACCCGACCTACTTCTTAGCTTAAAATCCAAAATCGCGAGGTTAACCAAATGAGTGCCAAGCCAGAAGACGTAACCAAGCGAGTGCTGTTCGACGACAGCATCGCCTCGACCGAGAAGGACTATTTCGTCGCCGATCCCGGCCAGGCCGCGTTCGGCCGCAAGGAGATCACGATCGCCGAAACCGAAATGCCGGGTCTGATGCAGACGCGCAAGGAATACGCCGGCGACAAGCCGTTGAAGGGCGCGCGCATCGCAGGCTCGCTGCACATGACGATCCAGACCGCGGTGCTGATCGAGACGCTGATCGAGCTCGGCGCCGAGGTGCGCTGGGCTTCGTGCAACATCTATTCGACCCAGGACCACGCCGCGGCGGCGATGGTCGAGCGCGGCGTCCCGGTGTTCGCGTACAAGGGCGAATCGCTGACCGAGTACTGGGAGTTCACCCACCGCATCTTCCAGTGGCCCGACGGCGGCACCGCCAACATGATTCTCGACGACGGCGGCGACGCCACGCTGCTGCTCGATCTCGGCGCGCGCGCCGAGGCCGATCCGTCGATCCTCGACAATCCGGGCAGCGAGGAAGAGAAGGCCTTGTTCGCCGCGATCAAGAAGCGCCTGGAATCGAACCCGGGCTGGTACACGGCCGCGCTGAAGAACATCAACGGCGTGACCGAGGAAACCACCACCGGCGTCAATCGGCTCTACCGGATGCAGCGGGAAGGCACGCTGAAATTCCCGGCGATCAACGTCAACGACTCGGTGACCAAGAGCAAGTTCGACAACCTCTACGGCTGCCGCGAGTCGCTGGTCGACGCGATCAAGCGCGCCACCGACGTCATGGTCGCCGGCAAGGTCGCGATCGTGTGCGGCTACGGTGACGTCGGCAAGGGTTCGTCGCAGTCGCTTCGAGCACTGTCGGCCAATGTCTGGGTGACCGAGGTCGACCCGATCTGCGCGCTGCAGGCAGCGATGGAAGGCTACCGCGTCGTCAATCTCGAGGACGAAGGCGTGGTCGAGGCCGCCGACATCTTCGTGACCGCGACGGGCAACTACAACGTCATCCGTCACGACCACATGAAGCGCATGAAGGACCAGGCCATCGTCTGCAATATCGGGCACTTCGACAACGAGATCGACGTCTCGAGCCTCGAGCAGTACGACTGGGACGAGATCAAGCCGCAGGTCGACCAGATCAAGTTCCCGGACGGCAAGCGCATCACGCTGCTGGCGCGCGGTCGCCTGGTCAACCTCGGTTGCGCCACCGGCCATCCGAGCTTCGTGATGTCGAACTCGTTCACGAATCAGACGCTGGCGCAGATCGAGCTGTTCAAGTACCGCGACAAGTACGAGAACCAGGTCTACGTGCTGCCCAAGCACCTCGACGAAAAGGTCGCCCGGCTACACCTCGAACGCGTCAGCGCCCGGCTGACGAAAATGTCCGAGGAGCAGGCCGACTACATCGGCGTGACCGTCGAAGGACCGTACAAGCCGGAACATTATCGGTATTGATGGTGATTTCAGCCTGGACCCGGGACGGGCCGACCCTCCCGGGTTTCCGGCAATGTCAGTATGTAAATAGTGAATAGTAAATAGTAAATAGAAAAGCCAAAAAGACGATCGTGGTGGTGGATTCCAAATGGCGGCCCCAGCATTACCTACCGGCTGGAAGTGTGGAAACGGTCAATGCGACTGGTCCGCAGTGTTTACTCGGCCACGGCCTCGTTTCCTGATGAGGAAAAGTTCGGATTGGTCACGCAGTTACGACGTTGTGCTGTAAGTGTGCCTTCGAATATAGCGGAAGGAGCTGCGCGCTCAAGTGCGAAAGAGTTCAGACGCTTTCTTTTGATGGCGCGTGGGTCGCTGATGGAGATGGACACCCAGATCTGGATCGCCAAGGATCTCGGTTTTCTCGATGATCATGGGCCGCTGCAAATTGGAATTATGGAAATCCTGGCAATGCTGAACGGACTGATCAAGAACCGAGCGCTTGATGATGCCCAAGCGGGTCAAAGTTAGGGTTTTATCCATTTTCTATTCACTATTTTCTATTTTCTTGCCGATCGAGGTACAGGTCTACAAATCTCCCACAGGATCAGCTAATGCCCCATTCCATCAATGATCCCCAACTCTCCTTCGAATTCTTCCCGCCGAAGAACGACGAGCAGGTCGAGGTGTTCAAGCGCACGCGCGACCGGCTGGCGGCATTGAAGCCGGAATACATGTCGGTGACCTTCGGCGCCGGCGGCTCGACCCGTGCCCGGACGCGCGAGACCGTGTTCAACATCCAGCGCGAGACCGGCGTTCCGGCCGCGCCGCACATCTCGTGCATGTCGGAGGACATCGACAGCATTGACGAACTGCTCGATTCGTACCGCGAATTCGGCATCAACCGGCTCGTCGTGCTGCGCGGCGACCGGCCGTCGGGCGGCGGTTCAGGCGTGTTCGACTACGCCGTCGACCTGGTCCGGCACATTCGCGAACACTACGGCAACCGGTTCACGATCGAGGTCGGCTGTTACCCCGAGTATCACCCGGAAGCGAAGACTCCGGAAGCGGATCTCGAGCATTTCCGGCGGAAGGTCGAAGCCGGCGCCGACAGCGCGATCACGCAGTATTTCTTCAGCGCCGACGCCTACGAACAGTTCCTCGAGGACTGCGCCCGGCTGGGCGTGCGGGTTCCGATCGTGCCCGGCATCATGCCGATCACGAACTACTCGCGGCTGGGGCGATTCTCGAAGATGTGCGGTGCGGACATGCCGATGTGGATCTTCAAGCGCGTGCGCGCGTGGGAGGAGGCCGAGGACTTCAAGTCCATCCGCAAGTTCGGCGAGGAAGTGATCACGGACCTGTGCCGCCGCCTGCTCGATTTCGGCGCGCCCGGCATTCACTTCTATACCCTCAACCGCGCCCAGGCGACGCTGAAGCTTTGTCGCAATCTCGGCCTGGGCGAAGGCAACGAGCGGCCGGGCGACACGCGGGCGGCCTGAAGCCGGCGGCGCGTCAGCCGGCCTCGCGCCGCACGACGAGATCGTTCTGTCCGGCCCCGGGTAGCCGGATTTCGATCGGGCTGCAGCAGACCTCGCAGTCCTGCACCAGCCACTGGCCGGCGTCGCCCGGTTCGGCCTCGACCCGGTTGGCTTCGCCGCACCACGGGCATTCGAATTGCAGCAGTTCGCCCGGCACGGCGAGACCCCTTCAGTCGCGATAGATTTCGACGCGCAGTTTGCCGTTGCGGTCCACCGCGGCCCGATACATGCCCGCGGTGTTGAACGGCATCGCGATGTTGCCTTCGGCATCGAGCGCGATGACGCCGCCTTCGCCGCCGGCTTCGACCAGCACCTTGTTGACGACCTCGTCGGCGGCCCCGGCCAGGTTTCGGCCGCCGAACAGCATGCGAGCACAAATGTTGTAGGCGACCGCGTGGCGGATGAAGAATTCGCCGTGGCCGGTCGCCGAGACCGCGCAGCTGCGGTTGTCGGCGTAGGTGCCGGCGCCGATGATCGGCGAGTCGCCGACCCGGCCCCAGCGCTTGTTCGCGGTCCCGCCGGTCGAAGTGCCTGCGGCCAGGTTGCCGTGGCGGTCCAGCGCCACCGCGCCGACGGTCGAAAACCAGCTGTCGGCGTGGGCCGTGTCGACCCGGGTTTCGGCCGCCTCGGCGGCCTGGATGCGGTGCAGCTGCTCGACGCGGTATTCGGTGATGAACCATTCCGGGGGCTCGAACCCGAGGCCGCGGGTGCGCGCGAACGCCTCGGCGCCTTCGCCGACCAGCATTACATGCGGCGAATGCTCGAGCACCGCGCGCGCGGCCAGGATCGGGTGGCGGATGCCGGTGACGCTGGCCACGGCGCCGGCGTTGAGATCGCGCCCGGTCATGATCGAGGCGTCCATTTCGACCCGCCCCTGACTGGTCAGCACCGCGCCGCGACCGGCGTTGAACTCCGGTGCATCCTCGAGCACCGTGATCGCCGCGATCACCGCCTCGGCCGCGTCGCCGCCGGCGTTCAGTACGTCATGACCGCTTCTGACGGCGTTTTCCAGCGCGCTGCGGATGGTCGCCTCGCGCGTTTCGCTCAGGCTTTCGCGCCGGATCGTGCCGGCCCCGCCGTGAATCGCGATCGCGATCGGCGCCGGGGACGGGTCGCGCGCGTTGTCGGTGTCGGGGGATTCGCTCATGGCGGATGACGCCCAGAGGATCGATGCCAGACAGAAGAGAATACGCATGATGGCGCGCCCGCATTGGTTTCCGTTGATCAGTGTATCGGAACCGGCCGCCGGCTTCACCGGCATCGGCGGCGTGCAACCCGCGCCCGGTCGTTCGGGGTTTCGGCGGTAGCGTCAGGGTTACAATGCCGCGGCATGGGCCGGCGCATTTCGAAACTTGCGTCCGGGGTCGGCGTCCAGGGAGGGCATGCCACGTGACCGACAACGCGCGCGACGATTCCATCCGGCGACTGCGCGCAGCGCTTTTTCTCGCAGCGATGGCGGCTGTCTCCGGCGCGGCGGCCGCGCAATCGGCGGGGCTGGACCGGCGCCTCGACGAGATCGTCGAGATAAGTGTGCAGCAGCCGCGCGAGGTTTCGGCACGGATGATCGAGGATCTGCGGGCCCGGGACGACCTGATGGATTCGGCAAGCCTCGAGCAATTGAGCCGGCTCGATATCATGGAGGGCCGCAACCATTTGCTGGCGGGCCGCTACGGGACCGGGCTCGAATTGCTCGATCGCGTTCTGCGGCGACCGGTGAATCCGAATCTGCGCGCGCGGGCGCTGGAACTCGCCGCCAACGCCGAGGGTCTGCGCGAGAACTACGAGCAGGCGTTCCAGTACCTGTCGGCGGCGATGGAAATCCTTCCGCAGGTCACCAGCAACAGCCACAAGGCCGGCATCTATGCACTCGCGGCCCGTTGGCACACCCAGATGGGCGAGGAAATGCTTGCCCTCGAAAATGCCGCGATCGCGCTGGACGTCGGGCAAAAAAGCAACGACCTGCGCTCGATCTGCGATGCCTGGCATTCGCTATTGGCCGCCCAGGTCAACGCCGGCCTGACCGATCTGGCTCTGCAGAACGTCGAGTCGTTGCTGCGCAGTTGCAGCCAGAGCGGCGACCCGGTGCTGATCGCCAGCTCGCTGGCAAATGCGAGCTGGGTCCATGCGCGCGCAGGGCAGTACGAAACCGCCGTCGGCTGGGCCGAACGGGCCGTGGCCGAGAACCGCAGGGCCGGATACCGCAACGGCATGAACCTCGCGATGGTGACGCTCGGCGTGTCGCTGATCGAGATCGGGCAGCTCGAGCGCGGCAGGTCCGTGCTGCTCGAGCTGGAGCCGGAATTCCGGCGGCCGCAGCCATGGTCGGCCGACCTGCAGGTCGAACTCGCGTTGGCCCGGTCGTGGGCGCAACAGGGGCGATTCGGCCGGGCCCTGGAGTACCTGCGCGATCTTGGCGAGCATGTCGCCGAGTTCAACGAGACCCGCCGAGCGCAGCAGCAGGCCTATTTGCAGGTCGAATTCGAAAAGCGGCGGCGCGAACGCGACATCGAGCTGCTGCGCGAGGAGAATCGGGCGCTGCTGGCACGCCGGGATGCGATCGAGGCGCGGCGCAAGGCGCGCCTGCTCGGCGGCGCCATGGCGGGCCTGATCGTGTTCCTGCTGCTCGTGCTGCTGGTCCGGTTCCAGTTCGACCGCAAGCGCTTTCGCCGGCTCTCCCGGATCGACGGCCTGACCGGTGTCTGCAACCACCGGCAGTTCCACCAGACCGTGCAGCAGGCCCTGGCCGAAAGCGGCGGCATCCGGCGCCCCAGCGTTCTGGTGGCCGCGGACGTGGACCTGTTCAAGCAGGTCAACGACCGCTACGGCCACCAGGCCGGCGACGCGGTGCTGAAATACCTGGGGCGCAAGCTGCGCGAGCAATTCGCGCCGCCGTGCGTCGTCGGCCGGGTCGGCGGCGAGGAATTCGCGATCTTTCTGCCCGATCACAACCGGCTGCAGGCGCGGCAGCGCATCGAGTCGTTCCGTGCCGCACTCGAGCCGGTCCGATACGGCGATTTCGAAATCGAGGTGACGATGAGCTTCGGGCTGAGCGAGGCGCGTACCGAGTCACGGCTTGAACGGCTGCGCGGCCAGGCCGACGAGGCGCTTTACCGGGCCAAGCGGTTCGGCCGGAACGTGGTCGTGGATGCCGCCGGCGGCAACGCGCCGTGAGCGGCATCGTCGGGCGGGCGCGGGCGGGCCGGCGTCCGCCGGCGATCCTCAGCAGTCGCCGGTGCGCTGGCCGGACATCTCGACGTTCATCTTCATCAGCCCCATCGGCGACTCGATATCTCCGGTGATCGTGCCCGCCATCGAATCGCCTTCGAATTTCATGCTGGCATCCATCGTGACCGTCCCGCCGTCGGCACTGGTGCACGTCATCGTGTAATCCATGCCGTCGGCGCGCACATCCTTGTTCGTGAATTCACAATCCTCGCTGTCCTCCAGAAACGCCTGACCCTCGGCGATGTCTTCGGCCGTGACGCAGTCGGTCGTCGTGTCGGTGCGCGACGGAATGGGAAATTGCTCCGACTCGATCGTGACGGTGCTCGTGGTCTCCCACATGCCGGGGTTGATGTTCGGGTCCTCGGCCACGGCGGCGGCGGTTAAGGCACCCGCAGCGGCAGCGGCAATCAGGATTCTGGCAATCATGGTGTTCTCCGATGGTCGTTATATTGTGCGCGATTCGAAGCCGTTTGCGGACATGCGCCGCAATCGGCGTGCAACGAATACCGCGGGTATTTCGTTGCCAGTCCGATGACACAGAATACGTGAAACGCCGACGCGGAAGGCCATCACCGTGCTCCGCCTTCGGCCTCCTCGATGCGCTCGGCCTGGCGCCGGGCGGCGTCCTGCACCTCGTCCTCGACCGCGCGGGCGCGTTCCAGCGCCTGCTGCTGGGCATCGAGCACATGACCGGCCGGCGGGTCTCCGGTCTCGTCGGTACAGCCGGCCAGCGTCAGGCCGAGCAGCATTGCGGCGGACAGCGCCGGTCCGGTGCGGCGCAGGTATCGGATCTCAAGCGGTATTTTCATTGCGGCCTCCTCGGCTGTCGTTTGGATCATCGGGCCCGGATTTGGCCGCCGGATCGGGCGCGGCCGGGTCATCGGCATCCGGCCCGGGCGGGCCGGCGGTGCCGGCCGATGCCCCGTCGGCCGGCTCGGGCAGTTCCAGGCCAAGGCGCTTCGCGCGCCGGGTCCACTTGTCGCGCGCGGCCTTGCGCAAGTCCTCGATGGTGTCGCTTTCGTCGACGATTTCGCTGCCGAGCAGCGTTTCGAGCACGTCCTCCATCGTCACGACGCCGGAAAACCCTCCGTATTCGTCGACGACGACGGCGAAATGCTCCTGCCCGGCCAGCAGCTGGCTGAACAGCACGCGCAGCGATATGAATTCGGGAACGAACATGACCTCGCGCCGGAGCTCGACAAGTCGGGTCTCTCGGCGGCCGCGCGCCAGCTCGAGCATGACGTCGGCCTTGAGCACGTAGCCGACGATGTCCTCGTCGTTGTCGCCGTAGATCGGGTAGCGCGAAAACACCAGCGAATCGATCTCGTCCATGACCCGCTCGACCGGGGTGTCCCGCTGAAATTTCTTGACCACGACGCGCGGGGTCATGATGTCCTGGACGCGGATGGCGCCGAACCGGATCAGGTTCAGGAAGATGTTCGATTCCTCTTCCTCGAACACGCCCTCGCGCGAGCCGGCCTGGGCCAGCGCGTGGAACTCCTCGCGGCTGACGCTGGGCCCGTGGCCGCGTTGTGCCAGCACGCGCGTGATCAGTTTCGACAGCACCACGAACGGCCACATCAGCCAGATCAGCCCGATGCAGGTGTAGGCGGTGAAGGCCGACAGGCGCTTCCAGTGGGTCGCGCCCATCGTCTTCGGGATGATTTCGGAAAAGATCAGGATTGCCAGCGTCACCAGCGCCGCGGTCAGCGTGACCCACTCGTTGCCGAAAATGATCTGGGCCTGCGCGCCGACGCCGGCGGCGCCGAACGTGTGCGCGATCGTGTTCAGGCTCAGGATCGCCGACAGCGGGCGGTCGATGTCGCGCTTGAGCCGCCTGAGATGGCGCCCCGCGCGGGCCTGGCGCTCGTTGAGCACGGCGATGTGGGCCGGCGTGACCGACAGCAGTACAGCTTCCAGGATCGAACACAGGAATGAAACGCCGATGGCCAGTAGCAGGTAGAAGATCAGCAGCGACATGCAGCGGAGCTCAGCCCGGCCTGTTCATGATCGGGTTGCCGCGGGACCGTTCCGGGTTACGTGGATGCATCGTTTCGCGACCGGGCGAAACGATACAGACGCGGGACCCCGGATCGCGTCCGGGGCTGGCTCTGGGGCGGTTGCAGTAGACCGGGTCATGAATAAGTCGGGGTTGGACGAGCCCGACGCCATTCTAAGCGCTCGGCGGTGGCCCGAACGCGTCGATCGCGCTCGCGGCCGGCTGCGCCCCGTTGGGCTACCATGCCGGCAGCCATGGATCACGCCGACCCCGCGCCTCGAGCCCCTGTCGCCGGAACGCCTCCCCGGCGCTTCGGCGCCGGCGCCGCGCTTGCGGTCTGGATGGCGTTGCCATCCGTCCCGGTCGTCGCGACCGGCGGACAGGTCGAGCTCGAGCCGGTCACGGTCCGGGCCGCACGCACCGAGACGGCGCTGGCCGATGTGCCGGCCGCGGTCACCGTCATCGACGGCGATGAGCTGCGCCGGGGCGGACGGCTGACCAGCCTGGCCGAGGTGCTGGTCGGCGTGCCGGGGCTGTTCGTCCAGAACGCGACGAATTTCGCGCAGGACGCGCGCATCGCGTTGCGCGGCTTCGGTGCGCGCAGCGCGTTCGGCATCCGCGGGGTTGCGATCGTCGTCGACGGGATTCCGCACACGCTGCCCGACGGCCAGGCCCAGGTCGACTCGATCGACCTGGCCGAGATCGAGCGCATCGAGATCCTGCGCGGCCCGGCTTCGGCGCTTTACGGCAACGCCGCAGGCGGCGTCATCCGGATCACGACGCGCAGCGCCGCCGGTGCCGCGACCGCCGGCGTGCGCCAGTCGGCCGGCGAATTCGGGCTGCTCGACACCCACGCCTCGCTCGCCGCCGGCGGATCCCGGGCCGGCGTGCGCTTGAGCCTGGGCCGGCTCGAGTCCGACGGCTTCCGCCGCCACGCCCGGGCCGAGCAGTACCGGGCCAACGCCAGGTTCGACCTCGAGCCCGGTCCGGCCACGCGGATCCGCGCGCACGCCGGATATTTCGAGACCCCGATCGAGCGCGATCCGGGTGCGCTGACCGCCGAACAGGCGCGTGCCGCCCCGCGCATGGCGAACCCGGCCAATGTGCGCTTCGACGCCGGCGAGTTGCTCGAGCAGTGGCGGTTCGGCGCCGGCCTGGACCATCGTTTCGCGGACATCGGCCGGCTGCACGTTGCCGCGTTCGGCTACCTGCGCGATTTCGAGAACCGGCTGCCGTTCGCCGACGGCGGTCAGGTGACGTTCGAGCGCGCGTTTTCCGGACTGGATCTGCGCCAAGAGCTCGGAACCGGGCGACTCGGCCTGGCCGGGCAGGCGACGTTCGGCATCGACTACCGGCGGCAGGACGACGATCGCCGCCGCTTCGACAACCTGGACGGGATCCGCGGCCCGCGGGTACTTGATCAGCAGGAGCAGGTGACGGCGCTCGGCGTCTATTTTCAACAGCGAGCAAGGCTGGGGCCGGACTGGACACTGGCGGTCGGCGTGCGCTACGACGAGGTCGAACTCGACGTCGACGACCGGTTTGTCGTCGACGGTGACGAGTCGGGGTCGCGCAACTGGAGCGAGTGGAGTCCGGACGCCGGGCTGACCTGGCGGCCGGCGCCGGGTCTCTCCGTCTACGCCAGCGTCGGCACTTCGTTCCAGACGCCGACGACGACCGAACTGGCCAATCCCGAGGACCCCGGTTCGGGCGGCGGCTTCAATCGCGCCCTTCAGCCGCAGACCGCGCGCAACGTCGAACTCGGCGTGCGCACCGAACCGTCGGCGCGTCTGCGCTGGGAGGCGAGTGTGTTCCGGGCCCGAATCGACGATGCGATCACGAGCTTCGAGGTGCTCGAATTTTCAGGTACGGGCCGCGATTTCTTCCGCAACGCCGGTCGTTCGACACGCTACGGCGTGGAGACCGCGGTGCGCCTGCTGGTCACCGAGACGATCGAGGTGACCGCGGCCTACAGCCATTCGGACTTCGAATTCGACCGCTTCGAGACGCCGGACGGCGACTTCGGCGGCAACCGGCTGCCGGGCGTACCGAGGCACCTGGTCGACGCCGGGCTGGCGTGGCACGGCGCGGCCGGCGGATTCGCGCGCCTGAACCTGCGTACCGTCGGCGACCTGTACGCCGACAATGCCAACACGGCCGAAAGCGACGGCTACACGCGGGTCGATGTCGGCATCGGCCGCGACTGGCGCGTGCACGCCTGGTCGGTGCGCGCGTTCGTCGGCATCGACAACCTGTTCGATACCCGCTACAACGACAACGTACGCGTCAACGCCTTCGGCGGCCGGTTCTTCGAGCCCGGACCCGGGCGCGCCGTCCGCGCGGGCATCGACGTGCGTTGGGGCGGCTCCGATCGGCGCCGGAGCTGACTTCGCCGCTGAATTTCCAAAAGTTTTTCAGCCCAGGAAGATCCGCCCGGCCGGATACCGGATCCGCGGCCGGACGCGGGTCGCCAGGAACAGGCTCAGCGCGAGCGGCCCGACGCGGCCGGCGAACATCAGCACGATGATCATCGCGCGGCCGAATTCGTCCAGTTCGCCGGTCGCACCCATCGACAGGCCGACGGTGCCCAGCGCCGAGGCCGCCTCGAACAGCAGCGGCAGGAACGGAATCTGCTGGGTCTGGGCGAGCACGAACGTGCCGGTCATCAGCACGATCAGGCTCAGCGAGACCAGCGCCAGCACGCGCATGATCTGGTCCGGCCCAAGGCTGCGCCCGAATGCCACCGGCTCCGAGGTCCGGCGCAGGTAGGCGACCGTCGCCATCAGCATCACGACGAACGTCGTGACCTTGATGCCGCCGGCCGACGAGGCGCTGCCGCCGCCGATCAGCATCAGCAGGATCAGCGTCAGCGCCGAGCTGTCCTCGATCTGCGAGATGTCGACGGTGTTGAAGCCGGCGGAGCGCGGCGTCAGCGCCTGGAACGCGCTGGCCATGAGCTTCTCGCCGGTGCCGGCGAGCGCGCCCAGCGTGCCCGGGTTGTTCCACTCGAGAATCGCGAACGTCACCGTGCCCCACAGCGCCAGCGCCGCGGTGCCGACCAGCATCAGCCGCGTGTGCAGCCCGAACCTGCGCCAGCGGCGCCGGAACCGGAGTTCGGCGAGGACCGGGAAACCGAGCCCGCCGATGATGAGCAGCAGCGGCACGGTCAGGTTGACGACCGGGTTCCCGGCCCAGCGCGAAAGACTGTCGGGAAACAGCCCGAAGCCGGCGTTGTTGAACGCCGAGACGGTGTGGAACGCCGCCTGCCACAGCCCTTCGGCCCAGCCGAACTCGGGCACGAACACGAATCCGAGCACGACCAGACCGGCCAGTTCGAACAGCAGCACGACGCGCAGGATGACCAGCGCCATCTGCAGCAGGTCCGACATCGATGTCTGGTTCAGTTCCTCGCGCAGGTAGATCCGGCTCGACAGCCCGACCGGCAAGCCGAGCATGCACAGGATCAGCACCGCGAACGTCACGATGCCGAGTCCGCCGAGCTGGATCAGCACCATGATCACGGCCTCGCCGAACAGCGTGAAATGGGCGCCGGTGTCGACGACGACCAGGCCGGTCACGGTCACGGCCGAGGTTGCGGTGAAGACGGCCTCGGACCAGCCGGTCGGCGCGACGGACGCGGCGGGCAGTTTCAGCAGCAGCGCGCCGGTGACGATCAGCAGCAGGTAGACCAGCACCAGCACCGCCGACGGCGGCAGGCGGATCACGCGGTTGCCGTTGCTCATGGTGCTGGGACGGCCGTGGCTACAGCCGCTCGGCGAACTCGCGCAGTTCGCTTCGGCGGCCCAGCAGCAGCAGCTTGTCGTCGGCCTCGAGCTCGGTCTCTGGGCGGCCGAGATCGATGAATTCGCTGCCGCGCATCAGCCCGAGGCAATGCAGGTCGTCGTGGCGGTCGAGCTCGAGTTCGTCGAGGCGCTTGCCGTGCAGCGACTCCGGAACCTTCAGGTCGACGATGTAGAACCCGTTGCCGAGGCTCAGGTAGTCGCGCACCAGCGGGTTGTGCAGCATCTGCGCGACGTGCAGGCCGACCTCCTGTTCGGGGTGGATCACGCGGTCGGCGCCGAGCCGGCTCAGAATCCGGTGGTGGGTGCGGCTGAAGGCCTTGACCCAGACCGTATCCACCCCGAGCAGCTTGACGTTCATCGTGCACAGCACGTTCGATTCGAGATCCTCGCCGATCGCGATGACGACGACATCGTAGGCGTCGACGCCGGCCTGGCGCAGCGCCTCCTCGTCGCGCCCGTCGGCGATGATGGTCTCGTCGAGATCGTCGACGACCGCGGAGATGGCCTTTTCGTCGATGTCGATGCCCAGCACGTGGTCGCCGAACTCGGCCAGCTCCCTTGCAATCGTGCGGCCGAACGTGCCCAGGCCAATGACGGCGAAGTTGCGCTTCTTCCTGCTCATGTCGATCCTCTTCGTGGCGTGCCGGCCGAGTGTTAGCGGCGCGTCAGCAATTCCGGCCCGAACGAGGCCGGCAGCAGTTCGTCCAGCGAGTGGCATGCGGCCGCCCGGCCGTCGCCGTCGACCAGGATGATGCGCGTGCCGGCGTCGGAAAACTCCCGGATGCGCTGCCGGCAGTCGCCGCACGGCGGGCACGGCGCCTCGCCGTCGGCGAGGATGTAGATCTCGCTGAGCCGGGTCCGGCCGCCGGCCACCATCGCCGAGAGTGCCGACGCCTCGGCGCACACGCTCTTGTAATGCGCCGTCTCGACGTTGCAGCCGGCGAAGCGCCGGCCGTCGGCGGCGACCGCGACCGCCGCGACCCGGAAGCCCGAGTACGGCGCCCAGGCGTGCTCAAGCGTTGCGCGCAGCATGTCGAGGATGTCCGTGTCTATGCGTTCCATAACGTTCGTTTTCTACTTCCTCATCACAGTATGAATAGCGGTGCTCATGGAAAGGCGGAATTGAACCGCAGATGAACGCAGATGGACGCAGATGAAATTCAAGAGCGGAACACGAAGGTCACAAAACGTGTAACTGCTTTTAGGGTCTTGGGCTCGATTTTATCTGCGTTTATCTGCGTTTATCTGCGGATTCAAAGTCAAGATCGCCGGCCCGAAACGTCGTCAGCACCCGCGGGGGCGGCGTCGTCGGCCGGTCGGCGATCCGGACCGCGCGCCGGATTCGCCCGGCGGCGCGGTCGGCGTCGGTGTCGCTGGCGGCGTGAACGCGCGCCAGCGGCCGGTCGCGATCGACATGCTCGCCGATTCCGGCGACGTTTTCCAGCCCGACCGAGTAGTCGACGGCCTGGCCGCCGCGGTGCCGGCCGCCGCCCAGACCGACCACGGCCATGCCGATCTCGCGCACGTCCATGGCCTCGACGTAGCCGTCGTGCGCCGGCGCGATGTCGATTGCGACCGCGGCGCGCGGCAACGAGACCTCCGGCCGGTCAACGAGATCGGCCGGGCCGCCCAGTGCGGCAACCATGCGCGAAAAACGCTCGGCGGCCGCACCGGAGGCCAGCGCGCGATCGAGCGCGGTCAGTGCGTCGTCGCGATCGCCGTGCAGGCCGCCGGCGATGAGCATTTCCGCGGCCAGCTCGCGCGTGACGTCCAGCAGCCGGCTGTCGCGGCGCTCGCCGCGCAGCACTTCGACGGCCTCGATCACCTCCAGCGCATTGCCGGCGTTGCGGCCCAGCACCTGGTTCATGTCGGTGACCAGCGCCGAGGTCGGCGTGCCGGCCCGTCCGGCCACCTCGACGATGGCGCGGGCGAGTTCGAGGCAGCGCGCCGGTTCGCCCATGACGCTGCCCGATCCGGTCTTGACGTCCATGACCAGCGCGTCCAGCCCCTCGGCCAGCTTCTTCGACAGGATCGAGGCGACGATCAGCGGGATGCATTCGACCGTCGCGGTGACGTCACGTACCGCGTAGAACCGACGGTCGGCCGGCGCCAGGTCGTCGGTCTGGCCGATGATCGCCACACCGACATCGGCGACGACGGCCGAAAGCCGCGCGCGCCCGGGGAACGGGTCGTAGCCGGGAATCGCCGAGAGCTTGTCCAGCGTGCCGCCGGTGTGGCCCAGGCCCTGGCCCGAAATCATCGGCACGTAGCCGCCGCACGCGGCCACCCACGGCCCCAGGATCAGCGAGACCGAATCGCCGACGCCGCCGGTGGAGTGCTTGTCCAGCACCGGCCCGTCGAGCATTGACCCGTCCAGCCCGGCGCCGGAGAAGTCGAGCACGCTGCCCGAATCGCGCATCGCCAGCGTCAGGCGCGCAGTCTCGGCGCGGTCCATGCCGTTGAGAAACACCGCCATGGCGAACGCGCCGAGCTGCTCGTCGCCGACCCGGCCGTCGGTGATGCCGGCGACGAACGCCCGGATGGCGTCGTCGTCCAGCCGTTCGCCGTCGCGCTTGGCGCGGATGATCTCCTGCGGCAGCATCAGCTCCGCGATCCGTTGCCGGAATCGCCGAGGACCGCAAGCAGGTCGTCGGCCAGCGACGACGCTCCGATCCGGAAATGGTCCGGCTCGACCCAGCCCGCGCCCATGATGCGCGCGGCCAGCCGCACGTAGCCGGCCGCGTCGTCGAACGTGCGCACGCCGCCTGAGACCTTCAGCCCGGCATCGCGCTGGCGCACACGGATGGTCTCGAGCATCACCTCGGCGGCCTCGGGCGTGGCGCCGGTGGCGGTCTTGCCGGTCGAGGTCTTGAGGAAGTCGGCGCCGCCGGCCAGCGCGATCTCCGACGCCAGCCGGATACGCTTGGCATCGATCAGTTCGCCGGTCTCGAGGATGACCTTGACCGGCCGCCCGGCCGCGGCCGTCCGGCAGCGCTCGACCAGCTCGCGGCCGACCTCCTCGTCGCCTTCCAGCAGTGCGCGCCACGGGAATACGACATCGATCTCGTCGGCCCCGAGGGCGACCGCCGCCTCGGTTTCCTCGCTCGTCGCGGCCGGGTCAGCATGGCCTGCCGGGAAATTGACGACGGTCGCGACCCGGATGCGGCCGCCGGGGTCGCAACGGTCCAGTTCGGCGCGCGCGGCTTCGATGAAATGCGGATAGACGCACACCGCGGCCGGCGCGGGGTCGAATGCAGCCGCGCGCCGGCACAGTGCGCGGACGGGACCGTCGTCGGCGTCGTCCTCGAGCCGGGTCAGGTCCAGCAACTCCAGCATGCGGCGGGCCAGTTCGGCACGCTCGGAATTCGGATCGGCCATCGTCTGTTCCCTGAAACCAGTGCGTGCGTGGTCATCTTGCCATGCCAAGCTTACTAACACCGTTGTTAATCCTGCCACATTCAGCTTGTCTCTCGGCGCTCGTGGCAAGGCGTCGGTGCGCCAGCTGTAGCCGGGCCTACATCAAGCACCGACAACGCAGTCCACGGGCGCCGAGAGGCAAGCCCTGAATGAGGCAGGATTAACGACAGTGTTAGTAGTACCCTCGGGCATAAATATACACACGTTTTGAGGTCGCCTGCGACGCCGGGGCGACGCCGCCTTGGCCAACGACCGCACAGCTCGCGCAATACGTGCATATATTTGCCAGATCAGGCAGATGATTCAGCCATGTCCCGGAACCGGTTTCCGACTCCGCGGCGTGGCTGAATCATCTGCGTAATCAGGATCATTTATGCTTGCAAGTCGATGACTCCGCCTTGACTGCGATGCCTGGACTACTCGAAAAACTCAAGACGCTGGTCGAACCGGATGCCCCGGAAGCCTCCGAAACCGATCCGTTGCCGCGCGCGCTGGCGGTGCTGATGCTGGAGCTTGCCGCGACCGATGCCGGCATCGACGACGACGAGCGGCGGGTGATCGAGCAGGCGGTGCGCGACCGTTTCGGACTGGATGACGAGGAATTGCGCACGCTGCTGAACGAGGCCGGCGAGATCCAGCGCAACGCGCATTCGCTGCACGAGTTCACCCACGCGCTGCGCACGGGCCTCAAGCCTGAGCAGCGCGCCGACGTGGTCGGCTGGCTGTGGAAGGTCGCGTGGGCCGATTCCCGGCTGGACCGTCACGAAGAACATCTCGTGCGCCGCCTCGCCGACTTGCTGGGCGTACCTCACCGCGAATTCATTCGCCGCAAGCACCAGGCCGGAACATCCTGACTCCCCGGCGGGCACCGCCGGACATCGCCCCGCCGGCCGCGCAGCGCTTCAACCGGTGAAGAACTGCTGGCGGAACGTAATCACGTACGGCGCACCCTCATGATTGTGCGGCCGGACGCTGATCCGGAAATCCAGCGTCTCCTCGTCGTGGATCCTGAACTGGCCGATGTAGTAGATTGCGCCCTGGTCGTTGATCTCGCGCAATTCGATGTCCCGACGCTGGCCGGTCAGGTTGGTCGCGGTGGCCTCGATCGTGGCCGTGCGCGGCTGGCCCGATGCCTTTTCGAGGACCGTGACGTTGAGCATCGCCTGGGTTCCGGCCCGCTGGATGCCGTAGGCGGCGGCGATTTCCGGCGAGAGCATGCTGGTGTTGAGCGTGCTGTAGTGGATCTCGTAGGGGCCGAAGCGCTCGGCCTGTTGCGCGAACGCCGACAGGCTCAGGGTCATCAGCAGCGTGAAGGCAAAGGCCGGAATCAAGCGCATGTTTCGGATCTCCATCGTTTGGTCGAATGTGGCGATCGGCCCGGATTGCCCGCCGATCGATACCGGAATCCTACTCGCGCCGCGCACCCGGAAGCAACTGCGTTCGACGCGAGGTTCGCGGAACGAGACCGTGCGGGCCGGGCAAATCTTGCCTCGGTGATGATCTGGCGTTACCGGATGCCGATCAGGATCATCAGGAACTGGATGCCGATGATCGCGACCAGCGGGGACAGGTCCAGCCCGGCGATGTTCGGCACGACGCGCCGGATCGGTTCGAGCACCGGGCGCGTGAGCTGGTAGATCAGCGGGATGATCGGGTGGCGCATCGCGCCCCCGACCCACGACAGGATGACCTCGGCGATGATCAGCACCATGTACATCACCAGCAGCAGCCGGATCAGCCGGAAGGCTGCGGCGACCAGCGCGTCGAACGGCCCGGCCGCATAGCCCGACAATGCGGCGACGGCGATCAGCGAGATCGTCTGGACGATGATCAGCAGCACGACGGCCGCGGTATTGAAGCGGCCAAACCGCGGAATCAGTTTGCCCAGCGGCCCGACCAGCGGCTGCGTGACCGTGATCAGCACCTGGCTGACCGGGTTGTAGAAATCGGCCCCGACCGCCTCGAGCAGCACGCGCAGAAGCAGGGCCGCCAGGTACAGGCTGAACAGCGTCTCGACCAGGAAGGCGAACGCATTGCCGACCGAGCCGCCCATCAGTCGGCGCCCAGCTCGCGGCCGCGCGCGATCGCCGCCGCGACGGCGTGCGCGACGATGTCGCCGAAACCGGCCTCGGAAAGTGCGTTCAGCGCCGCCTCGGTCGTTCCGCCCGGGGACGTGACGCGCCGGCGCAGTTCCGCGGCGTCGAACTCATCGGCGGCGAGCATTGCGCCGGCCCCGGCCGCGGTCTGGGCCGCCAGCCCGGCGGCGACGTCGCGCGCCAGCCCGGCATCGCTTCCGGCCTGGGCGAGCGCCTCGGCCAGAACGAAGAAATACGCCGGGCCGGAGCCGGACACGGCCGTGACCGCGTCCATCAGACTCTCGTCTCCGATCTCGAACACCTTGCCGACGGCCTCGAACACGGCCCGCGCGGCTTTTGTCTGTTCGTCGCTGCAGGCCGCCGATGCGCACAGGCCGGTGGCGCCGGCGCCGTAGAGCGCCGGCGTGTTCGGCATTACCCGGACGATCGGCTGATCTTCGCCCAGCCGTCGTTGCAGGCGTGCAATCGGCGTGCCGGCCGCGACGCTGACGACGATCGTGTCGGGATTCAGGGCGCCGGCGATCGACTCGGCAGCCTTGTCGATGACCTGCGGCTTGACCGCCAGAATGACCAGCCCGGCGCGCCCGGCGGCGTCGGCATTGACGGCCAGCGTCTCGATCCCGAACCGGTCGGCCACCTCGTCGCGGGTGCCGGCATCCGGGTCGGCGGCGAGCAGTTTTTCGCGCGGGTGGCCGCGTTCGAGCAGGCCGCCGATCAGCGCGCGCGCCATGTTGCCGGCACCGATGGTCGCGATGGTCATGTCCATGCCCGGATTCTAACGCCGCCGTCCGTCCGCGACGGCTCGCCGTTCACAACCAGGCAAGCCCTGAATGAGGCAGGATTAACGACGGTGTTAGTAAGAACGTAGCGTAAATGTTTTCAGGCCTTCCCTACCGGGGGCCGAACAGCGCCGTACCCACCCGCACCATCGTCGAGCCCTGCTCGATCGCGATTTCCAGGTCCGCCGACATGCCCATGGAAAGCGTATCTACGGCCGGGTGATCGTGTCGCAGTTGTTTGAAATGCCCGCGCATCCGCCCGAACGCCGCCCGGTTCTGCGCATCGTCGTTGTCGGCGGCCGGGATCGCCATCAGCCCGCGCAGCATGAGCGACGGGTAGCGGCCGACGGCGTCGGCCAGTTCGGCGATCTTCTCGGGCGGGCAGCCGGATTTCTGCGGCTCGCGGTCGATATTGACCTGCAGCAGCACGTTCAGCGGCGCCGCTTCGGGGTCGCGCTGCTCGCCCAGCCGGCGCACGATCCTGGTCCGGTCGACGCTTTGTACCCAGTCGAACGAGGCCGCGATCGCGCGCGTCTTGTTCGACTGGATCGGTCCGATGAAATGCCACTCCAGCGCCAGCCCGGCGAGTTCGGCCTGCTTGGCGCCGGCCTCGTCGAGGTGGTTTTCGCCGAAGCGGGTCAGGCCGGCCGTGGCCGCGGCCCGGATTTCGGCGGCGCTGCGGGTCTTGGAAACCGCGAGAAGCCGCACGTCGGCGGGCGCGCGGCCGGCGCTGCGGCACGCCTCCGCGATTCGGTGGCGGACCGATCGGACGCGTGCCCTCAACGCTTCGGAATCGCACATTTTGATGACGGTCCTGGATGGGGTATGATCCCGGTATTCTAGGGAAAAGCCGAGGGCCGCTCGGCCCGACTTGTACTGCTGGGGACCCGTCATGGACATCACCGAACTGTTGGCTTTCACCGTCAAGAACAACGCGTCCGACCTGCACCTCTCGGCCGGCCTGCCGCCAATGATCCGGGTCGACGGCGACATCCACCGGATCAACGTCCCGCCGATCGAGGCCAAGGACATGTCGGATCTGGTCTACTCGACGATGAACGATCACCAGCGGCGCGATTTCGAGGCCGAGCTGGAGGTCGATTTCTCCTACAACGTGCCGGGCCTGGCGCGCTTTCGCGTCAACGCGTATCACCAGGATCGCGGCACCGGCGCGGCATTCCGCGTCATCCCCAACGAGATCTGGACGCTGGAGGACCTGCAGGCCCCGCCGGTATTCCGCGACATCATCGATGTGCCGCGCGGGCTGATCCTGGTCACCGGGCCGACCGGCTCGGGCAAGTCGACGACGCTGGCGGCGATGGTCGACCATCTCAACAAGAACGTCGCCGGCCACATCCTGACGATCGAGGATCCGATCGAGTTCGTGCACATCTCGAAGAAGTGCCTGATCAACCAGCGCGAGGTCAAGAAGGACACGCGCGGGTTCAACCAGGCGCTGCGCTCGGCGCTGCGCGAGGACCCGGACATCATCCTGGTCGGCGAGCTGCGCGACACCGAGACCGTGCGCCTGGCGCTGACCGCGGCCGAGACCGGCCACGTCGTGTTCGGCACGCTGCATACCTCGTCGGCGGCCAAGACGATCGACCGCATCATCGACGTCTTCCCGGGCGAGGAGAAGGATATGGTGCGCTCGATGCTGTCGGAATCGCTGCGCGCGGTGGTTGCGCAGACGCTGCTGAAGAAGGTCGGCGGCGGCCGGGTTGCCGCGCACGAGATCATGATCGCCACGCCGGCGATCCGCAACCTGATCCGCGAGGACAAGGTTGCGCAGATGTACTCGGCGATCCAGACCGGCCAGAACGTCGGCATGACGACGCTGGACCAAACCCTGACCGACCTGGTCCGTCGCGGCATCGTCGCCAAGCCGGAGGCGCGGCGCAAGGCGGTCGACAAGAAGGCGTTTGCCTGAGCAGGCATCCGGCCGGGAACGTGACGAAAACCCGAAGCGAGGGAGAGACGCGATGAGCGTGATCGATGGCTGGCTGAAGCAGCTGCACGAGGAGAAGGGGTCCGACCTGTTCATCACGGCAGGCGCGCCGCCGTGCGTCAAGGTCAACGGCCGGATCCGGCCGATCAACCGCGAGCCGCTGTCGAAGGAGTCGGCCACCAGCATCGTGCTCGGAACGATGTCGGAGGAACAGGTCGAGCAGTTCAAGGCCGAGCGCGAGTTGCAGTACGCGATCTCGATCGAGGGCTTCGCCCGCTTCCGCATGAGCGCGTTCTACCAGCGCGGCGCGATCGGCGTGGTTTGCCGCCGGATCGAGACGCGCATCCCGTCGTTCGAGGAACTGGATCTGCCCGGAAGCCTGGCCGACCTTTCAATGACCAAGCGCGGCATCATCGTCATGGTCGGCGCGACCGGGACCGGGAAGTCGACGACGCTGGCGGCGATGGTCGGGCATCGCAACGAGAATTCCACCGGCCACATCATCTCGATCGAGGATCCGATCGAGTACGTCCACCGGCACCGGCGCTGCCTGGTGACCCAGCGCGAGGTCGGGATCGACACCGATTCGTTCGAGATCGCGCTTCGAAACACGCTGCGCCAGGCCCCCGACGTCATCCTCGTCGGCGAAGTGCGCACGCGCGAGGCGATGGAGCACGCGATCACGTTCGCCGAAACCGGGCACCTGTGCCTGACGACGCTGCACGCCAACAACGCCAATCAGGCCATGGACCGGATCCTGCATTTCTTCCCCGAGGAGCGGCACGGCCAGGTGCTGCTGGATCTGAGCTTCAACCTCAAGGCCGTGGTCGCGCAGCAGCTGGTCCCGTCGATCGACGGCTCGCGCCGGCACGTGGCGATGGAGGTCATGCTGACCAGCCCGCTGGTCCAGGAAAAGATCCGCAAGGGCAAGATCGAGGAGCTCAAGCAGATCATGAAGGACTCGGTGCACCACGGCATGATCACGTTCGACCAGAGCCTGCTCAAGCTGTACCAGGAAGGCAAGATCTCGCTCGAGGAGGCGATCCGGCACGCCGATTCGGCCAACGAGGTGCGCCTGGCGGTCAAGCTCAGCGAGGGCGGCGACGCCGAATCGCTTTCGAACCGCCTGCGCGACGTCGACCTGCTCGATCACGACTGAATGCGCGGCATTTCAGACGTGCGACACGGGTCTCGTTCTTAACCGTTGTTTAACCGTGCCTGGAGTAGCATGCCGCGTGTAGTCGATGGATTTCGACTGGCCTTCGGGGCCATTGGTCCGACACTGCTAGTGATTACGGAAACGGGGCACATTCCAGGCCCGGGCAGGCGCCCGGGTCTTTTTTTGCCCGGCCATTGGATGATCTCCGGCACCGGAACTGTTGGAAAATACCGGGGTCTGCCATTGGCAGGGGTATAGTGTACGGACGAACATGCGTATCCTGATCATCGAAGACAACCGCGATATCGCCGCCAACCTCGGCGATTACCTGACCGACCGCGGTCATGAGGTCGATTACGCCTACGACGGCGTGACCGGCCTGCACCTGGCCATCGTCAACGATTTCGACGCCATGGTGCTGGATCTGGCCCTGCCCGGCATGGACGGCCTCGAAGTCTGCCGCAAGCTGCGCGAGGAAGGTCGCAAGGAAACACCGGTGCTGATGCTGACCGCGCGCGACCAGCTCGACGACAAGCTGGCCGGCTTCGATTCCGGCGCCGACGACTACCTGGTCAAGCCGTTCGAGCTGCGCGAGGTCGAGGCCCGGCTCGAGGTCCTGGCCCGGAGAGGCCAGCGCATCGCGCCGCGCGAGCTGAACGTCGGCGACCTGCACTTCAATCTCGAGACGCTGACCGTCACGCGGGCCGGCAAGCCCATCGACATGAATCCGATCGGGCTCAAACTGCTCGAGAAACTCATGTCGGCGTCGCCGGCGGTGGTCTCGCGCGCCGACCTCGAGCATCACGTCTGGGGCGAGGAACTGCCCGACAGCGACAGCCTGCGCGTGCACATCCACAGCTTGCGCGCGGCGATCGACAAGCCGTTCGGCAAACCCATGCTCAAGACCCGCCACGGAATCGGGTACAGTCTGGTCGATCCGGATGCAGTTTCGTCGTAGGCTCCGAAGCCGGATCATCCTCTCCTTCCTGTTCTTCGGCACGCTGCTCAGCGTGCTGTTCGCCGTGGCCGTGCTGTTTTTGCAATCGTGGATCGAGGATGCGCTGATCGCGCGCACGCTGGAGCAGGAACTCGACCAGTATCTGGTCGAGTTCCGTGCCGACCCGTCGGTGCTCGAGCCGTTCTCCACGCGTATCCAGGGCTACGTGACCCGGCCCGGGCGGGCCGAGATCGTGCCCGAGCCGTTCCGGGATCTGCCCACCGGCGTCCACGACGTCAAGACGGACTCTGCAACCTACAAGGCCGCGGTCCGCAAGGACGACGATTACTGGGCCTTTCTGACCTACGACGTGTCGGAAAACCGCGAGCTTTCGCGCCGGCTGGTCTGGGCGCTGGCCGGCGCCGTGTTGCTGTTTTCGCTGCTGTCGCTGGCGCTGGGCAAGTGGTCGGCCGGGCGGGTCATGGCGCCGGTCTCCAACCTGGCCCGGCGCCTGCAGGCGCTCGAGGCCAGCGAAACGCGCGTCGAGCTCGCCCGCCATTTTCCCGACGACGAGGTCGGCCAGCTTGCGTCGGTGGTGGACGAATACTCGCGCCGGCTGCACGAACTGGTCGAGCGCGACAAGGCGTTCAACGCCGACGTCTCGCACGAGCTGCGCACGCCGCTGGCGGTGATTTCCGGAGCCACCGAACTGCTGCTGGCCCAGCCCGACCTCTCGCCCCGGGCGCGCGAGCGGCTGCTGCGCATCGCGCGCGCCGCGCGCCAGTGCACCGACATCACGACCGCGCTGCTGCACCTGGTGCGCGCCGAGCGCGGCTCGGCCGGAGAGGCCACCAACCAGGACGTCGGCGCCATCGTCGGGCAACTGGTCGAGAATTACCGCCCGCTTGTCGAAGGCAGCGAGGTCGATATCGAGGTCCGGCAGCAGGCACAACTCAACGTCATCGCGCCCGAGGCCGTGATCGCCGTGGTGCTCGGCAACCTGCTCGGCAACGCGGTGCGCTACACCCAGAAGGGCCGGGTGGACATCGAGGTCGCGACCGGTCAGGTCCGGATTCTCGACACCGGCCCCGGGATCCCGCCGGACGAGTTGCCGCACATCTTCGACCGTCACTTCCGCGGCCGCGGCGCCGGTGGCAAGGGCTCCGGGCTCGGGCTCTCGATCGTCAGGCGATTGTCCGATCTGTACGGCTGGCGCATCGGCTTCGCCAACCGCGGCGATCGCACCGGGCTGAAGGTCACGGTGGATTTCTTCCCCGATCTGGATACCCTCGGGCGCGACGACGGGGCCGACCCCGCGCCGCAGTAGACCGGGTCAGGAATAATCCGGGATGAGCCCGAAACGGGCGCCGGGGCGGGTGGTTTTGCTGCGGTGTCGCGCCCCGATGCTATCATCCGGACTGGTCCGATCCGATCTCGCTGAAATGGCAATTATCCATTGCCCGGCCTGCAACCGCCGCGTGTCGTCCCTGGCCAGGACCTGCCCGCACTGCCACGAACCGATCGGCGAACTCGATCAGGCCGAGCGCGACAAGCTGGCATTCAGGCGCTGGCGGGCGCAACTGTATCGGACGCGCAACATCTCCTACCTGTCCATGGCGCTGGTCGTGATCGGCACGCTGGTGTGGTGGATGACGCCGCCACGAGGCCTGGTGCCGCCGGTCGGAACGCCGGCCGCGGTGCTCATGGGCGTCGGACTGGTCGGTTATCTGGGCAGCTGGGGCTGGATGCTGTGGCTGCGCTACGCGGGCGCCCCGAAGCGGCCCGACTGACTGAAACCCCTGCGGGTCGCGGCTACTTGATGCGCTCGACGCGCACCGTGCGGTTGTGGCCCTCGACCGACAGCCGCCAGGAGCCTCCGAAGCCGGGCTTGATCGTGACCCGGGGATTCTCGACCGGTTCGATCCGGAACCGCCCGCTTTCGTCCTGTCTCCAGACCATGCCGTTCTCAAGCACGAACTCGGTGTTGCCGGACCAGCCGCTGAACGTGCCGTCGATGCGCGTCTGGAACGGCTCGCGCGCCATCCGGTCGACGGGCGGAATTTCCGAAGGGGTCTCGGGCATACCCTCGCGTCGCGGCGCGGCGGCGGTCTGCTGCGGTTCTTCCAGTGTTGCCAGCGAGCGCGCCCGGATCCACTGGTTGAGCGCGGCCAGTTCCTCCGGCGACAGCTTGTGCAGGCCCGTCTGTGTGAATTCCCGGCCCGTCATCCGTTCTTCCAGCGACGAAAACGGGATCTCGGATTGCGCGAACGCGCACGTAGCAAACTGCAGCGCCGCGACGGCGGCCGCGATGCGAAAAAGATTCACGATTGCGATCCTGCGTGGTTTCAATCCGCAGCTATTCTACAGGTCGTGCTTGTATCGGACGTAGGGGATGCGTCCGAAGATACCGTCCACGGTTTCCTCCACGTGCTGCTTGGACGCGTGCGCGGCGCCCGGGAGCCGGTCGAGCACGTTCGAAACGCCGACGCTGATCGACGAGCGGGCCGGGGCGCGCCACGAGAATTCCAGATCGAACGAGCGGAAACCTTCGCCTTGCAGCTGGTCGCCGAACCAGTAGGGCAGTTCCTGGTACTGGCCGGTGAGGTCGGCGCCGAAATTCTGGCCGCGCCAGCCGACCCCGATCTGGCTGGCATTGGCGTACCGGCCGCCGTCGGCGATCCGCACTCCGGCATTGTCGAACGGCGAAACCGGTCCGAGCCCCATCGACGGTCCGTTGCTGCTGAACGAGAACGGGTCGGGCGTGCGCCGATAGCGCTCGAGCTGGAGGTCCAGCAGCAGGTCGCCGATCTGGCCCATGCGCAGCCCGAAGCTGACGTTGAAGTTGACGCCCCGGATTTCATCGCGCACCGGACCCAGCCCGATGGCACCGTGGACCGGCGAAAGCCAGTCGCCGGCACTGTCGTGGCCGGCAAACGCGCCGGCGCTGATGTTCAGCCCCGGAGCGGCCATCCAGCGGCCGCGCACCTGGACCAGGCTGGGCGAGTTGTCGGGAAGGGGCCGGTCGACAAAGCGGCAATCCTCGACCACGAACGTCTCGATCGTGCGCGTGGCGCGGCTGCACTGGATGTGTGCAAGGCTCGCGGTATTCATCTCCCACGCTTCCAGCGACCAGGAAAAGCTGGGCAGCCCGTCCAGCGCGAGCGGCCCCGGCGACGGCGATACCGCCACGGTCAGGCGCGGGCGCTGGCCGAACGCCGCGTCGCGGCCGAAGCCGAGCGGGGCACCCGGGAACAGGATATCCAGCGCTTCATGGGGCCGGTCATCGGGCACCGGCAGGCGCCACGACTGCGACGACGGCGCGCCGTCGGCGGCGAAGACCGCGCCGGTCAGCAACGTTGTCAGCAAGATGGCGATTGAAGCTTTCATCGTCGTATCGTCGGTTGGTGCCGGTGCCGTCGCAGCGTGAACCCGAAGGGTTGGAGTCCGGACGACGAAAATGGTTTCCCAAAATCAGACTACCAGATTCCGGCCTCCACGGCAATCCCGACGCGGGCGGTGCCGTGGCCGGGAAATGCCCTGTAAACAACGAATTGTCGGCCCGGACAGCGCTAGCCGCGTGTCGACGGACGGCGTGCGTACAATACCGGCATGCATCAGGATGCCGGATCCGGCTGGCGAATCGTCAGCGGCTACCAGTTCATCGACCTCGACGGTCTCCGCCCCGTGGCGATGTTCTGCACCGGCGGGATTCGCTGCGAGAAGGCCGGCACCTGGTTGAAGGACAACGGCTTCGGCGAGATTTACCAGCTCCACGGCGGCATCCTCGGCTACCTGGCCGAATCTCCGCCGGAGACACCGCGCTGGCGCAGCGAGTGCTTGGTGTTCGACGACCGGATCAGCGTCGATGAAAATCTTCGCCCGACCGGCCGGAAATCGGAGAACGCATGAACGACAACAATGCACCTGACTGGCTGCCGGGGACCATCCAGCCGGCCTGGGACTTCCTCGCCGCCTATCCGGTGGTGCTGGCGCTGATCGTCGCGCTGGTCGGCATCTCACTCGCGTGGCTCGCGCGCGGCGTGCTGCTGTTCGTGGGCCTGCGCACCGCGCGCCGGATCCCCGGTGACCTGGCTGCGAAACTGGTGCGCATCGCCGCCGGCGTCGCCGCCCTGGTGATCGGCTACGCGGCGCTGGCGCTGGCCGTGCAGGCGCTCGGACTGTCCGAGCGCGCCGCACAGATCACGACCCGCGTACTGGTCTCGCTGCTGCTGCTGCATCTGATGCGCCAGGCCATGCGCGCCAGCCACGTCGGCCTCGAGATCCTCGGGCGCATCCGCGATCGCTTTTCGATCGTCGAAGAGCGCACGATGCCGTTGTTCGACCTGATCGCGACCATCGTCATCATTGCGTTCACGGCCTGGGCGCTGCTGCAGGTCTGGCACATCGATCCGACCGCGTGGCTGGCCTCGGCCGGAGTCATCGGCATCGCGGTCGGCTTTGCCGCGCGCGAGACGCTGGCCGACCTGTTCGGCGGGTTCTCGATCATCGCCGACGGACCGTACAAGGTTGGCGACTACGTCGTCCTCGATACCGGCGAGCGCGGCGAGGTTATCCGGGTCGGAATCCGATCGACCCGGATCCTGACGCGCGACGATGTCGAAGTCACGATCCCGAACTCGACGATGGCCAATTCCGTGATCGTCAACGAATCCGGCGGCAGCTGGGAACGTTTCCGGATCCGGCTCAAGGTCGGTGTCGCCTACGGCTCCGATGTCGATCGCGTGGTCGAACTGCTCGAAGGGATCGCCTCGGAGCACGACACCGTATGCCGCAGTCCGACCCCGCGTGTGCGCATGCGCGGCTTCGGCGATTCGTCGCTGGACTTCGAACTGCTGTGCTGGGTCGACAAGCCCGCCAACCGCGGCCTGGTCATGCACGAGCTGTACATGAAGATCTACAGGGAGTTCGAGCGCGAAGGCATCGTCATCCCGTTCCCGCAGCGGGATGTGTGGATGCGTTCGGAGACGGGTTCAGAAACAGCGATTGAAACCGCAGATAAACGCAGATCAATACCCGTGAAACGCGAAAGCACCGATCCGCCCGCGCCGGTCATTGGTCAGCGAAGGCATTTGGGTCGAGACACCGCCCGTCAAAGGTTCCCTAAATAACCAGGAAGCTTTCCGGATCAGCAGTTGATTCTCGGCCAACTTCCGTCGTCATCAACAAGCAGCCGTTCAGGTTTTTCATCTGCGTTCATCCGCGTTCATCTGCGGTCAAATTCATTCAACCAGCCCCAGCGCGAACGCCTCGGCTTCGTCCACCGACACCTCCCGGCTCTCGCCGCCGCGTCGGCGGTATTCGACGATGCCCTGGTCCAGGCCCTTTTCGCCGATGACGAGGACGTGCGGGATGCCAATCAGTTCGGCGTCGGCGAACATGACGCCGGGGCGCAACGGGCGGTCGTCGAGCAGGGCTTCGATGCCGGCGGCCGCCAGCTTGTCGTGCAGCTCGTCGGCCAGTTCCCGGACGCGATGGGCCTTGTGGTGGTTCAGCGGCAGGATCGCGATCGGGAACGGGGCCAGCGGTTCGGGCCAGATGATGCCGCGCTCGTCGTGGTTCTGCTCGATTGCCGCGGCGACGATGCGCGAGACACCGACGCCGTAGCAGCCCATCCACGGGTGCACGCCGCGGCCGTCCTCGTCCATGACCACCGCGTTCATCGATTCGGAATATTTGGTACCGAGCTGGAAGATGTGACCGACCTCGATGCCGCGGATCAGCTCGAGCGTGCCCGAACCGTCCGGGGCCGGATCGCCGGCGACGACCTCGCGCAGGTCGGCGACCGCGGGCAGGGGCACGTCGCGCTCCCAGTTGATGCCGAAGTGGTGCTTGTCGTCGATGTTGGCGCCGGCGCCGAAATCACTCATCGCGGCCACGGCGCGGTCGACGATCAGCGGGATCGGCAGGCCCACCGGCCCGAGGCTGCCGGGGCCGGCACCGATCGCCTCGCGGATCTCGGTCTCCGAGGCCATCGTCAGCGGGCTGGCGACCCCGGGCAGTTTTTCCGCCTTGACCGCGTTGAGTTCGTGGTCGCCGCGCACGAGCAGAGCGACCAGGTTCGATGGCTGGTCTTCGGCGGCATGCACGACCAGCGTCTTGACGGTGCGCTCGATCGGGATGTCGAACTGCGCGACCAGGTCGGCGATGGTCCTGGCCCCGGGCGTATCGACCTGCCGCATCTCTTCGGCGGGTGCGGCTCGCTCGCCGGGGCTGACCGCTTCGGCCAGCTCGACATTCGCCGCGTACCGGCCGCCCGGCACGTGGGCGATGACGTCCTCGCCGGACTCGGCGAGCACGTGGAATTCGTGACTGGTGGCACCGCCGATGTTGCCCGAGTCGGCCGTGACCGCCTTGAACTCGAGCCCAAGCCGCTCGAAGATGCGCGAGTAGGCCCGGTGCATGACCTGGTAGAAGTCGTCGAGGCCGGCCTCGTCGACGTGGAACGAGTAGCCGTCCTTCATCAGGAATTCGCGCGCGCGCATGATGCCGAAGCGTGGGCGGATCTCGTCTCGGAACTTGGTCTGGATCTGGTAGAAGCACACCGGAAGCTGCTTGTATGACCGCAGCTCGGCGCGCGCGAACTCGGTGACCACTTCCTCGTGGGTCGGGCCGAATGCGTATTCGCGTCCGGCGCGGTCCTGCATCTTCAGCAGCTGCGCCCCGAAGGTCTCCCAGCGCCCCGTTTCCCGCCACAGCTCGGCTGGCTGTACCGCCGGCATCAGCATTTCCAGGCAGCCGGCGGCATCCATTTCCTCGCGCACGACGTTCTCGACGCGCCGGAGCACTTTCAGCCCCAGCGGCGTCCACGTGTAGATGCCGGCGGTGAGCTTGCGGATCATGCCGGCCTTGAGCATCAGCCGGTGGCTGGCGATTTCGGCGTCGGCGGGAATCTCGCGCAGCGTGGCGAGGTGGAAGCGGGACGTTTTCATCGGGTGTCCTGATCGAGTGTTTCGGGTCGTCGGGCGGCCGGAATCGGCCGGATTCCGCTCGAACCTGAAAGTTTAACCGCTCATGTCAGGCTTTATCGGCGCCTGGTGACGGGTTCGGAGTGCAGCGGACGGTGGCAGGGTTTACGATATCGACCGTAGCCCTGGACCACGCCGACAAGGGAACCGGATTGAGCGACCGCGCCGATCATCGACTTCACAGGCCGCGCGCCCGCGGCGCCTACCTGCTGCCCAACGCGCTGACGACCGCGGCGCTGCTGGCAGGTTTCTACGCCATCGTCGCCGCAGTGCAGGGCAATCCGGTGGCCGCGTGCATCGCCGTGGTCGTCGCCGGACTGCTCGACGGCATCGACGGCAGGGTCGCGCGCCTGACCGGCACGCAGACCGAGTTCGGCGTCCAGTACGACAGCCTCTCGGACATGGTCTCGTTCGGGCTGGCGCCGGCGATCCTGGTCTGGACCTGGTCGCTTTCCTCGGTCGAGCTGGCCGGACCCATTGGCGAGAAGGTCGGCTGGCTGTCGGCGTTCTTCTACGCCGCCTGCGGCGCACTGCGGCTGGCGCGTTTCAATACCCAGGCCGGCGTGGCCGACAAGCGCTACTTCCAGGGCCTGGCCAGCCCGGCCGCGGCCGGCACGCTGGTCGCATCGATCTGGTTTTGCGAAAGCCGCGGCATCGGGCCGGAAACGGTTGCCTGGCCGATGCTGATCCTGACCGTGCTGCTCGGCGCGCTGATGGTCTCGAGGCTGCGCTACTTCAGCTTCAAGGGCGGCGGTGGGCGCGAGCGCGAGCGGGTGCCGATCGCGTGGATTTTCGTGCTGCTGGTCATCGTCGTGCTGCTCGCGATCGACCTTCCGGCGGTGCTGTTTACGGTCGGTTCGTTGTACGTGATTTCCGGACCGGTGCTGACGCTGCACGGTCGCGCCCGGCGCCGGCGCCGGAAGCGCGCGGGGCGCGAAAATGCCTGACCGGACCTCGCTGCGGCGGCTTGAGGCGATGGACATCCCGGTCTGGGTGCTGCGTGGCCGGCAACAACCGGCCGAGGCCGGCGCCTCAGCCTTGCCGCGCGTGCGGCTCGAGGCCGGCGACGGCGACTGGCTGCTGGTCGCCGACGGCGCCGCGCGCTCCGATCACGCGATGCTGCTCGACGACATCCGGGCCGCAATCGGCACGGCGCGGTGCCGCTTCGGCCAGTGGTCGGATTCGCCCGAGTCCGGCGTTTCGCCCGACGACTGGGCCGCGCACGGCATCGAGCACGTTCTCGCTTTCGGCGAGTCGGCGCCGCGCGCCGACGGTTTGATCTCGAGCCCGTCGCTGGCCGAACTGGCCGGGTCCGCGCGGGCCCGGCGCGAGCTGTGGCAGCAACTTGCGCCGCGTCTCGGGGGCTGACGATGGTCGCGGTCGTCCAGCCCGAAGTCCGGATCCGACCGATGGGGCGGCGCGACCTGGCCGCCGTCGCCGAAATCGAACAGGCGTCGTATCCGTACCCTTGGAGCCGCGGCATCTTCGAGGACTGCATGCGCATCGGTTACAGCTGCCGGGTGGCCGAGATCGACGGGGCGATCGCCGGCTACGCGGTGCTGTCGGCCGCCGCCGGAGAGGCCCACCTGCTCAACCTGTGCGTGGCGCCGCGCTCGCGCGGAACCGGGCTCGGCCGCGACATGCTCGAGGCGGTTCTGGTCGAGGCGCGGCTGCGTCATGCGGCGCGGATGTTTCTCGAGGTGCGGCCGTCGAACGAGATCGCCCGGGAGCTTTACCGGCAGTACGGATTTCGCATCATCGGCCGGCGCCCGGATTACTACCCGGCCGCCGACGGGCGCGAGGACGCGCTGATCATGGTTCGACAACTGGACGTCGACGATGGCTGACCGGGTGCGCGTGGCCGCGGCCCAGATCGCGCCGGTCTGGCTGGACCGCGACGCGACGCTGGCGCGCGTGATCGACTCGGTCGACGCTGCGGCCGCCGACGATGTACAACTGGTCGCGTTCGGCGAGTGTCTGGTGCCGGGATACCCGTTCTGGCTCGAGCGCACCGACGGCGCGCGCTTCGATTCGGAAGTCCAGAAGGCGTTGTTCGCGCACTACGTCGATCAGGCCGTGGACATCGCCGCCGGCCATCTCGACGGCGTCCGCGCGGCGGCCCGCCGCGGCCGGATCGCGGTCGTGCTCGGCATTCTCGAGCGCCCCGCAGAGCGCGGCGACAGCGTCTACGCCGGGGCCGTGACGATCGGCCCGGACGGCGTCATCAGAGCCGTGCACCGCAAACTGATGCCGACCTGGGAAGAGCGGCTGGTCTGGGGCATCGGCGACGGGCACGGCCTGCGCACCTGGGGGCTGCACAACTTCACGGTCGGCGCGCTCAATTGCTGGGAGAACTGGATGCCGCTCGCTCGGGCCAGCCTGCAAGCCCAGGGCGAGGACCTGCACGTGGCGCTTTGGCCCGGCAGCCGGCGCAACACCGCCGAGATCACGCGCTTCATGGCGCTGGAAGGACGCAGCTACGTGCTGTCGGTTTCGGGCCTGATGCGCGCGGGCGACCTGCCGGACGGGCTGCCGGAGCACGATGCGCTACGCGATGCGGCGGCCGACATGCCGTGGGCCACCGGCGGGTCCTGTCTGGCCGCACCCGACGGCGAATGGATGATCGCGCCGGTCGATCGGGAGGAGGGAATCTTCACCGCGGAGATCGACCCGGAGCAGGTGCGGCGGGCACGGCACAACTTCGACCCGTCCGGCCATTACGCTCGTCCCGACGTATTTCGGCTCGAGGTCGACCGAACCCGGCAGCAGCCGGCGCGGTTTTCGGACGACCGATCCCGACCCGTCCGGAAAAATCGCGAATGAAGGCAGATGAACGCAAAATGCGGACAAGGAAATCGCATGCCGGGCCGGCTCGAAGAGGTTTCGGGGGCCGGGCCGGGGCAATGGGGCATGAATACAGGAGAGCTGGCATGAACATCAGATGCATACCGGCCATGCTGATCGCGGGTCTGGCCTCACAGCTTGCGCTTGCCGGCAGCCTGCCCGACGGGCCGTACGTTTCGACCAGCGCCGCGGCGACGTTCGAAGCCGAGCCCGACTTTGCCGTCATCGAAGCCAGGTTCCACACGGTCGAACCGTCTGCCGAGTCGGCCCGCGCCGCCGTCGAGCGGGCCCAGCGGGGCCTGCTGGACCTGCTCGAGACATTCGACGACGCCGTGCGTGCCGGGCGTATCGAGTCGATGGAATTCGGCGAGCATTTCGACTACGACCGCGAGCGCATGAAGCAGGTACCGGCGGGTTGGTTCGGTGCGTTCACCTACCGCATCGAGGTCGATGATTTCGACTTCCTTCCCCGTCTCCATTACGCGCTGGCCGGACTCGAGTGGGATTCGCTGGACAATCCACGCTTCGAGGTCGACGACCGCGAGGCGGCCGAGCGCGAGGCCCGGCAGCGAGCGCTGGAAAAGGCGTCCGGGCAGGCCCGGGCGCTCGCCGCGGCGCAGGGGGCCGAACTCGGCGCCGTGTGGGGCATCATCTACGAGCCGATGCACGATCTGGCGGGACGACTGGTCGATTCGGTTTCCGTGCAAGCGGAGTTCCGGTCGGGCCGGGCCGAGGACCGCTTCGCGATGCCGGTCGAGCCGCGCCCGGTGCGGTTCGAGGCCCGCGTCGGCGTGGTCTACACGCTGCAGCCGGCGCCGCCCGAAGCCGGCGCCGGAACGCGAGCGCCCTCGTCATGAAGCTTCGGCTCGCGCTGGAGTGGTTTCTGAACCCGGACCACCTGCCGTTCATCGCCGGCATCGACCAGGGCTGGTTCGACGAGGCCGGGCTGGAGGTCGACCTGATCGAACCGGAGGATCACTACGACGGGCTGGCCTCCGCGGCCGCCGGCGAGGTCGAGTTCGCGTGCAACGAACCGCTGCACATGATCGATCAGTACCGCCGCGGGCTGCGTGCGCTGGGTTGCTTCTTCGAAACCGACGGCGGCATCCTGCTCAGGCACTCGGCCGTCGACAAGGTGCTGGCCGGCGAGCACATCCGGCTGGCCTCGCCGGTGGCCGGCGGGGTGACCGATCGGGTCGCGGTCGAGATTCTGGTGCGCTGGTTCGAGCAGAAGCACGACCCGATCAACCCGCGCCAGGTCAGGATCGAGGCGGCCGGATTCGAGCACCTGAAGAACCTCCACGCCGGCTACGACGGCGCGTGGCTTTGCTTCGCCAACTTCGAAGGCGTCGAGGCCGATCACTTCCGGATCGACGCCGATTTCATCACGACCGCCGAAGTCGGGCTCGAGAACTTCTCGGCGCTGGAACTGTTTACCGGCCGGAATCTGCTGCGGGACGCGCCGGATGCGGTTGCGCGCTTCACCGAAATCGCCTCGCGCGGCGCGGCCGCGTGCCGCGATCATCCGCTGTTCGCGCGCGAGATCTGGTACCGCCATACCGGCGAGGACCCGAATGAGCTGACCGACGCGATCGTCGACGATACCTGTTCGCGGTTGCTGGCGCCGCTGGCGCGCGATCCGGAAAAATGGCGCCCGATGTGGCGGCAGTTCCGGGATCTCGGCCTTGCCGAGGTTGGCGAGGCGGCGTTCGACGAGTTGTACCTGTAGCTTTCGGGCGACGCAAACGCGGCCTCAACAGAACGCCGCTGGCGCGGTGAGCGTCTTCAGGCCACCTGCTCGAGCCGCACGATCTGCGACTGCAATTCCTCGACCTTGCTGCGGTATTCGGCCAGGCGCTGCCGTTCCTTTTCGACCACCTCGGCCGGGGCGTTGGCGACGAAGCGTTCGTTGGCCAGTTTCCGGCTCGCCTGGTCCAGCCCCTTCTGCTCGCGCTCGAGCTGCTTGTTCAGACGCGCCAGTTCCTCGCCGATGTCGACCAGCCCGGCCAGCGGAATGAGAAGACGCATGTTGCCGGCCAGCTGCACCGCGCAGTCGGACGGGTCCCGATCGTCGTCGGCGAGTTCGATGGTCTCGAGACGGGCCAGCCTGCGGATCAGCGTGTCGAATCTTTCGAGCCGTGCACGGTCGTCGCCCGAGGCCTGCTGCACCAGCAGCGGCATCGGCTTGCCCGGCGCCAGGTTCAGCTCGGTGCGCGCGGAGCGGACCGCCAGCACGACCGCCTTGAGCCATTCGGCGTCGGCCTCGGCGGCCTCGTCGATGGCCCCGGCGACCGGCCATTCGGCCCGGGCGAGGAAATCGGTTTTGATCGAAAGCGGCGTTCTCAGCCGCTGCCAGATTTCCTCGGTGACGAACGGCACGAACGGGTGCAGCATGCGCAGCACCGCGTCGAGCACCTCGGCCAGCGTGCGCTTCGTCGACGCCTTGACGTCGGCATCGGCATCGTCGGTGTTGCCGGTCTGCCCGGCCAGCGCCGGTTTGGCCAGCTCCAGATACCAGTCGCAGAACTCGCGCCAGACGAAGTCGTACAGTGCGTTCGACGCGAGGTCGAAGCGGTATTCGGCCAGCGCCTCGTCGACGGTGCGGATGGTGCGCGCCAGCCGCGAGCGGATCCAGCGCGAGACGACGTCGTCCGAACCGGCCGCCGGCAGCGGCTCGTCGCCGATGTTCATCAGCACGAAGCGGGAAGCGTTCCAGAGTTTGTTGAGAAAGTTCCGGTAGCCCTCGCAGCGCGACAGGTCGAATTTGATGTCGCGGCCGTGGCCGGCCAGCGACGTGAACGTGAACCGCAGCGCGTCGGCGCCGAACGCCGGGATGCCGTCCGGGAATTCGTCGCGGGTGTGCTTCTCGATCGCGGCCTTCATCCGCGGCTGCATCAGCGCGCCGGTGCGCTTGTCGACCAGCGCATCGAGTTCGATGCCGTCGATCAGGTCGATCGGGTCGAGGACGTTGCCCCTGGACTTCGACATCTTCTGACCGTCGCGGTCGCGGATCAGGCCGGTGATGTAGACCTGCTTGAACGGAGCGCGGCCGGTGAAGTGGCCGGTCATCATGATCATCCGCGCGACCCAGAAGAAGATGATGTCGAAACCGGTGACCAGCACCGAGGTCGGCAGGTAGCGGTCGAAGCCCTCGGACTCCATGCGCCCCTTGTCGGGCCAGCCCAGCGTCGAGTGTGCCCAGAGCGCCGACGAAAACCACGTCTCGAGCACATCCGGATCCTGCTCCAGCGCAACGTCGTCGCCCAGCCCGTGCCTGTCGCGAACTTCCCGTTCGCTGCGTCCGACGTAAATCCTGCCGTCGGCGTCGTACCAGGCCGGAATCCGGTGCCCCCACCAGAGCTGGCGCGAAATGCACCAGTCCCGCAGGTTCTCCATCCAGTGGCGGTAGGTGTTGATCCAGTTGTGCGGCACGAATTCGACCTCGCCGGACTCGACCTTGTCCAACCCGAGCTTGCCGAGTTCGTCCATCCGGACGAACCACTGATCGGTCAGGAACGGCTCGATGATCTGACCGGAGCGGTCGCCCCGCGGCACGACCATCGCGTGCGGCTTTTCATCGACCAGCAGCCCGGCCGAGCGCAGGTCGTCGACGATGCGCCTGCGGGCCTCGAAGCGATCGAGGCCGCGGTAGGCTTCGGGCGCGTTATCGCTGATCTTCGCCTCGGGCGTGAAGATGTTGATCGGTTCGAAGCCCTGACGCTGCCCGACCTCCCAGTCGTTGAAATCGTGCGCCGGCGTGATCTTGACGCAGCCGGTGCCGAACTCGGGGTCGACGTACTCGTCGGCCACGACCGGAATCTCGCGCCCGGTCAGCGGCAGCTCGACGGTCTTGCCGACGAGATCGGCATAGCGTTCGTCGCCGGGGTGGACCGCGACGCAGACGTCGCCGAGCATGGTCTCCGGCCGGGTCGTCGCGACGACCACGTCGCCGCGGCCGTCGGTTCTCGGGTAGCGGATGGACCACAGCTTGCCCTGTTCTTCGTGGTTGACGACTTCGAGGTCCGAAATCGCGGTCTTCAGCACAGGATCCCAGTTGACCAGTCTCGGGCCGCGGTAGATCCGGCCTTCATCGAACAGCCGGACGAAGGTCTCGATGACCGCCTCGGAAAGACCGTCGTCCATCGTGAAGCGCTCGCGCGACCAGTCGCATGAGGCGCCCAGCCGGCGCATCTGCGACGTGATCGTCGAGCCCGATTCGTGCTTCCATTTCCAGACCCGTTCGATGAACTGCTCGCGGGTGTAGTCGTCGCGCTTTCCTCCCTCGGCCTCGATCTGCCGGGTGACGACCATCTCGGTCGCGATCCCGGCGTGGTCCACGCCGACCTGCCAAAGCGTGTCGAATCCCTTCATCCGGTGGACGCGGATCAGGCAGTCCATCAGCGTGTGCTGGAAAGCGTGCCCCATGTGCAGCGTGCCGGTGACATTGGGCGGCGGCAGCAGGATCGTGTAGGGCCTGCCCTTGCCGGAAGGCGCGAAACAGCCGGCCTCGTCCCAGGCCGGATACCAGCGTTGCTCGATCGATTCGGGGTCGTAGGTCTTGTCCATCGGGTCAGGTCATTTCAACACATGATGATGAAGTTCGGCGCCGCGCGACTTCCATTCCAGCCAGCGCGCACGCAGGCGCTTCCTGGCGCGCTCGTCGGGCGGGACGATTTCGCAGACGCGTCGGTAATCGCCGGCCGGGAGTTCGGCCGCGGCGTCGAGGTTGATCAGCAGCGCGGCACCGGCCGGGGCTCCGGGTACCAACCTGATCGGGGCGCGGTCGTCGCCGATGCCGTGCGGCAGAAAGCGTCCGGCGGGCTTTTCCCAGAGCCGGGTATCGAGTGTTTGAAGGGTGGCCGGGTCGCCGACCACCGCGATGTCGTCGATATCGGGCCACGCCTTGCCGACGAGCACGCACGCGACGTCGACCGGGTCGTGAAAGCGGCCGGACATCTGGTAGAAATCGACGCGCGGCGATGTTCCCGTCACTGGCCGGCGCGCGTCATCAGCCACTGAACCAGCATTCCCACCGGTCTTCCGCTCGCGCTCTCGGCCTTGCCCCAGCGCCAGGCCGACCCGGCGATGTCGAGATGCGCCCAGCGCTGGCCTTCGGTGAAGCGCGCCAGAAAGCATCCGGCGGTGATCGAGCCGGCCGGCATGCCGCCAACGTTCTTCATGTCGGCGAACGGGCTGTCGATCTGCTCCTGGTAGTCGTCCCACAGCGGCAGGCGCCAGCCGCGGTCGGTCGATTCGATGCCGGCGGCGATCAGTTCGGCGGCCAGGTCGTCGTCGTTGGTCATCACCGCCGAGGCATGGTGGCCGAGCGCGACCACGCACGCGCCGGTCAGGGTTGCGATATCGACCATCGCCGCCGGTTTCGACTCGCGCGCGGTCCAGGTCAGCGCGTCGGCAAGCACCAGCCGGCCCTCGGCGTCGGTATTGTGGACCTCGACGGTCTTGCCGGCCATCGTCTCGATGATGTCGCCAGGCCGGTACGCGTTGCCGTCGGGCATGTTCTCGACCGCGCCGACGATGCCGTCGACGTTGATCGGCAGCTTCATCCGGGCCACGGTCTCGAGTACGCCGATGGTGGTGGCCGCGCCGCACATGTCGAACTTCATCTGCTCCATCAGCTCGCGCGGCTTGATCGAAATGCCGCCGGTGTCGAACGTCACGCCCTTGCCGACCAGCGCGAACGGCGGGTCGTCGTGCCGGCCGCCGCGCCAGCGCAGCCGGATCAGGCGCGGCCGGTTCCGGCTGCCGCGGGCGACCGCCAGCATGGCGCGCATCCCCAGGGTCTCGAGTTCCCCGTCGTCGAGGATCTCGACCTCGAGTCCATCGATGTCGCGGGCCAGCGCGCGGGCAACGTCGGCCAGATGCTCGGGCGTGCAGATGTTTGGCGGCAGGTCGCCCAGGGTCCGGCAGCGACGGATGCCGCGTGCGATATGGCTGGCGGTCGCCAGCGCCTCCTCGATGCCGTCACCGGTCGGAAACAAGACCGTTCCAGTCGCCGGCGCCGCGTTCGCGTCGGGCTTCTTGGTCGCGTCGTAGACATAATCGGCGTGGTCCAGTCCGATTGCGGCCTGCAGCGTCTTCCACGGCTTGTCCCGCCCTGGCAGTTCGACGTCGCCGAGCAGGCACATTGCATCGGTGGCGCGCGACTGGCGCAGCGCGCTACCGGCGGCCCGCGCGGCGCGGGCGAATGCAGCCTCGCCGAATTTCTCCGGCTTGCCCAGGCCGACGATCAGCAGCCGGCGCGCACGCAGTCCGCGAGGATGATGGACCATCAACGTCTTGCCCGCGCCCAACGCGAGTTCGCCGTCGCGCTCCAGTTCCGAGAGCAGTCCGTCGGCCGCGCGGTCTATCCCGGCGGCCTGTTCGGCCACGTCGCGGCGCGCGAACAGCCCGACGATCAGGCAGCCTGCATCGATTTCGTCAAACGGGGCCCCAGTGGCCGTGAACTGGATCGTATCGGGTTCCATCGCGGGTCCTTAGATTCCTTGCAAAAGAGTTCAGCGCCCAGCATTCTCCAGGGGAGTTCTACCGCAAGCGCACACGTGCGCGGCATTGTAACCTTGCCGACCATGATTGCACGCTTCTGCCGGACCCGGCGGCGATGACCGCGCACGGCACCACCCTGCGACGCTACCTGTTGCGCGAGGCCCTGGTCGCATGCGGCATGACACTGATGGTGCTGGTCGCGATCATGCTCGCGCTGTTCCTGGCCGAATTGATGGGCGACGTCGCCGACGGTGAGGTCTTCGCCGGGACCGTGCTCGAACTGCTTGTGCTGCGCATCCCCGAGGCCCTGGTCACGGCTGCGCCGCTTGCGCTGGTGGTGGGCCTGTTGATGAGTTTCGGCGAATTGGCGCAGGGCGAGGAGTTCAGCGTCATGCGAACGGCCGGAATGCAGCCCGGGGCGATGCTCGGAACCGTTCTGCTGCTGGCCGTGGTCTGGGCGGTGGCGGTGCTCGGGCTTAGCGGCTGGGCCGTGCCGGCCGCGAACCAGCGCGCCGCGGCGCTGACCGAGCGCGCGGCCGACGAGCTGCTGCTGGCCGGCGTGCGGCCGGGCCGATTCGAATCGTTCGGCGGCCTGACCGTGCACGCCGAGCGCGTCAACGCCGCATCGCGCCGACTCGAGGGCGTGTTCGTGCACTTCACGAACGCCGGCCGGGCCGAGGTCATTACCGCGCGGACCGGCACGCTGCTCGAGCATCCCGAGACCGGACGTCAGATCCTGTCGTTGCGCGACGGCGTGCACCTGGGCCATTCCCGGAGCGCAGACGGAATGCCGTTCCGGCGCGTCGAGTTCGAGCGCAACGACATCGAACTGCCGGTCGGCCGTGTCGCCGCCGGTGCGGGGCCGAGCCGGGCCGCGGGAATGCTGGAACTGGCCGCTGCCGGGGACCGGGCTTCGCGGATCGAGCTCCTGCAGCGGTTGACGCCGTTCGTGATCAGCCTCGTGCTGGTCGTGTTCGCGCTGCCGGTCACGCTGGTCGGCGGCCGCGGCAGCCGCTTTGCGATCGCGCTCGTCGCGGTCGCGGTCTATCTGGCCTATAGCAACACGGCCAGCCTGGTGCTGGTGCGTGCCGCGGCGGACAACGGTCCGCCGGGCATGGTGTGGCTGGTGCATCTGGCGGCGCTTACGGCGGCACTGGCAATCGTGGTTTCGTGGTGGCGACGATGGTGATGCCGGGCGTCCTGACGCGCTATCTGGCCGCCACGACCGGGCGGTCCATGATCGTCGTGGCGCTGGTATTGACCGGTCTTTACCTGAGCGTGGATCTGGTCCGGGAGGCCGGCGACATCGAGGGCGGCTACGGGCCGGCCCAGGTTGCGCTGTATCTGCTGCGCACCTTGCCGGCCCGGTTGTACGATCTTTTTCCCTATGCCGCACTGATCGGCGGCATGCTTGCCCTGGGCCAGCTGTCGGCCCGGCGCGAACTGGTCGCGATGCGCGTGTGCGGATTCCACAACGGGCGCATCGTCACGCGCGTGCTGGCCGTCGCGTTGCTGTTCGGACTGGTCGTGATGCTGGTCGGGGAACGACTCGCCCCGGAACTGGAGCTCGACGCGCGGATCGATCGCGAGCAGGCGCGCAGCGGCCAGGTCGGCGGGGCGCACGGGCGTGCATTGTGGTTGCGCGACGGTGCTTGGATGGTGCACGTCGGACTGCTGGTGTGGGAAGACGACGAGCGCGTTGCGTTCGCCGATCTGCGCTTCTATCGGGTCGAGCAGCCCGGACGGATCGAAACCGTGATACACGCCGATTCGGCGCGCCACGTCGCCGGGCAGTGGCGGCTCGATGCGGTGACGCGGCTGGACCCGGATACCGGCCAGGTGCAGCGTCTTGCCGATCGCTTTCGCATGGATTCGGAGATCGCCGGCGACGTGTTTCGCGCGCTGGCCACGCGGCCGCGGCTGCTGCCGATCGACGACATCCAGCGCATACGGGCCTACCTGGAGGCCAACGGTCAGGACGATACCGCCTACGTGCAGGCGTTCTGGCGCCGGGTGCTTTACCCGGTCAACACGCTGGCCATGCTGTTCTCGGGGCTGGCGCTGCTGCTCGGTACCGCGCGTCGCCTGCCGCCTGTCGCCGGCGTGTTCGCCGGGGTATCGATCGGCATGGCATTCGTCGTCATCCATCGAATCGTGCTCGGCACGGCGCCCGTGCTGCCGGTGCCCGTCGGGGTCACCCATATGGTCCCGGCAATGGTGTTTGCGGGGCTCGGGGCCGTGCTGCTGCGCCGACGCTGACGGCGACCCGCCATTGTTCGGGCGCTTTTGTCAGCGTCGGCGGCAGACCAGCCGCGTTCGGCTGGCCAGGTCGTGCCAGGTGGCCCGATCTTCACGCCCCAGCGCCCAGAGATAGCCCGCACCGGCGAGCAATGCCGAGACGATTGCAATTGCAAACCGGACCGCCAGGCACCCGATCCCCGGCCTCGCGCTGCCGGCATCCAGGCGGATGCGCCAGGCGCGCATTCCCAGCGTTTGGCCGCGAAAATTCCAGCTGGCGTAGAAGTAGGCGAACGCCAGCGCCAGCAGATACGCCTGAAACAGCGGATTGCCGCTGCCGACGGCGCCGCCGGACGGGATCACGACCAGGGCGGCGCCGACCATCCAGATCGCGACGACGATCAGCGCGTCGTAGAGCATCGCCACCATGCGGCGGGGCAGCGGGCACGGCCGTTCGTCTCCGTTCGCTTCGGAAACGGTCATTCAAATTCGCTACCATTCGGGCTCCGGCATAGTTTACGCTTGCCGCTCGAGCCGAGCCGGCGACGGACCCGGCGGCGTTACCGTCGCGTCCGGGTTCGGATTCGAATTCGATGATTCGAAATCTGCCGAATCGAGTGGCCTGGCGTGACGGTGCTTTCCGGCATGGGCGCTTTGCAACATGAATGCCTTGTGGCATAGTTGCGCGATTCGTGATCGGAAGGCCCGATGCCAGACGGTTGTCCAGGCGGACCGGGCGGTTTAATCCTTTTCGATCCCGAGAACGCCGGGAAGGCTTTCGGGCGATTTCGAAGAATCCGAACCAAGCAAAGCGGAAAACTCAATCATGTCCAATTCATTTTCAATTCGACCCCGCCCGGGAACCGCGACGGTTGTCGTCATCTTCACGATGCTGGCGCAATCGGCGCTCGCCCAGGTGCTGGACCGGAGTATCCAGACCGAAGAGCGCATCACGCGCGATGCCGCCCAAGTGCAGGCGCAGATCAACCAGATTGCCGACGAGACCGACGACCTGGTCAGCCAGTACCGGCTGGTGCTGCAGGAGACCGAGAGCCTGCGCATCTACAATGACCTGCTTCAGCGTACGGTCAACAACCAGGAAGCCGAGATCGAGAACATCAACCGGCAACTGGCCAACCTGGAGCAGACCAATCGCGACATCATCCCGCTGATGATCGAGATGGCCGAAACGCTTCCGCGGCTGGTTCGCGCCGATGTGCCGTTCCGGCTCGAAGAAAGGTTGAATCGCGCGCAGAATCTGATCGACTCGCTCGATCGTTCGGATGCGACTACGGCCGAAAAATTCCGGCTGATTCTCGAGGCGTACCAGAGCGAGATCGAACTCGGCCGGACCACCGAGGGTTATCGCGGACAGCTGCCCGACGGCCAGCGTGTGGACTTCCTGCGCATCGGGCGTACGCTGTTGTTCTACCAGTCGCTGGATGGTACCCAGACCGGCTGGTGGAATCCGAATACGCGCCAGTTCGAGGCACTGGGCGACCGGTATCGCCTGCCCGTGTCCGACGGCCTGGCGATCGCCCAGAACCAGGTTGCGCCGGACCTCGTTCGCCTTCCCGTGCCCGCACCGACCGAGGCTGAATAATGAAAAAGACAAAGAAACCGACGGCCATGATTTCGAGCACCGTGACGGTGAAGGCCGCGTTCTGGCTCGTAGCGGCCTGCCTTGCGATGCCCGGTTACGGTCATGCTCAGGAAACCCTCGACGAGCTGTTGCGCGAAGTCGAACGGGCGGCGACCGAGGAGGCACGCATCGACCAGCAGCGCCTGCAGGAGTTCCGGCAACAGCGCGAGCGGCAGCGCCAGTTGCTGCAGCAGGCGCGTGCCGAGTTGAGCGCCGAGGAACAGCGTTCCGATCGGCTCAACACCGCGTTCGACAACAACGAGCGTGAACTGGTCGAGCTTTCGACCACGCTGGACGAGCGCATGGGCAACCTCGGCGAACTGTTCGGCGTCGTTCGCCAGATCGCCGGCGACATGCGTTCGGCGCTTGACGATTCGATGGTTTCGGCCCAGTTCCCGGGGCGCTCCGAGTTCTACGCCAACCTGGCCGAGCGCAGCGATACCCAGCTGCCCAGCGTCGACGAGTTGCGCACGATGTGGACCGGCATGGTCCGCGAGATTGCCGAAAGCGGCAAGGTCGTCGAATTCAATGCCGACCTCGTCAACGCCGACGGCCAGGTCGAGGAGAATCGCGAGGTCGTGCGAGTCGGCGTGTTCAACGCGGTGTCCGGCGGCAAGTTCCTGCAGTGGGATTCGGACCAGAGCATGCTGCTCGAGCTGCCGCGCCAGCCGGCCGGGCGATTCCAGGACATGGCTCGCGACCTGCAGCAGTCGGAGCCCGGAACGGTCCAGGAAATGGCGGTCGACTTCACGCGCGGCGACATTCTTGCGCAGGTGGTGCGGGCCCCCACGTATCGGGAACGACTGCGCCAGGGCGGCACGGTCGGGATGATCATTATCGTGATCGGCATCATTGGCGTGCTGTTCGCGCTCTGGAAGGGCGTGATGCTGTTCATTCGCGGCAACGCGATCAAGCGCCAGATCAAGCGCGAATCAGCCGACAAGGGCAACGCGCTGGGCCGTGTGCTCTCGGTCTACGAGGAAAACCCGGATGCCGACGTCGAGACGCTGGAACTCAAGCTCGACGAGGCGATCCTGCGCGAGACCGCGCCGCTGGAAGCCGGTCTGCCACTGATCAAGGTGCTCTACGTGGTCGCGCCGCTGCTGGGTCTGCTCGGTACCGTGGTCGGGATGATCCAGACCTTCCAGCAGATCACGCTGTTCGGCACCGGCGACCCGCGCATGATGGCCAGCGGCATCTCGATGGCGCTCATCACCACCGTGCTCGGCCTGTGCGTGGCGATCCCGCTGACCGTGATCCACAGCATGCTGCAGTCGCGCAGCCGCGAACTGATCCAGGTGCTCGAGGAACAGGCGGCCGGCATCATCGCGCGAACCGCGGAAGAGCGACATGGTAGCGCTGTATAACCTGCTGGAGTCCATCCGCGGCTTCATGGAGCTCGGCGGCGATGTGCTGTGGGCGATCATGGCCGTGCTGCTGGTGATGTGGACGCTGATCATCGAGCGCTACTGGTTCATGTTCCGGGTGCTTCCCGGTTACCGGCGCGAACTGCTTGAGGAGTGGAAGGCCCGGGACGATCATCGTTCCTGGCACGCCCACCGGATCAAGGACGAATTGATCAGCAAGCTTCGCCAGGCAATGCAGCGCAACGTCAAGACGATCCAGACGCTGGTCGCGATCTGCCCGCTGCTGGGCCTGCTCGGCACCGTGACCGGGATGGTTGCGGTGTTCGACGTCATGGCGTTCTTCGGCACCGGCAATGCGCGGGCGATGGCGGCCGGCGTGTCCAAGGCAACCATCCCGACGATGGCCGGAATGGTTGCGGCGCTGTCCGGGGTGTATTTCGCATCCCATCTCGACCGCAAGGCCGACATCGAGGCCGAAAAGCTCGAGGACCTGCTCGCCCATGACTGACGCCTCAATTCGAGAGGACCACTGAATGGCACGCAAGCATGCGTCAAAGGATGAGACCGAAATCAACATCACGCCGATGCTCGATATCGTCTTCATCATGCTCATCTTCTTCATCGTCACGACGACCTTCGTGCGCGAGACGGGCGTGACCGTCGACAAGCCTGAGGCGCAGACGGCCGAACCCCGTCCGCAGGGAAATGTCCTAATCGGTGTCGATTCGGATAACCAGATCTGGATGAACGGCAGCCAGATCGAGATGGGCGACGTGCGCACGCTGGTGCAGCGTGCCCGCGCCGAAAACCCGGAAGGCAGCGTCATTCTGATCTCCGACAAGGGGGCGCGTACCGGAACGCTGGTCGATGTCATGGATCAGGTCCAGGCCGCCGGGGTGTCGCGCATGGCGATTTCCGCCGAGCAGGTCGGCGGAGGAGGTTGAACTGATGGGCAGTACCGTCCGTTACATCGTCTCGCTGGTGATCGCGGTGGTTGTGACACTGGCCGCGTTCTATCTGATGCACAAGCTGATTTCCGGCGACACCGGTGATCGCGAGGACATGGAGCAGCCGCCAGGCATCCGTTTCGGGCCGGTCGAAATCGAACAGGAATTGCGGACCAAGGAGCGGCGCAAGCCCGAGCCGCCGCCGCCGCCCGACACGCCGCCGCCGCCGCCGGACATCGACATATCGCAGGTCGAACAGGTCCGCCAGCCGATGCCGGAAATGGAACTGCCGGACCTGAACCTCGGCGTCGGCGCCGGCCCGCCCGTACTCGGCAACGTCGGCATGGATCGCGGCGCCGAGGGCGACGTCGTTCCGCTGGTGCGGATCCAGCCGCAGTACCCGCGCGACGCGGCGATGGACCAGATCGAGGGCTACGTCACCATCGAATTCACGATCACCGAGACCGGGTCGGTCAAGGATCCCCGCGTCATCGATTCCAAGCCGCCGCGCGTGTTCGACCGTGAGGCAATCCGGGCGATCCTGCGCTGGAAGTTCAAGCCCCGGGTAATCGACGGCGTGGCCGTCGAGCGCCGGGCCACCCAGACCATCGACTTCAGCCTGGACGAAGGATGAACACTCCTGGCACATCCCGCATGGCATCGGCCATCGCATTGGCCGTCGGCCTCCTGTTTGCAATCGCTCCCGGCCGGGTTTCGGCGCAGACCGGGCGCGGGACCGTGGCTTGCGGCGAGGAGCGCGAAATCGAGCAGGGATTGATGTCCGAGGGTACCTACAACCGGATGACCGAAGCGTTCGAAAAGATCGGCGAGGAGAAGTACGACGAGGCCTTCGAGGATCTCGAGGACCTGCGCAAGGGCAGGCTGTCGGATTTCGAAGAGGCCAACGTCGAGCAGGCGCTCGGTTTCATCTACGCGCAGCGCGAGCAGTACCGGCAGGCGATCGAGCACTTCTCCAACGCGATCGAACTCAACGCGATGCCGAACCAGACCCACTTCGCGATGATCCTGCAGGTCGCCCAGCTGTACAACGCCATCGAGGAGTACGACAAGGCGCTCGAGCAGCTGGATTTCTGGTTCTGCGTCTCGACCGAGGATGCGAAAAAGCAGGCCGAGGTCTGGGTACTGAAGGCCAGCCTGCACGTTCAGAAGGAAGAATTCGAGGAGGCGCTGGAAGCGATCGATATGGCGCTGGAGTTGCGCGAGGATCCGCCCGAGTCGTGGTACCGGCTGAAGCTTGGCATGCTGCTGGAACTCGAACGCCATCGGCCGGCCGTCGACGTGCTCAAGACGCTGATCGGCATGAGCCCGGACAAGAAGGAGTACTGGATCCAGCTCTCCGGCGTCTACATGGAACTGGACGAGAACGCCAACGCGATGGCGGCGATGCGACTGGCCTACCGCAAAGGGCTGCTCGACAAGGGAAGCGAGTACACTCAGCTTGCCGGGCTGCTTCAGGAATTGCAGTCGCCGCGCCAGGCTGCCGAGGTAATGCAGGAAGGGCTCGGGAAGGGTATCGTCGAGCCGACCGCCCGGAACTGGGAAATGACCGCGGGCGCCTGGTACCAGGCGCGCGAGATGGACAAGGCTCTGGCCGCCTACGAGCAAGCCGGCGAGCTTTCCGACGAAGGCAAGCTGGATTTCCAGCGAGCTTCGATCCTGGTCGGCGAGGAACGCTGGGAAGAGGCGCTCGCCGCTGCCGAGCGCGCGTTGAGCAAGGGCGGCCTGACCCAGTCGCAGGAAGGCAACAGCCATCTTCTGATCGGAATGGCCCATTTCAATCTCGGCAACCTGGATTCTGCGGAACAGGCCTTTAATCGCACGATGAAATATGGCAAACTCCGGTCTGCCGCCAGAGAATGGTTGAATCACATTGAACAGACCCGTCAACGTATTGCGAGTCGCTAGCGGCGACGTCAATCCGATCAGGGAGGTTTTGAAATGCAGAACAAAAGCGAGAACAACATGAACCAGACGATTGAAGACGACGCGGGCGCCGCTGCCGGATCGACTCCGCCGGCGGGCATAGCGCCAGTCGGAGCGAGCAAGAAGAAGGCTTCCAAGAAGAAGGCCTCCAAGAAGAAGGCCTCCAAGAAGAAGGCCTCCAAGAAGA
>JAVVDX010000001.1:93217-96858 GCA_032251475.1 Wenzhouxiangellaceae bacterium | reverse complement strand
CTCCCTTGCCGATCCGCTGGAGGATGATCCAGAGCAGATTGTGCTCCGGCAGCCGTAAATTCGAAAACAGGCTCCAGAAGTGCTGGAACATGCCGATCAGTACCGGCACGATCGCGGCGATCAGAATCGGCAGCCTTGGCGCCCAGGACGAGCAGAACATCAGCCAGGCATAGATCGGCAGCAGCCACAGCGACTGGACAAGGCTGCCGAACAGCAGCACCAGCCAGATGCGGGGCAGGTTGGTCGGCGCCCAGATCTCGGTGAAAATATTGATTCCGGCCATCAGTCCGTAGCCGCTGGCGATCAGCAGAATGGTCAGCTGGGTCAGCACGACACCGGCCAGGAACATGATCGGTGCGGCCACCGTAGCGGTCAGGATCTTCGACGCGACGGTCATCCGGTCGGAGACCGGGAGCGACTTCCAGAACAGGATGGAGCGGTCGCGCCGGTCGTCGTAAAGGCTGCCGGCGAGGTAGAAGATCACGACCAGGAACATGATCTGATGGAACAGGGCCGAGAACGAAAACATCGCCCCCGTGGCGATCAGTCTTTGCTGGGCGTCGTCCATCCGCACGAACATCCGGAGACCGTCGGTCGTGAACACGAGTTCGTTGTCGACTCTGGCGCCGATCAGCATCGCGAACAGCGTGAACAGCAGGATGAATCCGAAGATGATCAGCGGGGTCCACTTGAAAGCGACCGGGCTTTCCCAGATTTCCCGCCGAACCAGGATCGAGAGCCCGGAAAGGGTTTCGCTCATCATGCACGATCCTCCGTCTGTTCCTCGTCGTTGCCCATCAGCGCCACGAACAGGTCGGCGATGCTGGGCTTGTGAATTTCGCCGATATCGGCCAGGCGTGCCGGGTCGCCGTTGTCGAACAGCAGGATGTGACGCCCGAACAGCACCCGCTCGTGAATCGGGCCCAGCGCGCGGGCCTGGTTGATCCGGTCGGGCTTGACCATGACCTCGGTATAGCGCTCGTAGACATCGTCCATCGTCGCGTCGAGTACGAAGTGGCCGTCCTGGATGAAGATCAGGTCGGTGAGGATATGCTCGACCTCCTCGACCTGGTGGGTCGTGATCAGGATCGTTCGCTGCTCGTCGAAATATTCGTTGAGCAGGCTGGTATAGAACTGCTTGCGGAACAGGATGTCCAGGCCCAGCGTCGGCTCGTCGAGCACCAGCAACTTCGCGTCGATGGCCATCACCAGCGCCAGGTGCAGTTGCACGACCATGCCCTTGGACAGCGTCCGCACCCGGGCCCGCTGAGGGATCTTCGTTCGCGCCAGGTATCTCATGCAGGTTTCGCGCGAGAAACGCGGGTGCAGCCGTTCGGTCAGTTCGATGATCTGCCAGACGCGTGCCCAGCGCGGCAGCACGGCGACATCGGCGATGAAGCACACATCCTGCATCAGCGTATCGCGACGCCTGGACGGGTCCATGCCGAGCACCTCGAGCTCGCCCTCGAAGCGGGTCAGGCCCAGAATGGTCTTCAGCGCCGTGGTCTTGCCCGCGCCGTTCGGGCCGATCAGCCCGATGATCCGGCCGGCGGGCACGGTCAGGTCTACATGGTCCAGCGCGACGTTGGCGCCGTACCGGCGGGTCAGTCCGCGTGCCCTGATGATGTTCGGTTCCATCACTCCTGCTCCCTGTCTTTCGTTCGGTTCTCGAGATCCTTCATGCTCAGGCCGAGCTTTGCGATCCGTTCGGCAATCTTCGGCCATTCCTCGGTGAGGAATCGCTCGCGCTCGCTCGCCATCAGCCGGGCGCGGGCGCCCTCGACGACGAACATGCCCACGCCGCGGCGCTTTTCGACCAGTCCGTCGTCGACCAGCGACTGGTAGGCCTTGGAGACGGTCAGCGGATTGATCTGGAATTCGGCCGCTACCTGCCGCACCGACGGCAGCGGTTCGCCCTCGGCCAGGGTGCCGTCGATGATGGCCGATACCGTCTGTTCGCGCAGCTGCCAGTAGATCGGCTGGTTGTCTTCCCAATGACGCGCCATCAGTGATCGGGCACGCCGGGCAGCACCAGCGGAATCAGCTCCGAGATCAGGTTGCCGCCGCGGCCCCGGGGCTGCGGCTCGTGCGGAGCCGGCTGCGGGACGCGCGGCGTTTCCGGCACGTTGGCGGTGCCGGCGCGGTCCTGATCCTGTTCGGCCGGCGCGGTCGCCAGTTGCGACACGGCAGTTTGCGATTCCGGTACGACCGGCTCGGACTTTTGCCAGCCCAGCGCGGCGATCAGCGCGACGAGGGCCGCGATCAGCGCGATGCCGTGCGGCACGTGTACGATCCGGTGATGGGTGATCGGCAGCATTTTGGGCCTCCAGGTCGGCATTCGGGCAACGGCCAAAGTTCATGTGTTGGTGTGTTACACTACTACAACACTACAACACTGTCAACCCTCATCTGCACGCGCTCGCGATTGGCGGCGGGGAGCGGCGGCCGGAGGAGTTTCGCGGGCGCCCGGTGCGTGACCGCTGGCGGCTGCTGGTATCATTCGCCCGTACCGGCGCGCGACGCGGCAAATCCCCGTTCGGCGTGCGTGCGGGCAATCGTCGCTAAAACTACATTCCAACGATTTCGGAGTATTCGACCATGAATCGCAAGGCTATGATCATCGCGATCGCGAGCTGGGCCGCGCTGAGCGCGACCGCTGCGTCCGCCCAGGAAACCGAGCTCGAGACGCCGAAAGAGCGCCTGAGCTACACGATCGGCATGGATATCGGCCAGTCGCTGTCGGGCCAGGACATGGACCTGGACATCGACATCCTGCTCGAGGCCATCCGGGCGACTTATCTCGGCGAGGAGACCCTGCTCACGCGCGAGGAGGCGCTGGCCGAGCGCGAGAAATTCATCCAGCAGCGCCAGCAGGAACTCCAGCAGCAGCGTGCCGAGGATGCCCGGATCAACGCCGAGGAAGGCGAGGCGTTCCTCGCCGCCAACGCCGAAAAGGAAGGCGTCAAGGTGACCGACTCGGGACTCCAGTACCGGGTCATCGAGGAAGGCGAGGGCGAACGGCCCGGGCCCGGGGCCCGGGTCACGGTGCACTACCGCGGCACGCTGATCAACGGCGTCGAGTTCGACAGTTCGTACGCGCGCGGCGAGCCGGCGACCTTCGGCCTCAACCAGGTGATCCCGGGCTGGACCGAGGGCCTGCAGTTGATGCGCGAGGGCGCCAAGTACGAACTGTTCATCCCGTCGGAGCTTGCCTACGGCGAGCAGGGACGTCCGGGGCCAATCGGGCCGAACGCGACGCTGATCTTCGAGGTCGAGCTGCTCGAGGTCGAGCCGGGCGAAGAAGGCGGCGCCGAGCAGTAAACGGCCGCGGCGGGCGGTGCCGGACACATCCCGCACCGCCCGTTGCCGCGGACGACGGGAGAACATCGCAACAATGGGTTCGCTACAGGAAGCGCTGCTGAAGTCCGGGCTTGCGCGCGAGGACCGCACCGGACACGGCCGCAACAGGGGTTCGACGAAAGGTCCGGGGAAAGGCAACGCGAACGGCCGCAAGCCGGACGCGGGTTACGGATCCCGGGACCGGCAACGAAAGTCCGACGACCGCCGGCGTTTGGCCGGAAAGAACAAGTCGGACCCGGGCAAGACGGACCTCGAGCGCGCCTGGGCCGAGCGCCGCAAGG
>JAVVDX010000001.1:84138-93117 GCA_032251475.1 Wenzhouxiangellaceae bacterium | reverse complement strand
AAGTCGGACCCGGGCAAGACGGACCTCGAGCGCGCCTGGGCCGAGCGCCGCAAGGCCGAGAAGGCCGAGAAGGAGAAGACCAGGCAGGCGCGCATCGCCGACCAGGAAGCGCGTCGGAAACGCAACCTCGAGCTTGACCGAATTGTCGAGGGCCGGATTCTCAACGTCGACGGCGCCGAGGTGCCCCGCTACTTCGAGCACCTGGGCCGGATCCGGCGCGTGCTGTGCACGCCCGGGCAGCGCGAGATGATCAACGACGGCCGGCTCGGCGTCGTCAACCTGCGCGGGCGCTACCTGATCGTCGAACCCGACGTGCTCGACGCCTACCGCGCGCTGGCCGGCGATCTGGTGCCGGGCCTCGGCGGCAGCGAGCCCGACGCGCCGGAAGAGGACTGGCCGCCCGTGCCCGACGACATGATCTGGTGACCGCCAGGCGGTGCACGAGACGTGCCCGAAGACCATTTTGATACCATCGATTTTTTGCAACGCGAATTTTTCAACACAACGGGAAGAACGTAACCAGTGAACAAGATTCGAGTAACACTTCTGACCACTGCGGCGCTACTGCTGGCCGCCTGTGGCGAACAGGACGGGCCGCCGGCCGGCGGCGTTTCGGAGCAGACCGAAGACGCGATCGAACAGGCCGAAGAAGTTGCCGCGGAACAGGCCGAAGAGAAAACGGAGAACCCGTTCTTCGAGGTCTCGACGCTGCCGTTCGGCATGCCGCATTTCGATCGGATCCGCGACGAGCATTTCGTGCCGGCGATGGAGCGCGGCATGGCCGAGCATCTCGACGAGATCGAGACGATCGCGAACAACCCCGACGCCCCGGCGTTCGAGAACACGATCGTGGCGATGGAGCGCAGCGGCCGGCTGCTCGACCGCGTCACCAGCGTGTTCTTCAGCCTGGTCAGCGCCGATACCAACGACCGCCGGCAGGAAATCCAGCGCGAAATGTCGCCCCGGCTGTCGGCGCACCAGGACGCAATCCTGCTCAACCCGAAGCTGTTCGCGCGCATCGACGCGCTGCACCAGCGCCGCGACGAACTCGAGCTGGACAGCGAGCAGAAGCGTCTTCTCGACGAGTACCATCGCAACTTCGTGCGCGCCGGAGCCCGGCTGGCCGAAGAACAGAAGGCGCGCCTGAAGGAGATCAACGGCGAGCTGGCGCGGCTTTCGACCGAGTTCTCGCAGAACGTGCTCAAGGAAGTCAACGACATCGCCGTGGTCGTCGAAAGCGCCGACGAACTGGAGGGGCTGACCCAGGCCCAGGTCGAGTCGGCCGCAGACGAGGCTGCCGACCGGGGCCTGGAAGGCAAGTACGTGCTGACGCTGATGAACTATTCCAGCCAGCCGCAGCTGACCTCGCTGGTCCGCCGCGATCTTCGCGAGCGGCTGATGCATGCCTCGCTGATGCGCGGCAGCCGCGGCAACGAGTACGACAACCGCGGGATCGTCTCGAAGGTGCTGTCATTGCGCGCCGAAAAGGCCAGCATGCTCGGCCACGACGCCTGGGCCGACTACGTGCTGGTCGAGCGCACGGCCAAGACCGTCGAGGCCGTGGATGACATGCTCGGGCGGCTGGCGCCGGTGGCCGTTGCGAATGCGCGCGAGGAAGGCGCCGACCTGCAGACAATGATCAACCGGACCGTCGAGCAGCCGTTCGAGCTGAAGTCGTGGGACTGGCCGTTTTATGCCGAGAAGGTCCGGCAGCAGCGTTACGATTTCGACGAAAGCGAGATCAAGCCGTATTTCGAACTCGACAGCGTGCTGATCAACGGCGTGTTTCACGCCGCCGAGCAGCTCTACGGGATCACGTTCAAGGAGCGCCCGGACCTGCCGGTCTACCACCCCGACGTGCGCGTGTTCGAGGTCTTCGACACCGACGGCGAACGGCTGGCGATTTTCCTCGGCGACTTCTATGCGCGGCCCTCCAAGCGCGGCGGCGCGTGGATGAACGCCTACGTATCGCAGTCGCGACTGCTCGGAACGAAACCGGTGGTCGCCAATCACCTGAACATCCCGAAGCCGCCCGAGGGCGAGCCGACGCTGCTGACGCTGGACGAGGTCACGACGATGTTCCACGAGTTCGGCCACGCGCTGCACGGCATGTTCTCCGACGTGCGCTACCCGACCTTTGCGGGCACGTCGGTGCCGCGCGATTTCGTCGAGTACCCGTCCCAGGTCAACGAGATGTGGGCGACCTGGCCGTCCATCCTCGAGAACTACGCGCTGCACCACGAGACCGGCGAGCGGATCCCTCAGGAACTGCTCGACCGCGTCATCGAGGCCGAGAAGTTCAACGAGGGCTACCGGACGACCGAGTACCTTGCCGCGTCGATTCTCGACATGTGCTACCACACGCTGACGGCTGGCGAAATTCCCGCCGCCGCCGAGATCCTGCGGTTCGAGGCCGAGTGTCTGGAAAACGCCGGTATCGCCTACGATCCGGTGCCGCCCAGGTATCGCACGACGTACTTCTCGCACATCATGGGCGGCTACTCGGCCGGTTACTACTCCTACATCTGGAGCGAAGTGCTGGACGCCGACAGCGTCAAGTGGTTCAAGGAAAACGGCGGGCTCACACGCGAGAACGGCGACCATTTCCGCAAGACCCTGCTGTCGCAGGGCGGCAGCAAGGAGGCCATGGAACTGTTCCGCGACTTCGCCGGCCGCGACCCCGAGATCCAGCCGCTGCTCGAACGGCGCGGGCTGATCATCGAGGAATAAATGTCCGGAGCGCTTTCCGGGCACGCCGACGCCCGGGCTTTGGCCCGGGCGTCGCTTGTTTCGTGGCCCGCTGGCGGCCGTTCCGGAGCCCGCTGAGTTGGCCCGCAACACGTTCGCGACGATCGACACGGCCGCGATCGGTCGCAATCTCGCGCGCGTGCGCGAGCTGGCTGGCGAGGGCGCCGACAGGGATTCGTCCGGTCGGCCGGGCCGCCCCGGGATCGTCGCGGTGGTCAAGGCCGATGCCTACGGCCATGGTCTGAAACGCTGCCTGCCGGCGTTCGCGGACGCCGAGATGCTCGGCGTCGCGACGATGGACGAGGCGCGCGCGGTCCGGGCGTTGCTGCCGCGCTCACCGGTGCTGTTGCTCGAGGGCGTGGTGGCGCCCGAAGAGCTGGCCGATGTCGAGCGGCTGGGGCTGGAAATGGTGGTTCACCACGCCTGCCAGCTCGAATGGATCGAGAACTCGGAACACGCCCCCGGAGCGCGCGTGTGGCTCAAGCTCGACACCGGCATGCACCGGCTCGGCTTCCCGCTGGCGCGGGCGCGCGAGGTCCACGCGCGCCTGAACGCGCGGGCCGGTGTGGCCGAGGTGGTGCTGATGACGCACTTCGCCTGCGCCGACCGGCGCGACCACGCGCTCAATCGGCTGCAACTCGAACGCTTCGACGCCGCGGTCGACGGGCTGGCCGGTGCGCACTGCCTGGCCAATTCGGCCGCGATGCTGAACTTTCCGGAGTCCCGGCGCGACTGGGCCCGGGTCGGGCTGCTGCTCTACGGCGTCTCGCCGGTTGCGGACCGGACCGGGCCGGAACTCGGGCTGGAGCCGGCGATGACGTTCGAGACCCGGCTGATCGCTGTCAACGACGTGCCGGCCGGGGAGGCCATCGGCTACGGGGCGCGATTTGCCGCGCCGGCCGACATGCGAATCGGCGTGGCCGCGGCCGGCTACGGCGACGGCTACCCGCGCAACATGCCCGACGGCGCGCCGGTGCTCGTCAACGGCCGCGAGCAGCGGATCGCCGGCCGCGTGTCGATGGACATGATCACGATCGACCTCGACGGCCAGCCCGACGCCGCGGTCGGCGATCCGGTCGTGCTCTGGGGCCGCGGACTGCCGGCCGAACGCGTCGCCGCCGCGGTCGGAACCATTCCGTACGAATTGCTGTGTCGGGTCACGCGCCGGGTGCGGTACCGTGAACTCGAAAGCGTCGGGGCGGGGGCCGATGAAGGGAACGGGAGAGGGAGCTGATGGCGAAGTCCAGAACCACCTACACCTGCAGCGAATGTGGCGCGGCGCAGTCGAAGTGGACCGGGCAGTGCCCCGACTGCGGCGCCTGGAATACGCTCGAGGAGACCGTTGCCGGGGCCGTCCCGGCGCGCGCATCCGCCGGCGCCCGGCGTTCCGGCTGGATCGGACGCGGTTCGGCCGAGGTCGTGCGGCTGGGCCACGTGCAAGCGGCCGAGACGCCGCGGTTTTCGTCCGGGCTGGGCGAACTCGACCGGGTGCTGGGCGGCGGCCTGGTGCCCGGATCGGTGACGCTGATCGGCGGCGATCCCGGGATCGGCAAGTCGACGCTGCTGCTCCAGGCCCAGGCCGCGATCGCGGCAGGTCGCAAGGCGCTGTACGTGACCGGCGAGGAATCGGCCGCCCAGGTCGCGATGCGCGCCCGAAGGCTCGGACTGGACCCGGACGCGATCGAATGCCTGACCGAGACCGCGCTCGAGACCGTGCTCGCCACGGCCGCCGCGAACGCGCCGGCGTTCATGGTCATCGACTCGATCCAGACGCTGTGGACCGAAGCGCTGCAGTCGGCGCCGGGCGCCGTCGCCCAGGTGCGCGAGTGCGCCGGGCAACTGGTCCAGTTCGCCAAGCGCACCGGCGCGGCCGTCGTGCTGGTCGGCCACGTGACCAAGGAAGGCGCACTGGCCGGCCCGCGCGTGCTCGAGCACATGGTCGACGCGGTGCTGTACTTCGAATCCGATTCGGGCAGTCGTTTCCGGCTGATCCGGTCGGTCAAGAACCGCTTCGGCGCGGCCAACGAACTGGGCGTGTTCGCGATGACCGACAGCGGGCTCAAGGCGGTCGCCAATCCGTCGGCGATCTTCCTGTCGACCGACGACGAGCCGGCGCCCGGCACCTGCGTGCTGGTCACGCGCGAGGGCACGCGACCGATGCTGGTCGAGGTGCAGGCGCTGGTTGCGCCGAGCAGCCTGTCGCAGTCGCGCCGGATCGCGGTCGGCATCGACCCGGGCCGGCTGGCGATGCTGCTGGCGGTGATGAACCGGCACTGCGGTATCCAGGTCGGCGACCAGGACGTGTTCGTCAATGTCACCGGCGGCCTCCGGATCGGCGAGACCGCGTCCGACCTGGCGGTAGCGCTGGCAATCCAGTCGTCGCTGCGCGAGGCACCGCTGGACCGGCGCCTGGTCGCGTTCGGCGAGGTCGGCCTGGCCGGCGAACTGCGCCCGGTCTACAACGGCGAGGAGCGCCTGCGCGAGGCGGCCGGGCAGGGCTTCGAGACCGCGCTGGTGCCGCGCGGCAACGTCCGCGGAGTCAAGGCGAAACTGACGATTCGCGGCTGCCGCCGGCTGAGCGACGCGCTGGCCGCCGCGCGCGACACCTGAGCCCGCCTTATTCACCACGCTGTCTACTGCGGCGGCGCCAGGCCCCCTCGCTACGGAAGGGTGGCGAACAAGGCGGGCTGAGCGGTTCAAGTTGACCGCAACCCGGGTGCGTGAAAGAATCGATGGTTACAACAATAATCCCGACCGGAAACCCCGAACGTGAGCGAACCGAATCGCCAGCCCATCGCCAAAGTCGATACCGCGTGGCTGCGCATGGAGCAGCCGACCAACCTGATGATGATCACCGGCGTGATCGTGTTCCGCGAGCCGATCGATTTCGAATGGCTCAAGGAAGTCGTCGCCTCGCGCTTCCTGGCGTTTCCGCGCTTCCGGCACAAGGCCGTCCGGACCGCCCGCGGCTACTGGTGGGAAGAGGACGAGGACTTCGAATTGACCTCGCATATCCGGCGCACGGCGTTGCCCGGCGATGCCGGCAAGAACGAGCTCGAGGAATTCGTCTCCGAACTGGCCTCGACGCCGCTGGACAAGTACCGGCCGCTGTGGCAGTTCCACTTCGTCGAGAACTACGCCGGAGGCCCGGCGCTGATCATGCGCATCCATCACTGCTACGCCGACGGTATTGCGCTGGTCCAGGTCATGCTCTCACTGACCGACGCCGACCGCGCGAAATCGACGGCGCCGGTCGAGCCGGGGCGCTGGCAGCGGCGACGAGCTGGCGAGTCCAACGTGTTCAAACGGCTGCTCGAGCCGGCGCGCGACGGGCTGGACGCAGTCCAGCACCTGAGCGGCAGGCTCGTCGAGGAGGCCGCGGCACTGGTCCGCGAACCGTCGCAGGCGGCCGCCTACATCGACGGCGCCTCGGAAATCCTGTCCGAGCTGGCGACGATGCTGCTGCTGACCGACGACCCGGAGTCGCGCTTCAAGGGCAGGCTCGGCGTGCGCAAGCGCGTGGCATGGACCCAGCCGCTGCCGCTGCTCGAGGTCAAGGCGATCAGTCAGGCGCTGGGCTGCACCGTCAACGACGTGCTGATCGGGATCATGACCGGTGCGCTGCACCGCTACCTGCTCGACTACGACGAGGATCCGTCCGGGCTCGAGATCAGGGCCACGGTGCCGGTCAATCTGCGGCCGCTGGAGCATGCCCGCGAACTCGGCAACCATTTCGGCACCGTGTTCCTGGACCTGCCGGTGTGGGAGTCCAATCCGCTGGCCCGGGTCTACCGCGTGGCCGAGAACATGCACCACCTCAAGTCGTCGAAGCAGGCGACCGTGTCGCTGGGCCTGCTGGCCACGGTCGGCATGGCGCCGGCCGCCGTCCAGCAGGCGACGCTGGAGCTGTTCAGCCGCAAGGCCTCGACCGTGCTGACCAACGTGCCGGGTCCGCGCCAGCCGCTGTACATGGCCGGTGCGGAAATCGGGCAGATGATGTTCTGGGTACCGCAGAGCGGCTCGATCGGCATGGGCATCAGCATCCTGAGCTACAACGATCAGGTGTTCTGCGGCGTGATCACCGACAACAAGCTGGTGCCCGATCCCGAACGGATCTGCGACGATTTCGCGATCGAGTTCGAGAACCTGCTGCACCTGGTCATGATGCTCGGCCCCGAAATCAACCGCAGTCCGGAAGAGGTCGAGAACCACTTTCAGGCCTGGCTGGAGCAGACCGGCGCGGATTGAGCCGGTAATGTTTTTGCAGGATCGGGGTTACCAACACCGTCGATAATCCTGCCACATTCAGCTTGTCTCTCGGCGCTCGTGGCAAGGCGTCGGTGCACCAGCTGTAGCCGGGCCTGCATCAAGCACTGACAACGCAGTCCACGGGCGCCGAGAGGCAAGCCCTGCGGGGGCTCCGGACGAATCCGCCTGCGGCGTCAAAGCGGCTCGACGCAGGTCTGCTATGCCTTCGCCACTTTGCCTTGCAGGCGAATTCGTCCGGAGCCCCGAATGAGGCAGGATTAACGACGGTGTTAGTAAGCCAGGGAATTTCGCGCGTATTCGATGTCCAGCGCCTGCATCGCGTCCAGCGGCTCCATCGCCGCGGCCTTCGCATAGGCCTCGTTCGAATCGTCGAGGCGCTTGTCGCCGTAGAGCAGGTGCAGCCCGTTGCCGTACTCGATCCATGCGATCGGTGCGTCGGACAGCCGGATCGCCTCGTCGAAGTGCTCCATCGCCCTGTCGGCGCTGGCGCCGTAGGTCATCGAGCCGACCAGCTTGCCGACTTTTGCGATGACTTCGGCGTGGTACAGCCCGAGCGCGGTGTGCGCCTCGGCGTGTTCCGGTTCGAGCTCCATGGCCCGATCCAGAGAACGCTTGATTTTTCCGCCCAGCCCCTGGCTCAGCGCCCTGGCGACCGAAATGCTCTGGCTGTAGCGGCCGAGATGGTAGGCGTTGAAATAGTGTGAGTTCGGTTTGTCCGGGTCGTCGGCGATTGCCTGTTCGGCTCGCTCGATGCCGGCGCTGTAGATCGCCTGGCGCGTCGGGTCGTCTTCCTCGAGGTAGTCGGCGTAAATGCCCGAGGCCTTGTTCGCGACGACGTGGGCCGACGGTCCGATTTCGGCCGCTGCGTCGACGGCCTCGGCGAAGCGGCCCCGGTGGAACAGCCGCCAGGCGTCCTGCATGACCTTGTCGGACGGCCACGGCTCGCGATCGCCGGCGTGCAACCGGCTCCAGGCCTTGCCGAGTTCTCCTCCGGGGTATTCGAACTGTGTTGCATCGCCGGCGAATTCGGCCCAGCTGCTGGTATCCATCGATGGTTTCCTGGTCAAGGGAGGCGTCTAGTGTGCCCGCTCTAATTTTCGGACGTATATTGTCATACAAAGCAGGGCCCAACGCGGGCGCAATCCAGACAACAGAGGTGAAAGATCATGGCCAAGAAGACGGCGAAGAAGAAGGTTTCGAAGAAGAAGGCGAGCAAGAAGACTGCCGGCAAAAAGACGGCGAAGAAGAAAGCGGCGCGCAAGGCGACCGCCAGCATTGAGCGCGCACAGGACAACGCGCATGAAATCTGGCTGGCTGGTCTCGGCGCGTTTGCGCTGGCACAGGAAGAGGGCGTCGGCATCGTTCGCCGCGGCGGCAAGCTGATCAACGAGCAGACCGGTCGCGTCATCGACGAGGGCACGAAGCTTTACGAACGACTGGTCGCCGAAGGAAAAAAGCTCGAAGGCAAGGGCCGCAAGATGGCTGAAGACGCCGTCGGCGGCATGAGAAGCGACGTCGAAGGTCGCGTCGAGAAGGCGCGCAAGCAGGCCAGGACGAACTGGGACAAGCTCGAGAAGGTCTTCGAGGACCGGGTCGCACGCGCGCTGTCGCGGCTGGGCGTGCCGACCTCCGACGAGATCCAGGAACTCAGCAAGCGCGTCCAGAAACTCAACACCCGGGTGCGCGAACTTGCCGAGGCGCAGAAGGCCACGGCCGAGAAGGTCGCGAAGGCTCCGGCCGCCAAGCCGGCCAAGCCGGCCAAGCCGGCTTCGTCGGGCAAGGCGTCCTGATCGCGACCTGACCGGAGCGGTCGAAGAGGTCTACCCCGAAGCAGCTTTTGCTCCAATACGCTGCTTTTTGCCCGGGCTTCGGCCCGGGCTTTTTTTATATTCCACGTTGTCGGCTGCCGGCTCTACTGCGCGGACTTCATGCACCGCGTCTGCGGCGCTTTGCTCGGTCGCG
>JAVVDX010000001.1:0-84038 GCA_032251475.1 Wenzhouxiangellaceae bacterium | reverse complement strand
CGGCTCTACTGCGCGGACTTCATGCACCGCGTCTGCGGCGCTTTGCTCGGTCGCGGCGTCGCTGGGGGAAGGTCAGGGGTGGTAGGCCTGGCTGAGGAGGTCGAACTTGTGGCGGGCTTCGCCCTTGAGGTAGGGACTGACGAGGCTCATGACCTGCAGTGCGGCGCGGTCGGGCTGGGGCTCTTCGGCCGGTTCCAGCACCTTGTCGAACGAGATCCAGTAGCTGCTGATCAGCACGATGTTGCGCACCAGTGCCTGGCGCGTCGGGGGATCGATTTCGAACTGGTCGCTGCGTTCGAGTCCGTGCAGCAGGTCGGTGACGGTCTGCATCGAGAGCTTCAGGATGGCTCGGAAGCGCTGGCGGAGGTCGCGGCTGCGGCCGCACAGTTCGTTCAGATCGCGGTAGATGAAGCGGTAATCGGCGATCGTCTCGAAGACCAGGTGCAGGAAGAGCCACGCGTCGTCCACGTCCGAATGCTCGGCCGCCTCGCCGCCCAGCAGTTCGAGCATCCGGTGCTCGAACCGGCCGAACAGTTCGTCGACGAGGTCGTGCTTGGTCCTGAAGTGATAATGCAGGTTGCCGGGACTGATATCGAGTTCGTCGGCGATCCGGTTGGTCGTGACGTTCGGCTCTCCGAAGCGGTTGAACAGGACGAGCGCGGCCTCGGCGATCCTCAGCGGCGTGTTCGAGCGCGTCATCGGTGGAGCGGGCCGAACCGGTCGGCCGTCAATCGGCCAGCGAGTCGACCAGTTCGATGTAGCGCCGTTTGGCCTCTGCCGGATCGGTGCCGCGCAGCTTTTCCCAGGCTTCATACTTGGCCACGCCGACGAAGTCGAAGAACCCGGGCCGCTCACCGCTGACGTCTCCCTCGGACCCCTGCTTGTAGAGGGCGTAGAGTTTGAGCAACGTATCGTTGTCGGGCCGCTCGTCGAGCCGCTTGACGCGCTCGGCTGCCTGCTCGAATTGCTGGTCGAGATCGCTCACCGCTGCATTCCCTGATCGGACGAACCTGGTTCCTTCTTAGCACGGGACCGGGCCCGGGTCAACGCCCGGACCAGTGATTCAGGCGGTTGGCAACGGAAATTGGGCTGGCGCTCTCCGGCTTTGGTCGTTAATCTTTCGAGGTATTCTGTTTCAAGCCAGCCATTCAAGGAGATTTCGATGGGCTACTTCGTGACCGGCGGTACCGGTTTCATCGGCCGCAACCTGATCGACCAGCTGCTCGAGCGGCGAGGGACGGTTCACGTGCTGGTCCGCAGGGGCTCGAAGCGCAAGTTCAACCAGCTCGTCGCCGAGCGCTGGCCCGACGCCCGGAAGCGCGTGGTCGCGGTCTCGGGCGACCTGACGCGCCCCGGTCTCGGCATTTCCGAGGCCGACCTGGCCAGGTTGCGCGGCAAGGTGCGGCACGTGTTCCACCTGGCTGCGGTCTACGACCTGACGGCCGGCGCCGAAAATCAGGAAAAGGTGAACATCGACGGCACGCGCCACGCGATGGATTTCGCCGCCGAGGTCAAGGCGAAGTGCTTCCACCATACCTCGTCGATCGCCGCCGCCGGTCTGTACCGCGGCTCGTTCCGCGAGGACATGTTCGAGGAAGCGACCGGGCTGGATCACCCTTACTTTCGCACCAAGCACGAATCCGAAGGCCTGGTCCGCAACCATTGCCCGATCGCCTGGCGCATCTACCGGCCCGGCATCGTCGTCGGGCATTCGAAGACCGGCGAGATCGACAAGATCGACGGCCCGTATTTCTTCTTCAAGCTCATCCAGAAGCTGCGCCGGACGCTGCCGCCGTGGGTGCCGACGCTGGGCCTGGAAGGGGGGCGGATCAACCTCGTGCCGGTTGATTTCGTCGCCAGGGCGATGGACCATATCGCGCACAAGCCGAAGCTGGACAATACCTGCTTTCACCTGACCGACCCGCACCCGAAACGTATCGGCGAGGTCATGAACATCATCGCGGACGCCGCGCACGCGCCGGTGATGTCGATGCGCATCGACGCGCGGCTGTTCAATTTCATCCCGCAGCCGGTCAAGAGCGGCATCGGCATGCTGCCGCCGGTACGCCGGATCATCGATCAGGTGCTCGGCGACCTCGGAATCCCGAAGGACGTGCTCAGGTTCTTCAACTATCCGACCAGCTTCGACACGCGCGAGGCCGACCGGGCGCTGAAGGGTTCCGGAATCCGCGTCCCGCCGTTGGAGGATTACGCGTGGGTATTGTGGGACTACTGGGAAAGGAACCTCGACCCGGACCTTTTCATCGACCGCTCGCTGTCCGGCCACGTCCACGAGAAGGTCGTGCTGATCACCGGCGGCTCGTCGGGCATCGGCAAGGCGACCGCTCTGATGATGGGCGAGGCCGGCGCGCGCGTCATCATCGTGGCGCGCAAGGAAGCCGAGCTGCTCGAGACGAAAAAGGAAATCGAGGACGCCGGAGGCATCGCGTTCGCCTATACCTGCGACATCGCCGACCGCGACGCCGCCGAACGGCTGTGCAAGAAGGTGCTCAAGGAGCACGGCGCGGTCGACGTGCTGGTCAACAATGCCGGCCGGTCGATCCGGCGCTCGATCGCGCTGTCCTACGACCGTTTCCACGACTTCGAGCGCTGCATGCAGCTCAACTACTTCGGCTCGCTGACGATGATCCTGGGCCTGCTGCCGACGATGGCCGAGCGCAAGTCCGGCCACATCATCAACATCTCGTCGATCGGGGTGCTGTCGAACGCGCCGCGGTTTTCGGCCTACGTCGCGTCGAAGGCCGCGCTGGATGCGTTCTCGCGCTGCGCAGCGGCCGAGTACAACGATACCGGCGTGACGTTCACGACCGTCAACATGCCGCTGGTGCGCACGCCGATGATCGCGCCGACCAAGATCTACGAGTCGGTACCGACGATCACCCCGGAGGACGCCGCCGACATGATCAAGCAGGCCGTGATCTACCGCCCGCAGCGGATCGCCACCCGACTCGGCATCTTCGCCTCGGTGCTGCACGCGCTGGCGCCCAAGGTTTCCGAGATCGTCATGAATTCGGCGTTCCGGATGTTCCCGGATACGGCCGCCGCGCGCGGCGAACGGCCGGAGCGCGGCGAGGCCCGGGTAACGCAGGAGCAGATGGTCTTTGCGAGCCTGATGCGCGGCATCCACTGGTAACCCCCGGCCCGGATGCCGGGCACCGGTAGCACCGATTAGGGCTCAACGGTGCAGGATGGAAAAATCGGCCGGGCCGGTGCGCAGTGTCGGGTTGCGTTCGCGGCCGCCGCCCGGCTCGATTCCGGGTTCTTCGCGAACCCTGCCAAAACGCCCCTTTTCGGAATGCTTCCGGCCGAATCGGCCATGGCCGAACCGGGCGGGGAAGAACGAGTTGGCGTGCCCGACCACGTTGCGGTAGCGCACGTCGTCGAAGTCGTCGCGCGCCAGCGCCCGCAACTCGGCCGCGCGCCGCCCGGCAATGCGTTCCTGACGGCGGTCGATCCGCTCGAGCCGCTGTTCGACGAATTCGCGGTTGCGCCGCGCGATGGATTCGATGTCGCGGCTGGCCGTGACCACGCTGAGTCGCGCCGACAGTTCGTGGACCTCGGCCGTATCCGAGCACGGCACATCGGAGAACACCATCGTCTCGCCGTCGGTGCAGCGATAGATCTGCGCGGCCGCCGGCATCGTGGCGACCAGCAACGCCAGCAGGGCCAGCAGCGTCGGCATTTTGCATGCGCTTGTCATCATCCGTTCAGACCTTTGATCGGCCCGGCCGTTCGGTTTGGCCCGGGGCACGGGATCGGACGCGTTCAGGCCCGATCCGACTTGCGTTGGTCCTGGTCCGCCGACGTTTCGACCTCGAGCCGCTCGACGATCCGTTGGCAGACCTCCCCGAGTTCCGGCCGGCAACGTCCGGACGGTACAGCCCCGGCGCCGATCCACGCCGCCAGGCCCCTGTCGACGAGCTGATTCTGCCAGGCCGCCAGGCCGCGCGGCGGCAGCACCCAGCCGCGCTCGACCAGCCGGGCGCACAGGTAGGTCAGCCCCTGCTGCGGGCGAATGCTGCCGCGCTTGTTGTAGCTGGGCCTGAAGGCGCGCCGCGCGATTCGGGCGGCGAATTTCTGCCGCAGGCTGCGGCGCGTCAGTTCCGGCGCGATATAGACCGGCCGGTTGCCCGTCAGCGCCTCGCGGAACCGGGCCGGCGGGCCGCCGGCCAACAGCAGTGCACCGGCGTGCTCGAGCGCGAGCCGGTACGGGTTGGCCGGGTCGTTTTCGCGCCAGCGGTAGACGTGGACGTCGTCGCCGGCGTTGTACTCCAGCCAGCCGCCGGCGGCGTCGGCTTCGGGGAACGCGACGACCAGCAACCGGGCCTGGCGGCGGTTCGCCCATTCGACGGCATCGGCCAGCAGCGCGGACAGCGATTTTTCCGGCCAGCGGCCGCGCGGATGGGCGCCGAGCAGCAGCGCGACGCGTTTCGACGATTCGAGCCACGCCGTCCAGCGTCTGGTCTCGGGTTCCGCCGTCGCCTCGGGGTCGTCGCCGAAACCGATCAGCGTCTCGATCCGGTTCGGGTGCGGGGGCAGGCCGTGGTGCCGCATGTTGACGACGACGCCCGCGTGCTCCGGCACCGGCCCGGCGCGTCGGCCGATCAGGACCAGCGCCGGCGGTGTTCTCGCGTGTCTTGCCGCGGCGCGTGCCGCCCGGGTCGCGGCGGCGCCGGCCGCGACGATGACCGCCGGCGGCTTCGCCGGGTCGAGCAGCCCGCGTCCGGAAATCGCCCGCAGCCAGGCGGCGGCGGGAGTGCCGGGAAACGGCAGTCGCGAAACCGGGCGGGCGGTGCGCTCGGCGATCGCGCCGGCCAGGGTCTCGGCCTTGATCCGGCCGCGGTCGGGGGCCAGCACCGCGACCGGGCCCGGGCGCAGCGGACCGCCGGCGAGCGCATGCCGGCTCAACCCGACGCGCCGTTCAAGCCGCCAGCGCGTTGCGGGGTTCAGGCGACCGGCCAGCCGCAGCTGCTCGATCCAGAAATGCAGATTGCGCCGGGGGCTGGAGCGCGTGATGACGACCGGTTCGGCGAGCCGGAGCTCCAGTTCGCCGGTGTACCTGAACAACCGGTCGAGTACCCACGGCAGGTCGGCGTCGGGCACCTTCTCGAGCAGACCGGAAATCCGGCGCCGCGGCACCTTTTCCAGACCGTCCTCGCTCGCGCCGAGCAGCGCGCGCATCTCCGGTCCGTCGGGGCGGGCCGAGATCTCCAGCGCGGCATCGGGCCACTGCGACGATGGCCGCAGCGCCGAAATCGGCAGGAAACGGGCCTCGTCGGCCTCGCGTTCGAGGTCGAACCACAGCGAGCCGGTGGGGTTCTCGCGGTAGACGAACCAGTCCGGAAACGGCCGCCACGGCTGCGTATGCAGCGTCGTGAAGTGCACGCAGGCCGATTCGCCGGGCACGTACTCGGCGTCGCGCGCGTTGTATCTCCCTTCCAATTCGCCCCACATGCCGGCGGCGCGGGCGCGCGCCTCGATGCGCTTGCGCGTCGTGCCGACGACGTTCTCGCGGCTCCAGACGCCAGTCATGCGCTTGCAGTCGATCAGCATCACGGACGTGTCGTGGTCGTTGATCGACAGAAAGCCGGCCTTGCCCATGTCGCGGTCGAACAGTTCGGCCGGGTCGGTGAGCCAGACCTGGTCGACGTCGTTGTAGATCGCGCGGCCCTGGTAGTCGCAGAAATACGGGATCGCGAAGCGGTAGTTCGTGAAGCCGGTGATCCAGAAGCCGGAAACGTAGCCCTTCAGCCCCTTGAGGAGATGGATTTCGTAGATCCGGCTCGGGTCGCGGTGCTTTTCAACCGACCACAGAAACACCCGTTCGGCGCGGAACTGCTTGCGCTCGGAGCCGAGGAAGATCCGGACCGGCGGCTTGGCGCTGGGGCGGTGGCCCGGCTTGACGCCGAGGATGATCTTTTCCGGGCGCGAGCGTACGGCCGGCGTCATGTGCGGGTCGGCGAAAGGCGTCAGTCCCTTGAGAATTCTCTGCGCAATCAGCGGCATGTCGGTTTACTCGTGGTTGTCGGCTCGGGCTCGAAAGGATAGCGCTTCCAGCGCCGGTGGTGCCACGCCCACAGTTCGGGGCGGGCGCGAATGGCCTGTTCCATCGACGCGCAGATCGTGTCGAGCATGGCGTCGGCCGACTCGGCGACGAGCGGGGCCTGGACGCCGAAGCGCCAGCCCTGGTCGACGTCCAGCACATGGATCGGAATGATCGGCACGCCGGTGCGCACGGCCAGGCCGGGGAGTCCGGCGGGCATGCGCATCCGCTTGCCGAGGAACCGTTTCTCGGTGCCCTCGCGCTTGTTGGCCTGGTCCATGAGCGCGAAGATCACGCCGCCGTCGCGCAGGATGGCGAGCATCCGGCGGAAGCTGCGCGTGGGGTTGTCGCGGTCCAGCGGCACCGGCACGCAGCCGGCGCGCTCGATGCTGCGGCCGAGCAGACCCGGCGGCAGCCGGCGCGGGTCGCGGAACACGATGTGAACGGGCCAGCCTTCGCGGGCCAGGCGGGCGGCCATCAGGATGCCGTTGCCCATGTGCATGCCGAGAAGGATGGCGCCGTTGCCGCGACCCGGTCGGTCTTCCAGCCGCTGAGCATCGTCGATGCGGACCGAATCGACCAGCGCGTCGGGGTCGCAGTTCGGCCGCGACAGCGCGATGATCTCGAACACGGCGCGATCGTTTTCGCGGAAGGCGCGGCGCAGAATGGCGCCGGCGCGCGCCCGCGGGACCGCCAGCGCCGTGGCGATGTCCCGCCGCAGGCGGCGGTAGACCGGCCATCCGAGCCAGTAATGGGCCTCACCCACAAGACGGCCCCAGCGACGGATGCGCTCGACCCCGCCGCGCGCGGCGTGATCCGCGGCGCGAATGGCCAGCGTGCGTCCCGCATACCGGCGCCAGTCGCGCAATCTATGCGCGCTCATCGTCGGTGGCATTCGATTCGATCTGCGAGATCCAGCCGCCCTGGACATTGTAGATGCGGTCGGCCAGCGTCAGCAGTGGCTCGTGATGGGTGACCGCGAGCATCGTCAGCTCGCCCTTGAGGTGGGCGATGGTCGCGAGTACGGCCTTTTCGGCGGCGCGGTCGAGGTTGCTGGTCGCCTCGTCGAGGATCAGCAGGCGCGGGCGGTGCGCCAGCGCGCGCGCGATCGCCAGCCGCTGGCGCTGGCCGCCGGACAGGCGTGCGCCGCGCTCGCCGACCGGCGAATCCAGCCCGTGCTCCATCTGCATCACGAAGTCCAGCGCGTCGGCCTTCTGCAACGCCCGCTCGACATCGTCGCGGCGCAGGTCCGGCGCGCCCAGCGCGACGTTGTTGAGGACCGAATCGTTGATCAGCAGCGCTTCCTGCGGCACGTAGCCGATCGCGGCGCGCCACTTCGTCCGGTCGATCTCGGCCAGGTCGACATCGTCGATCATCACGCAGCCGTCGTCGGGCCCGAGCAGGCCGGCGACGAGATCCACAAGCGTCGTCTTGCCGGAGCCCGACGGGCCCGTGACGACGGTCAGCCGGCCGGCCGGGATTTCCATCGACTGGTGATCGAATACGCGGTGGCCGCCGTGCGCAAACGAGACGTTCTCGAGCCGGATCGCGCGGGCGAGTTCGGGCTCGCGCGTGCCGCGGCGCGGTTCGCGTTCGGCGCGCGCCTCCTCGACGGCCTGGTCCAGCGACCAGTACGCGCTCTCGGCGATCGCCATGTACTGCCAGGCGCGCTGGGCCTTGGACAGCAGCGTGATGATGCGCGCGAGCACGAAGATCAGCACCATTGCCGCCGACAGCGACATGTCCATCGGCGCCAGCATGATGAACAGCCCGATCGCGGCCAGGATCACGAGCATGGCCTCCTGCAGCGCCTTCATCGCCTCCTTGGCGAACACCTGCTTGCGCAGCGCCTTGTTGAGCTGGCGTGTCTGGCCCGAGACCAGCATGTCGAACTGGTCTTCGCGCGCCATCGCCTTGAGCGGCTTGATGGCGGCGAGCTGGTCGGTCATCGCCGCCAGGATGGTCTTGAGCAACCCGGTCTGCTTGCGGCCGGCCTTGCCCGCGGTCCTGACCAGCAGATTCAGCCCGCCGAGCACGATTGCGGCCAGCCCCAGCGCGCCGAGCGTGACCTTCCACGAGATCATCAGCGCAAGCCCGGTGTAGACGATCGCGGTGATGAACTGGGTCGCCATGATCGCACCCTGCAGGTAGCCTTCCGACGCGCGCTGCGCCTCGGTGGCCATCGCATTGGCCAGGCTGCCGACGGATTTCGACAGGTAATACCGCCAGCGGCTGGCGACCACCGCACGGATCAGGTCCAGTCTCAGGTCGGTCGCGACCTGGGCGACCGCGTAGCCGACCTGGCGGTTGGCCAGCAGCACCACCATGGTCTTGAGCAGGATGAGCGCGATGCCGAGCCCGAGCAGCCACGGCAGCGTCGGCGCGATGCCTGCAGCGTCGAACACCTGCTCGATCAGCCGCTCCGGCAGCGACGGATTCGCGGTGTCGCCCAGCGTCGCCGACGAATCGTCGACCGCGTGGCTGGTCAGCGAGATCATCGAAAGCAGCGTCGATAGTCCCAGCCCGTCGAGAAGGCTGGCCAGCAGCAGCGCAGCCAGCACAGCCATGCTGCGGCCGGGATAGCGGCGGAACAGGCTGGCAAGCATCGCCCGGCTGCCCCGCGAAGTGTCATGAAATGCCTTCGTCATCGCAGAGCTCCGCTCTTCCACAGCCTGAACAGCAGGCCCCAGGCGGCCAGCCGCGGGTGTCGGCGCATGCGCTCGGTCGGCTCGATCCGGACGCCGCTGTGGCGCTCGATCTTCCAGCTCAGGTAGTCGATGCCGTTGGCGAAAGTACCGGCGGCCTTGAGCAGACGCAGTACGTTGAGCGTGCGGCTCCAGATGCGACGCGCCGGCCAGCCGAGCATCCCGCGCAGGCGGCGGGCACGGCCGGTGGCCACGACGAATTCTTCGCCGCTTCGCTCGATGCCGGGGATGATCGGCAGCAGGGTCTCGGAAAGCGATTGCCAGAATTCACGATCGTGCCCGATCAGCGCATCGGCCGCACCGGGGGGCTCTGGCCGCAGTTCGCAGCCGTAGGTCGCGCGCACGGCTCGAACCCAGAATTCTTCGGCCGTGAAGCGGCCGGGCCCGAGGCCGGCCGCGACGGTCGCGAAATGGCGCGCGGCCCGGGCGCGGGCCCGGGCGATGAGCTCGGCGGCCCGGTCGTCGGCACGCCAGACCAGCCGGCACGGCTGCGTGAAACGAGCCCAGAAGTAGCCGTCCAGGCCGCCGGCCATGCGCCGGGCGAGGGAGGTTTCCGAGACGATGATGTACTTGCAGCGTACGCGCGCCGCGCCGTTGCCGTCGTCGGGGCCGGCGCCAGCGTTGGCTTCGAGATAGTAGACGTTGGGCGGCAGCAGGTGATTGAGCAGCGCGGTCGGGCCGGTGCCGTGCACGGCGCGGTAGCCCGAGACCACTGCCATCAGGTCGACCAGGCCGTCGCCGACGCCGACATCGCGCCGGGTCGAGCCGTACAGTACGACCGCACGCAGCGCCGGCCCGCAACGATCCCGGATCGCGTCGACCAGCGGTCCCAGCCCGCCCGGCGCGGGCCGCGCGAGATCGTCGGCCATGAATTGCTCGAGCCGGTTCACGGGCGCAGAAACCGGAAGACCTGCCCGGTTTCGATCGTCAGCGGAGTGCGCACATCGAGATCGAATTCCTGGCCGTCGAGCGTGATTGCGCCTATGCCGTGGATCCGGATGCGGCTGCAATTGCCGGACAGGTAGCCGACCTTCGGGTTCATGGCGGCGCTGAAGCGGCCGCTGACCAGGCGAGGCAGGTGCCGGTACAGCGCCCGCGCGTCGCGCCGGACCGCGGTCAGGCGCAGCGCCCCTTCGCCGCGCCGCGCGTACGGATCGACCAGGCTGCGCCCGAGCAGCAGAGTCGTGGCCAGCAGGAACCGGCACGGGCCGCCGATCCGGCCGAGGCCGGCCGCCTCGATCTCGAGTCGCGGCGACTCGAATCGATGCACTCCGAACAGCCTGCGCAGCGCGATGCGCGCGACGCCGAACGCCGACGCGGCATGGTGGCGGCGCCGCCAGCCCGGATGCTCCTCCTGCCAGCGGTGGACGTCGCGGATGACCTGGTCGACGATCGCGCCGGCCATGAAGAAGCCGTGCTCGGTGCCGATCGAAGGGTGCTTGAGCGCCAGCGTCGCGCGGTCGACCGGGTGCAGGCCATCGACGCCGGTCTCGAGAATCCGTTCGAGCGTGGCGAGGAAGTTCTTGCGTGTGCCGAGGTCGGCGGCGACGTAGTTCGTCCGTCCGGCCGCGAGGACGATCAGTTCCGGCAGCGGGTACTGGTCGCGGTGGCGTGCCAGCCAGGTCGCAGTCGCCTGGAGGGTGCCGTCGCCTCCGGCGAGGACGAGGCGGCCGATCGGCCGTTGCAGTGCTTCGTGCAGCGCCTGCTGGATGCTGTCCAGCCCGTTGACCTCGAACACCTCGCCGCCGTGCGCGCGTATGCTCGCGGCACTGCGTTCGGCACGGTCGCGGAGGCTCATCCGGAAGCTCAACGGGTTGATCAGCGCCGCCAGTCCCCCGGTGCGGCCCGATGATTGCGATGGCGTCGCCGGCGCCGGCTCGAAGGTCGATATCTGCATGTTGGGACCGGCTCAGTAACCGTAACCGGCCTGCCAGCGCCGCAGGATCGCGCGCTGACCGCGGTGCTTCCAGGCATCGTGCAGCAGCCGGCCGACGATCCGGAAATAGCTGTCGTGGTTGCACCGGTGATACGGGTGATCGGACGGCAGGCCGGCCAGCAGACGCCGGTGGGCCCGACCGAGCTGGTGGTAGGGGAGGCCCGGCAGCAGATGGTGCAGCGCGTGGTAGCGCAACCCGGCCGGGAAGAGCCAGAACGTCAGCCAGGTCTGGCCGGTCAGGTTGAACGAGTCTTGGAGCTGTCCGATGTGGCTGCGCGGTTCGCCGTCGTTCGCATAGCCGTGGGCGGCCAGGTTGCGGAGCCAGTTCAGCCCGAACGCCAGCGAAAGCAGCGCCCAGGCCATCTGCCAGTGAACCGGCCGCATTGGTCCGAACACGGTCAGCGCGACCAGCAACACCAGCCACGCGAAGCAGAACCACTCGGACCGGATCAGCTCGGGTTCATGGCGCGCCGGAAATCGTTTGCGGTAGTAAGGGTTCGTCGCCGCCGCCGAGGCGCACGTCAGCAGCCATTCGCGCAGGCGGGGCGAAAGATGCGAGAGCGGGCCGAAAATGCCGAACCGGAGAAACGTCAGCGGCGGCAGCAGCACCGGCTGCAACAGGTACTTGACCGTCTCCAGCGGCGGCGTCGCCGCCAGCGGCAGGTATTCGCCGTCACCGGGCGTGGGGAAATGCCGGCGACTGTGGTGTTCGATATGGTTCCGGTACAACACCCAGGGCATGAGTATCGGAAATCCGAGCAGCAGGTTCCACGCCCACCGGAACGCAACCATCTCGCCGCTCTTGAAATACACGATCTCGTGCATGAACGTCCCGGCGCGGAACACGCCGATCGCGGCCAGGAACACTGCGCCGAGTTGCATCGGCGACCACGCCTCGGTGGAGAAATAGACCGCGACCAGCGCCCAGGTCAGAACGACCGTCACGCCGAAGTCCAGCCAGTACAGCTCCGGCTTGCGGTCGAAAAGATCGGCGACCGGCGCCCGCGCCTCGCGGACCCGTTTGCGCTCGGATGTCGGATTGGTGGTGCCGGAATTCATCCCGACAATTTTAGCATCGTCGGACATGGCCCCACGCTGAACGGTTATCGCCGGAGCGACCCTTGTCTGTGGGAGCGATTTCCAAATCGCGATGTTCCGGGATCCCGAACGGCTTGCGGTCCGATACCGCTTTGGACGCGCCGTGTGGGAGCCGCGTCCACGCGGCGAAAAACGCTTGGGTCCATCGCGGCCTGGAGGCCGCTCCTACGCGGCTCGCCAGTGCCGGTCCAGCACCAGCTCCAGCACCGCCTTGCTGCCGAAATAGGCCAGCAGCAGGATCGCCATGCCGATCAGGCACAGCCGGACCACGCGCATGCCCCGCCAGCCGTAGCGCCAGCGCCCGGCCAGCAGCAAGCCGAACACCAGCCACGACAGGATCGAAAGAAACGTCTTGTGCGCCAGGTGTTGCGCGAACAGGTTGTCGACGAACAGCAGCCCGGTGACGAGGCTGATGGTCAGGATCACCCAGCCGGCGCCGATCATCTGGAACAGCATCTTCTCCATCGACACCAGCGGCGGCAGGATCTCGATCACGGCCATTCCGCGGTGCCGGTGCAGCAGGTTGTGCAGCAAGGCGATGAACACGGCCGTGACCGCGGCGATGCTGAGCATGCTGTAGGAAAGCAGCGACGAGATCACGTGCAGGTCCATCATCGGCGCGCCGGTGTCCAGCGCCATCGGCGCCGGCGAGATCAGCAGCTTGAGCAGCGTGAACCCGGCCGTGCCCGGCAGGGCCAGGATCAGCAGCTCCACCCAGGCGAAGCGGAGCAGCCCGACCAGCACGACGAGCAGGTTGATCAGCGAGACCAGCGCGAGCGAGTTGAAGAAATCGGCGTTGAACCCGCCGATCCGGCCCATTTCGATCATGAACGACGCGCCGTGGACGACGACGGCGACTAGCGTGACGGCCACGCCGGCCCGCACCGGCGAGCTTCGGTCGGCGTGGATTCCGAATCCGACCATGCCGGTGGCGATCAGGTACAGCACCATCGCGACGAGTTGCAGCGTGTCGATCGGATTCACCGGGATCCCCGCTCTAAAGATTCAGCGGGTCAGTATAATCGGGACAGGCATCCAACCCAAGCATTGCATGTTCGATCAACTCAGCCAGCGGCTGGGCGATTCTCTCAATCGCCTGCGCGGCCGCGGCAAGCTCACCGAGGACAACATTGCCGAGGCGCTGCGCGATGTGCGGCGCGCCCTGCTCGAGGCCGACGTCGCACTGCCGGCGGTCAAGACGTTCATCGACCGGGTCCGCGAGAAGGCTGTCGGCCAGAACGTCGTCGCCAGCCTGAAGCCGGGCGAGGCGCTGATCAAGATCGTCCACGACGAACTGGTCGAGGTGCTGGGCGGCGATTCCGCGCCGCTGGCACTGAACCGAAAGCCGCCGATCGTGATGCTGCTGGCCGGGCTGCAGGGGGCCGGTAAGACGACGACGGCCGGCAAGCTCGCACGGCTGATCGACGAGCGCCACGGCAAGAGCGTGCTGCTGGCCTCGGCCGACGTTTACCGGCCGGCCGCGATCGACCAGCTCGAAACCGTCGCCGGCCAGGCCGGCGCTCGCTTCTACCGCCACCCCGAGACCCGCGACGCGGTCGAGATTGCGAAGGCCGCCGTCGACGAGGCCCGGCGTACCGTTTCCGACGTGGTGATCATCGACACCGCCGGCCGGCTCGCCATAGACGAGGCGATGATGGACGAGATTCGCCGGATCCAGCAAGCCACGGACCCGGCCGAAGTACTGTTCGTCGTCGACTCGATGACCGGCCAGGACGCGGCGAATACCGCGCGCGCGTTTCACGAAGCGCTGCCGCTGACCGGTGTCGTGCTGACCAAGGCCGATGGCGACGCCCGCGGCGGCGCGGCGCTGTCGGTGCGCCAGATCACCGGCGTTCCGATCAAGTTTCTCGGTACCGGCGAGAAGCTCGACGGCATCGAGCCGTTCCACCCGGACCGGCTGGCGTCGCGCATTCTCGGCATGGGCGACGTGCTCAGCCTGGTCGAGGACGTCCAGCGCAAAGTCGACGAGAAACAGGCGAAGAAGCTGGCCGGCAAGGTCGGCAAGGGGTCGCGTCGCTTCGGCCTGGATGACTTCAGGACCCAGCTCGAGCAGATGGAAAGGCTCGGCGGGCTCGGCTCGCTGGCCGACAAGCTACCCGGCATGGGCCAGTTGCCCGACGCGGCCCGGGCGCAGCTCGACGACCGCCAGACGAAGCGCATGATCGCGATCGTCAATTCGATGACGCCGAAGGAACGGCGCTATCCGGACACCATCAACGGCTCGCGCAAGCGCCGCATCGCGCATGGATCGGGCACGCAGATCCAGGACGTCAACAAGGTGCTCAAGCAGCACAAGCAGATGCAGAAGATGATGAAGAAGGTCGGCAGCAAGCGCGCGATGCAGAAGATGATGAAGCGCCTCCCGGGCGGCGGCATGCCCGGCGGCGGCCTTCCGATGTGAGCTGTTGGGCCCCGGCTCTCGATTGCGGCGTTTCAATTGATTCGGATCAAAGCGGTCCGGCACGCGCGGCGTATAGTCCAGCGCCATGAACAGCGACGACAATAACGGTATCGACCGTCAGAAACTCAAGGGCTCCTTCCTCGGCGAGGAACTCGACGAACAGGATCTCGACGCACTCAAGAAGCTTTTCGAAAGCCGGACCGTCGGCGACGGCGAGACGCTGGTCGAGGAGGGCGATCAGGATTCCCGGCTCTTCCTGCTGGCCGAAGGCCGGCTCGAGGTCTGGAGCAGTGTCGAGGGCGAGCCCGAACGCGTCTACGTCATGAGCCCGGGCGAATTCGCCGGCACGCGCGCCTTCGTCGACGGCGCCCCGCGCCAGGCCACGCTCAAGGCGCGCGGTGACGTCGTCGTCTACGGCCTGACGCCGGAGCATTTCGAATCGCTGGTCGAAACCCGCCCGCGGCTGGTACTCAAGATCATGCGCGCTCTTTTCCGGATCACGCACGTCAACCTGATGCGTATGAACAAGGAAGCGCGCCAGCTCGCCAACTACGTCTACAAGCGCGGCGGCCGGTATTGACCATCGCGTCGGGGACGCCGCCCCGACCTGCGGCGTTCGTGCCGGTTTTTCGTAGGTCGGCCCGGCGCGGCCGACGGGGTTTCTAGCCGACCCACGCCGCCAACACCAACCCGGTGCAAACCGCCAGCGTCAATACCATCTGAAACCGCACTGCCTGCCGCAAGCTGGCGTTGTACGCCTCCGGCCCGGATCGTTCGGTCAACATCCGCCGGATCGGAATCGCCGGCGCCAGGCCGATCAGCCCCGCCAGCGCCCCGTACCATGGCCGACCCAGCCCCGCCAGCAGCAGCAGACTGAACACGATCGCGGCCATGAACACGCCGGCCAGCCGGATCGATCCGCGCCGGCCGAGCAGGATGGCCAGCGTCTTCCGTCCGGCGCGAACATCGCCTTCGATGTCGCGCGCGTTGTTGATCAAGAGCACAAGCGTCGCCGGCAACCCGACTACGGCGCCGACCAGGATCGCCGGCGACGTTACCGAGCCGGTGTGCAGCCACGCGACCGTCGCCACCGCGACCAGTCCGAAGAATACGAGTACGAACAACTCGCCGAACGGCCCGCGCGAGATCGGCCACGGTCCGCTGGAATACCCCCACGCCGCGGCGATCGAGACCAGCCCGATCGCGACGATTGGCCAGCCTCCGAGGATGACAAGATAGACCCCGAACAGCGCAGCCAGCGCGAACGCGGCACGAGCGACGCCGAGCATCCGCCTCGGCTCGACCCAGCCGCGCTGGGTCACGCGCACCGGCCCGACACGATCGGCGCGGTCGGTGCCGTTGATTGCGTCGACCGCGTCGTTGTGCAGATTGGTGCCGATCTGGATCGCTGCGGCCGACAGCCCGGCTGCCAGTGCGATGTCCGGCCGAAACGAGCCGCTCTCGAGCGCGCCGACGACTGCACCGGCGACGACCGGCGACAGCGAAAGTGGCAACGTGGGCGGGCGCACCGCAAGCCAAGCGATGCGAAGCGGAGACGGTCGCGATTCATTCATCGGTACGCAGACGGGGTTCTCCGGTAGCAACCGGCGCATTATCCCAGCGCCGCGTCACGGCGTGGCGAACGGAAGCCCACCGCGGGCGGTCGGCTGGTTTTGCAATCGCCCCTCATGGATAATGCGCCGCATGCTTTCGGCCACGATGATCACCTACCTGGTCGCGCTGCTCGCGATCGGGTTCTGGGCGCAGCGCCGGACTGCGGACACGTCGGACTTCCACCTCGCCGGGCGCCGGATGGGGCCGCTGGTGGCCTCGTTGAGCGCGTCGGCAAGCTCGTCGTCGGCCTGGACGCTGATGGGAGTGAGCGGCGCAGCCTGGGCCTGGGGCCTGCAGGCAATCTGGCTGGTGCCGGCGGTCGTGTCCGGGTTCTTCATCAACTGGGTGTTCATCGCCCCGAAACTGCAGCCGGCCAGCCACGGCGACAATTCGCTGACCCTGGTCGAATTCCTCGCCGGTGGCCTGCCGGAGCGGCAGGAGCGCCGGCTGCGGGCCGTCGGCGCGGCGATCATCCTGTTCTGTTTCACGTTCTACGTAGCCTCGCAGTTCCAGGCCGCCGGCACCGCGATCGGTTCGGCGCTGCCGATCACCGGCACGTTCGCGATCGTGGCCGGCGCGGTCATCGTCATCGGCTACGTGTTTCTCGGCGGGTTCTGGGCCGCAAGCGTCACCGATGCGCTGCAGGGACTGATGATGCTGTTCGTCGCGGCCGTGCTGCCGGCGGTCGCGTTCTTTGCCGTCGGCGGTGCGAGCGGCCTTGTCGAGGGCCTGGCGGCGCTCGAGGAGCCGGGTCTGGCGCGCGTCGTCGACCAGCCGAACCTTCCGCTATCGATGATCTTCGTCGCCGGGCTGTTCGGCATCGGGCTGGGCTATCCGGGCCAGCCGCACGTGGTCAACCGCTTCATGGCGCTGGAGAAGGTCGAATCGATCCGGCTCGCGCGCACCGTCGCGCTCGGCTGGGCGGCGGTGATCTACACCGGCATGGTGCTGCTCGGCTGGTCGGCGCGGGTGCTGCTGCCGGAGCTGGCCAGCGGCGAGGATGCGCTGCTCGCGCTCAGCGCCGACCTGCTGCCGGACGTTGTCGGCGGGCTGATCGCCGGCGGCGTGCTGGCCGCGATCATGTCGACCTCCGACAGCCAGTTGCTGGTCGCGGGGTCGGCCGTCAGCCACGACCTGTATCGCGGTCATTGCTCGGTGGCCGTCGACCGGCTGGTTATCGTCGTGCTCGGCATCGCAGCGGTCGTGTTGGCGCTGTACTTTCCGGCGACGATCTTCGATCGCGTGCTGTTCGCGTGGCAGGGTCTGGGCAACGCGTTCGGCCCGCTGTTGATCGTGTTGCTGTTCGCCGGCCCGGTACGCCCGTCCCACCGCTTCGCCGCCATGCTCAGCGGTTTCGGTCTGACGGTATTGCTCAGCTTCCTGCCGTCCGCGCCGGGTGATGCCGCTGAGCGGCTGATCCCGTTCTTCCTGGCGCTGGCGATCGCCTGGGCCGGGCGCGAGCAACGCGCGTGAATGAACAATGGTTGACCTCCTGACCCGGCTCCTGCATCGTTCGGCCCTTCTGCGCGTCGTTTTCCTGCTGGTCGCGTGGCTGGCGGTGTGGCAGCTCGGCAGGCTGGTCGAATACACCGAGCACGCCAGCGTCTGGTTTCCCGCCGCCGGGCTGACATTCGCGGCGCTTCTGGTGCTGGGCCGCCGAGCCGCGCTGCCGCTGATGGCTGCCGCCGTTCTCATCACGATCTGGGCGGTGGATCACTACCAATTGCCGCTGGATTTCCGGCAGTCGATCCGGGCCGGGATCCTGTTCGGCGTGGCGCACATCGCTCCGTACTGGCTGGGCGCCTTTCTGATCGGCCGGTTGGCCCGGAAGGCGAGCCACAGCACGCCGCAACTCATCGTCACGTTTCTGGTGACCGCGGGCCTGGCAGCGCTGTGCGCGACCGTGCTTGTCATCGCGGCGCTGGTCATCACCAACCAGCTGGACCCGGCCGCCGTCAGCAGCACACTGCTGCCTTTCTGGATCGGCGACGTGGCCGGCGTGGTGGTTCTGGCGCCGCTGTTCAGCGGCTGGCTGATCCGGCTGTATCCGGAACCCGACATCGATCTGGCGGAATTCACCCGGCAGGGCAGGGGTTCCTTCAAGGGCCTGGCCAACAAGCTCGCCCTGAACTCGTCGCTGGTCGTCGCGACCATGCTGCTGGCCTATCTGACAGAAGCGCGGGAAAGCTCATTCGCGATCTTCTTTCTTGCCATCACCCACATGTGGATCGCGTGTACCGAGAGCCCGGCGTTCAGCGTCGTCAGCCTGGCCGTGACCAGTTTCCTGATCGCGCTGCTGGTGCACCTGCTGGGCCTGATGGAATACGTGATGGTCTACCAGTTCGCGATCAACGTCATCGCCGCCAACGCGCTGTTCGGAATCGCGATCCCGCAGTTGCGGGCTCATAACGAGCAACTGAAGCGGATGGTGTTCACCGATTCACTTACCGGCGCCTCGTCGCGGCACTACATGGACTTGCGCGCCAGCCTGGAGATTACCCAAAGCCACGCCGAGAACAAGTCGTTGTCGCTGGCGGTCTTCGACCTGGACAATTTCAAGAAAATCAACGACCGGTACGGTCACACGTCCGGCGACGATGCGCTGGTCAGCGTCTGTATCGCGGCCCGCAACAGCGTGCGCCGCCAGGACGTCATTGCCCGCTACGGTGGCGACGAGTTCGTCATCCTGCTGCCCGATCTGGACCAGGAGGAAGCCATGGAGGTCGCCAGGCGGATCAAGGTCCTGGTCAACCGGATCCGGATCGGCGGCGACTACCTGCGCTGCAGCCTCGGCGTCGCCGAACTGCTGCCTGGCGAGGACTTCAGGGGCCTGTTCCAGCGCGCCGACGAAGCCCTGTACAACTCCAAGAAACACGGCGGAAATCGTATAACGCAGGCCGAGGCCTGACAGGCTTTTCACACGCCTTAATCGACGGGCTGCAGACTTTTCGATCCTCCAGCGAAGTCCCGAAAATTGAAGTTTTCTGCATACGACAAGGCTGACGAATCCGGAATCCGGACGCTGTTCGTGGAATCATTTGCCGTATCGGAAGGTCCGTCAGAGGGGGCGCTGATCGGGCGACTTGTTCGGGATTTGCTGAATGAGACTGAATCCCGGGAAGTTTTCGGGTTCGTTGTCACCGAACGCGGGAAGATTATCGGTTGCATATTCTTCACGAGGCTGGTCTATGACGCCCCGGTCGATGTCTTTCTTCTGTCGCCTGTGGCAGTCCACACGGATTATCAAGGAAAAGGGATTGGTCAACGATTGATCAGATTTGGCCTTGACCGGTTGAGGGACAAGGGAGTGCAGTGCGTTTTTACCTATGGTGATCCCGGATTCTATTCCAAAGTTGGTTTCGTGCGTGTTTCCGAAGAGATAGCGCAAGCCCCTTTTGAACTGACTCATCCGGAAGGTTGGCTCGGCCAGTCACTCGATGGCAGCCGGGTCAAGCCATTGTCCGGAAGGCCTCGTTGCATGAAGCCATTCGATATTCCTGAGTTATGGTAAGAGAAGCGATCACTTTCTTGTCTGGCACGGGGATGACTCGATGTCGAGAGGAATAACGATAAGGGTTTTCAGTGGCGACGAGGTGAACGTGGGCGACGAGATCGTCGCGCTCTGTCACGACGCATTTCCTGATTTCGATGCTTGCTACCTGCTTGATCGTCTCCCGCATATTGCCGATCCGGTGCTGGTAGAGGCCCGCCGAGCGAACGAGTTGGTCGGTTTCAAGATGGGATACCGTCGCGGGAAGAGTCTGTTCTACAGCTGGCTCGGTGCAGTACAGCCAGACTGCCGCCGACAGGGGATCGCGTCACGGCTTATGGCTGCGCAGCATGATTGGGCGCACGGTCTTGGCTTTGAGCGGATCGAGACGCGCACTCGCACATCGAACACGCCGATGATCATTCTCAACCTGCAGTTCGGCTTCGTTATCACAGGGTTCGAAACGGACAGTGCCGGCCGGGGCGTGGTAACGCAGCGTAAGCAGCTCTGAATCGGTGAGGAGAGCAGCTATTATGCGGATCTGATCAATCTCTTCGGAGCCTGGAATTTTCGCTGACGGTTTTGGCCGCGCAGGTGCGGCACCGGAGGATAATGGGCTGATAAAATAAGTGGATTTCCTCACTCCGTACCGACAGGAACCCGCGCATGTCCGAGACCGATATCCGCGCCGCGAAGCGGCCCGAGCCCGATGCACTGATCCAGCAGATTGCCGATTACGTCTGCGAAACCGAGATTCGCTCCGACGAGGCACTGGAGACGGCGCATTACTGCCTGAAGGACTCGCTGGCCTGCGCGATGCTGGCGCTCAGGTTTCCCGAATGCGTGAAGCTGCTCGGCCCGATCGTGCCGGGCGCGGACCTTCCCGGCGGGGCGCGGGTGCCGGGGACGCACTTCGAGCTCGATCCGGCCCAGGCGGCGTTCAACATCGGCGTGCTGGTGCGGTATCTCGATTTCAACGACACGTGGCTGGCGGCCGAGTGGGGACACCCGTCCGACAACCTCGGCGCGATCCTCGCCGTGGCCGACTATATCGCCCGCAGCGACATCGCCGAGGGGCATATCGCGCCCAACGTCGACACCATCCTCGAGGCGATGGTCAAGGCGCACGAGATCCAGGGCGTGCTGGCGCTGAAGAACTCGTTCAACCGCGTGGGGCTGGACCACGTGCTGCTGGTAAGGGTCGCCTCGACGGCCGTCGTCACGCGCATGCTGGGCGGGGCCAGGAATGACGTGATCAACGCGGTCAGCCAGGCCTGGATCGACGGCGGTGCGCTTCGGACCTACCGCCACGCCCCGAACACCGGGCCGCGCAAGAGCTGGGCGGCCGGCGATGCGTGCCGCCGGGCGGTGCAGCTGGCGCTGCTCACGCTCAAGGGCGAGATCGGCTACCCGTCGGCGCTGACCGCGAAGGGCTGGGGCTTCCAGGACGTGCTGTTCAAGGGCCAGGATCTGGTGCTGGAGCGCGATCTGGGCTCCTACGTGATGGAGAATGTCCTTTTCAAGATTTCGTTCCCGGCCGAGTTCCACGCCCAGACGGCGGTCGAGTGCGCGCTGAAGCTTCACCCGGAGATCAGGGACCGGCTCGAGGAAATCGAGCGTATCGAGATCGAGACCCAGGAGGCCGGCAGCCGGATCATCGACAAGACCGGGCCGCTGGACAACTACGCCGACCGCGACCACTGCATCCAGTACATGGTCGCCTACCCGCTGATCTTCGGGGAGCTGACGGCCGAGTCCTACTCCGACAAGGCCGCCTCGGATCCACGCATCGACAAGTTGCGCGACAGGATGACGGTGACCGAGAACCCGCGCTTCACCGAAGAATACTTCGACCCCGAAAAGCGCGCCATCGGCAATTCTGTGCAGGTGTTCTTCAACGACGGTTCGAGCACCGACAAGGTTTCGATCGATTTTCCGGTCGGCCACCGCCGGCGCCGCGAAGAGGGCATTCCGCTGCTGGAGGAGAAATTCGAATCCGCCGTCCGCGGCCATTTCGGCGCGCGCCAGTCCGATGCCATCCTCACCGCGATGCACAAGCCGCGCGAGCTGGTCGAGATGGAGGTGCATGAGTTGACGGCATTGTGGTCGTTGATTTAACAAAAGCTCTGAAAAACTACTGCGCGTGCGCCTGACGGCGTCCGGCGGTGCTCGGAATCCTCATGTATTGGCATATATATTCCGGTTCCTGTGCTCCGGCGACCGCCGTCAGCCACCCGCTCGCTACGTTTTTCAGAGCTTTTGCCGGGATCCATCGAGCACACCAGCCTGGCTCGGGCTCCTTCCCCCGCTGCGGGGGAAGGACAGGATGGCGGCGGTCGCTTCTACCAGGTGCCGGTGTTTTCCATCGACGCCCACGGCTCGCGCGGTGCGAGGTGTTCGCCTTCCTGCAGCAGTTCGATCGAATGGCCGTCGGGCGATCGGACGAAGGCCATGTGGCCATCGCGGGGCGGGCGGTTGATGGTAACGCCGGCGTCCATCAGACGCTGGCAGGTCTCGTAGATGTCGTCGACGCGGTAGGCGAGGTGGCCGAAGCTGCGGCCCCCGGTCAGTTCTTCCGGGTCCCAGTTCCAGGTCAGTTCGACCAGCGGTGATTTCTCGGACTTCGCGCGCTCGATGTCCTTCGGCGCGGCGAGGAACACCAGCGTAAAGCGGCCTTTCTCCGATTCCTTGCGCTGGACTTCGACCAGACCGAGCTTGTCGCGGAAGAAATCAAGCGCGCGGTCGAGATCGGTGACGCGCAGCATCGTGTGCAGGTAACGCATGGCGGGTCTCCTTCGGGGCTTGGGGGAAGGATACCCTGCGCAAGCGGGGAAGGGCGACCGGGAGAGGCGGCTTCACGGCGCATTCACTGCAGAGGCGAATGATTGCCGGTGATGAACCCGCCGCCCGTGCCCTCGATCCACCAGGTAGATCCGACCGTGGCCTCGCCTTATCATCGCCGCTTCGCCTGCCGCGCGGCTCGGATTGCGCCGGATTGTCGCAGTGGCGCCCGGCGCCGTGGGCCGTATCCGCGTCGTCCCGATAAAATAATTATATATCAATGAATTACAGAATAAAAGTCATGCAAATTATTGAAGCTTCTCCGGTCGCCGGACAGACGGGAAAGGGAAGCACGGCCGGGGTCGGCGGCGTGCGGCAGGTCGTCGATGCCCGTTTTCGTGCGTGCTGGCGGTGAACGTGCTGGACCAACTTCGCCGGAAGGTCCTTCCGGACATTTCCGGGGGAATCTTCCGGGGCAGCATCCGGACCAAGCTGGTCCGGGTGTTCCTGATCCAGATCCTCGCGATTTCGGTGGCGACTGCGCTCGGCGTCTGGGCGGCCGCGTTCGTGGTCGAGCAGGTGCTGGTGCGCGAGGCGCTCAACGGCGAGGCCGAGCACTTCTGGAGCCACTACGAGAAGGATCCTTCGTTCCCGCTGCCGAACACGGACAACCTGACCGGCTACCTCGTCGGTGATCCGGGGCGCGAACCGGCGCCGGAGTGGCTGCGCGGCGCCGAGTCCGGCTACGGCCGAGAACACACGCCGTCCGACACGGATCCGGTGGTCCACGTCAGCGAGCGCGACGGCAGGAAGCTGATCCTCGTATTCGACGAGATGCAGGTTTCCAGCCTCGCATTCTGGTTCGGCATTGCGCCGCTGACTGGCGTGCTGCTGCTGATCTACCTGCTGACCTGGGCCGGCTACCTGATGAGCCGGCGCGCCGTGTCGACGGTCGTGCAACTGGCCGACGCGGTGCGCAGCTTCGATTTCCGGGAAGGCAATTTCGACGCGCTGCGGTTGCAGGAATTCGGCGATACCACCGATGCCGAGGTGCTGGCGCTGATCAACGCGCTGGAACAGTTCAGCAACCGGCTCGAGCGCTTCGTCCAGCGCGAGCGCAACTTCACCCGCAACGCATCGCACGAGCTGCGCACGCCGCTGGCGGTGCTCAAGGGCAACGTCGATCTGTTGCGCAGGTTCCCGGATTCACCGCAGCGCGACCAGATCGTCGCGCGCATGACGCGCACAGTGCGCGACATGGAATCGCTGGTCGAGACGCTGCTGATCCTGGCGCGCGAGAGCGAGTCGAAACTCGCCTGGTCGTCCGTGGTGCTCAACGACCTGGTCGCCGAGCAATTCGACCAGGTCAAGGGTGCCATCGATCGGCCCGGCGTCGAGACGCGGCTGACGGCCGATTGCCTGCTCGAGACCGAGGCACCCGAGCGGGTGCTGGCGATTATCTTCCACAACCTGCTGCGCAACGCCATGACCTTCACCGATTCGGGCCAGGTCAGCGTGCATATCGACCGGAATTCGGTGACGGTGCGCGATACCGGCTGCGGCATGAGCGAGGCCGATCTGGAACGCGCTTTCGAGCCGTTCTACCGCGCGCACGACCGTTCCAACGAGGGCTACGGCCTTGGCCTGGCGATCGTAAGCCGTCTGTGCCGCCGATTCGGCTGGCCGCTGGAGGCCGACAGCGAGCTGGGTTCCGGCACGATGTTCCGGATCACCTTCCCCGGTGGCCGCGCCATGCCTTTTCGTGGCACGGGAACAACCGGTTCGTGAGTGCTTCGGGTACCGCTGGACGCTCCCGGAGGTCCTTGCAACGAATTTTCAGGCTTCCTCGGGCGTCGCGAGCTTGAACCCCATTCCCTGCACGGTATGCAGCAGCTTGGTCTCGAACGGGCGGTCGATGCCCTTGCGCAGGTTGTACATGTGGCTTCTGAGCGTGTCCGAGTCGGGCAGCATGTCGCCCCACAGTTCGTTCTCGATCTGTTCGCGCGAGACCAGGCGTGGCGATTCGCGCATCAGGATGCGCAGGATCCGGATCGACGTCGGTGACAGGTTCAGGCGCTGGCCGGCGCGCTCGACGCGCATCGTGCGCGGGTCGAACAGCAGGTCGCCGACCCGGATAGCGCCGTCGGAGACCTCTCCGCGGGCGCGCCGGAGCAGGGCGCTGATGCGGGCCGAAAGCTCTTCCATCTCGAACGGCTTGACCATGTAGTCGTCGGCGCCGACGTCGAAGCCCTCGAGCTTGTCGTCGAGCCGGTCGCGCGCGGTCAGCATCAGGATCGGCGTCGAATCGCCGCGGTCCCGCAGCTTGCGGCAGACCTTCATGCCGTCGACCTTGGGCAGCATCAGGTCGAGGATGATGACGTCGTAGAGGTTGTCGTCCAGCAGGTTCAGCGCGATGTAGCCGTCGGCGGCGTAATCCATCGCGTAGCCGCACGATTCGAGGTATGCGCCGATGGTCGCGGCGAGGTCGTCGTGGTCCTCGACCAGCAGGACCGTGGCGTTGGTGGTGTCTTCGGTCATCAGGGTTCTCCGGGCTCCCGGGGGCATTCACATTTGTGAAGGAGTCTAGGGCCTGGATGTCGACGAAAGATGAACGCGGCGTCAGGTTTTCGTGAAAATCCGCGCCGCCGGCGCGGGGCCGATCACGACCGGCGTCGGACGATGCGCTCTCCGAGCCAGCGCAGGCCGGACGTGTCGCCGGGCAGCCGCGCAAGCGCGGCCCAGGCCGTTTCGATCACGGCCTCGGCGTCGCGCCGCGCCCGGCCGACGCCGAACAGTGCGGGCCAAGTGGCCTTGCCGCGGACACTGTCCGAGCCGGCCGGCTTGCCGATTTCCTCGGTCGAGCCCTCGATGTCGAGCAGGTCGTCGACGATCTGGAACGCCAGCCCGATCGCGCCGGCGTATTCGACCAGCGCCGCCCGGGTCGGGTCGCCGGTCGGGAGCGAGCCGGCCGCCGGCATCTCGACCGCGGCCCGGATCAGTGCTCCGGTCTTCTTGCGGAACATCGTCTCGAGCATCTCGCGCGACGGGCGCGTGGCCTCGAACGCAAGATCCATGGCCTGGCCGCCGACCATGCCGCGCGAACCGGCCGCACCGGCCAGCACGGCGATCGCTTCGCCGGGGACGCCGGTCCGCGCCATTCCATTGAAGGCCAGCGTCAGCAGCGCGTCGCCGGCCAGGATCGCGGTCGCCTCGTCGAACGCCACGTGCACCGTCGGTTGTCCGCGCCGCAGGTCGTCGTCGTCCATCGCCGGCAGGTCGTCGTGGACCAGCGAGTAGCAGTGGATGAGCTCGACCGCGGCGGCCATTGCATCGATCCGGACGTCGACCTCGTCACTTTCCCGGTCCAGCGCCACGGCGGCCGCGTAGACCAGCAGCGGACGGATGCGCTTGCCGCCGTTGAATACGGCGTAGCGCATGGCCCGGTGAAGATGGGCCGGCGTCTCGGTTTCGTCCGGCAGCCACAGGTCCAGCGTCGATTCGACGCGCCGGACCAGGGGATCGATGGTTTCGCTGAAGGTCATTGCCGGCAAGTGAGGTCTTCGAACGGCTCTTGCAAAGGCTACATTCTACCCGCCATCTCCGCTGCCCGGTCCGCAGCGCGGCGCTGCTGCCGGTCGCCGGCGCTGAAAGCATAGGCACCGGGGTCCGGTCAGAGTGACAGACGACAAGAGGCACTCCGGACCCAGATCCGGTTGCCGGCAGGGATCGATGCGGCGGCGGTCGCCGTACCGGCCGGCTGATGGAACGGGAGGGTTCGGACTATAATTTCGCCAAAGGGAGATGCGAGGAGCCGACCATGAATCGAATGGATCAGGTTGACGAGCCGGCGTTGGCGCCGGCCCTCGAATTCCAGGCTGCGATTCTCGGCGGCGTTTCGCGCACGTTCGCACTGACCATCCCTTCACTTCCGGAGCCGCTGCGCATCCCGGTCACGAATGCCTATCTGCTTTGCCGCATCGCCGACACGATCGAGGACGACGCGGCCCTGGACCTGTCGCAGAAAAGGGACTTTGCTGCCCGTTTCGTCGCCGTGCTCGACGGCGACGTGCGGCCGGAGGCGTTTTCCGCGTCGCTGGCCGACCGGCTCGGTCCGACGACGCTGGACGCCGAGCGCGAACTCGTCGCCCGTACCGGCGAGGTCGTGCGCATCACGCAGAGCTTCAGCCCGGCGCAGCGCACGGCCCTGATCCGCTGCGTGCGGCTGATGAGCGCCGGAATGCACCGCTTCCAGCAGGGCGCGGGGCGCCAGGGCCTGGCGACGATGCGCGAAATGGACGAATACTGCTATTACGTGGCCGGCGTCGTCGGCGAGATGCTCACCGAACTTTTTTGTGATCATTCGCCGGCGATCGAACGCAACCGCGACGAATTGATGCGGCTGGCGCCGTCGTTCGGCCAGGGGCTGCAGATGACCAACATCCTCAAGGACATCTGGGACGACCGCGAACGCGGCATCTGCTGGCTGCCGCGGCATGAATTCGGCCAGCGCGACGGCGGTGCCGACGACCTCGTCGCCAGCCTGGACCGGGAAGCGTTCGGTGCCGGGCTCGAACGGCTGGTCGTGATCGCCCATGGCCACTTGCGCAACGCGCTGGAGTACACGCTGCTGATTCCCGGCGAGTTCAGGGGTATCCGGCGCTTCTGTCTCTGGGCGCTGGGCATGGCGGTGCCGACGCTTCGCAACATCTACCGCAACAGCGAGTTCCGTTCCGGCGACGAGGTCAAGATCACGCGGCGCGACGTGCGCCGGATCGTTCGCCGCTATGGTCTGTTCGCGGGCAACGACGCGATCGTGTGCTGGCTGTTCGCGCGCGCCTCGCGCGGCCTGCCCGAGTCGGACCCGCGCGTCGGCGATCGCCTCGATGAAATCTCGCGGCGCGCCGGAATGAATCTGGCCGAAGTACCCGGCGAATCCAAGCAACGTTCCGTTACCGTCACCTGACAAAAGGGGCATCCGAACCATGAACAGCGTCGTTCAGGAGCGCGGAAGACTCGCGCCTGAGCAAGCCGCCGAAGGCCCCGAAACCGGGCCGGCTGCACTCGACCGCGCGATCGCCTCGGGGATCGGGCGATTGCTCGAGGACCAGCAGGCCGACGGCCACTGGATCTACGAGCTCGAAGCCGACTGCACGATTCCGGCCGAGTACATCTGCTATCTGCATTACATGGACGAACGCGACCCGGCGCTGGAGTCGCGGATCGCGCGCTACCTGCTCGCCAACCAGCAGGCGGATGGTTCGTGGCCGCTGTTCCACGACGGCGACGGCGACCTGTCGTGCACGGTCAAGGGCTATTACGCGCTGAAGCTGGCCGGCACCGACCCGGACGACGAGCCGATGCGCCGGGCGCGCGAATGGATCCTGGCGCACGGAGGTGCAGAGCGCACCAATGTTTTCACGCGCATCCTGCTCGCCTGGTTCGGTCAGGTACCGTGGCGCGCAGTGCCGTACATGCCGGTCGAGATCATGCTGCTGCCGCGCCGGTTCTTCTTCTCGCTGGACCGGGTGTCGTACTGGTCGCGCACGGTGATGGTGCCGCTTTTCATCCTCTACACGCTGCGTGCGCGCGCCGCCAACCCGACCGGCACCGGTATTCCCGAATGCTTCGCGACGCCGCCCGACCGGATCACCCGCTGGTTCGAGGTCCGTTCGAAGCTCAACCACGTCTTCCTGTGGCTCGAGGGGCTGGGACGCCGGACCGAACGGCTGATGCCGGCCGGGTTGCGCAAGCGTGCAATGAAGCGCGCCGAGTCGTGGTTCATCGAGAGGCTCAACGGGCTCGACGGCCTGGGCGCGATCTTCCCGGCGATGGTCAACGCGTCGATCGCACTGAAGGAGCTCGGCTACTCCGACGAGCATCCGCTGCGCCGGCAGACGCGCGAGGCGATCGACCGGCTGCTGGTCGAGCGCGGCGAACAGGTTTATTGCCAGCCATGTGTCTCGCCGGTCTGGGACACCGGGCTGTGTGCGCTGGCTCTGGATACGACCGGCGAGGCGCGCGCGCGCGAGGCGGCGGCGCGCGGCCTGGACTGGCTGACCGGGTGCCAGTTGCGCGACGAGCCCGGCGACTGGCAGCGCAGCCGCCCCGAGCTGCCCGGCGGCGGCTGGGCGTTCCAGTACAACAACGCCTATTACCCGGACCTGGACGACACCGCAATGGTCGCCTGGGCGATGGTGCAGCACGATCCCGAGCGGTACCGGGATACGATCGAGCGGGCGACGGTCTGGCTGGCCGGCATGCAGAGCAGCAACGGCGGTTTCGGCGCGTTCGACGTCGACAACAACAGCGAGTACCTCAACGAGATTCCATTCGCCGACCACGGCGCGCTGCTCGATCCGCCGACCGCCGACGTCTCGGCGCGCTGCCTGACGCTGTTCGCGCTGCTCGACGACCCGCGATTCGAGAACGCGCGTAATCGGGTGCGCGACTATCTGTACGCCGAGCAGGAGCCGGACGGCTCGTGGTTCGGCCGCTGGGGCACGAACTACATCTACGGCACCTGGTCGGTGCTGGTGGCGCTGGCCGCCGACGGTGTCGAGCGCAACTGCGAAGCGATCGACCGGGCCGCCGCGTGGCTGGAGAGACGCCAGAACGACGACGGCGGTTGGGGCGAGAGCAACCAGACCTACCACGACCCCGAATTCGCGGGGCAGGCGCGCTGCTCGCGCGCGTTCCAGACCGGCTGGGCGCTGCTGGGGCTGATCGCGGTCGGCCGCGCCGACGGCGAAGCGGTGCAGCGCGGCGTCGATTACCTGGTCCGGACCCAGTCCGACGCCGGTCACTGGCCCGATCCGTGGTTCACCGCGCCCGGATTCCCGCGCGTGTTCTACCTGAAATACCACGGCTACTCGCACTTCTTTCCGCTGTGGGCGCTGGCCGCGGCGCGCGATGCATGGCGCCACCCATCCGCGGACCGATAGGCATCGTCGCCGCGCTCGATCGGGAAGCTGTCGCGCTGCGGCGCACCGCGACCGACGCCGGCGCCGTCCTGCTCGAGGTACCCGGTCCCGGTCTGGCCGCGGCCGAGGCCGGCGCGCGGAGGTTGGTGGAGCGCGGCGCCCGATCGTTGATCAGCTGGGGTACGGCCGGTGCGCTGGGCGCGGCCCGCGCCGGCGACATCGTCATTGCCGAAGCCGTGCTCGGTCCCCGGGAGCGGCGAATTGCGACCGACCGTGAACTGACCTCGGACCTGCGCGAACGGCTGGCGGGCGTTGCCCCGCTGCATGCCGGTTTGCTGGTGTCGGTGGATGCACCGGTCGCGACGGTCGCTGAAAAGGTGCGGCTGGGCCGCGATACGGGGGCGCTCGCCGTCGACATGGAAAGCGCCGGCGTGGCGGCCGCGGCCGTCGAGACCGGCCTGCCGTTCGCCGTGCTGCGCGTGGTCGTCGACGAGGCCGGCCGCGCCGTGCCGCCGGCCGCGGTCGCGGCGCTGAACGGCCCGCGCGTGGACCTGCTTGCGCTGCTGGGCACGCTGGTAAAATATCCGCACCGGCTCGGGCCCCAGATCTACGGATTGTGGGCGCTCGGACGCGCCGCCTCGAAGGCCGACCGGACGCTGCACGAATGCGCCCGCCGGATTGTGTTCCCGGCCGGCACCTCGACCGGCGGGGCCCGGCTGCCGTGACCCATCGCCCTGGCCATCGCATCCTGAAAATTCTTTCCGATAATGAATGACGAAACCGGACCCGGCGCGGCCACCGCCGTTGCGCGCGCGAATTTCGCGCTGGTCAAGTACTGGGGCAAGCGGGACCGTGCGCTGAACCTGCCGGACGTGGGTTCGATCTCGATCACGCTCGATTCACTGTGGACCGAGACGCGCGTCGAGCCGGACCCGGCGCTCAGCGATGACGAATTCATCCTCAATGACGCGCCGGAGGCCGAAGGTGCCTTACGCGTGAGCAGGCTGCTGGACCGGATGCGCGCGCTGGCCGGGTCGGCGCTGCAGGCGCGCGTGACCAGCCGCAACAACTTCCCCACCGGCGCCGGGCTGGCATCGTCGGCGTCGGGCTTTGCGGCGCTGGTCACGGCCGCCGATCGTGCCTGGGCGCTCGGTCTGGCGCCCGGAAAGCGTTCGGAACTGGCCCGGATCGGTTCCGGTTCGGCGGCCCGCTCGATCTTCGGCGGGTTTGTCGAAATGGCGCGAGGAGAGCGTTCCGACGGCAGCGATGCGATTGCGTGCGAACTGGCACCGCGCGGGCACTGGCCGCTGGAAGTCGTCATCGCGGTCAGCGACCGCTCGCGCAAGCCGATCGGCTCCACCGACGGCATGGAATTGACCGCCCGGACCTCGCCGTTCTACCCCGCCTGGGTGGCGAACCAGCCGGCCGACCTGGCAACGGCCCGGCGGGCGATCGCCGAGCGCGATTTCGAGGCGCTTGCGCAGGTTTCCGAGGCCAGCGCGCTCGCGATGCACGGGCTGGCGATGTCGGCGCGGCCGGGATTGCTGTATTTCAACGCCACGACGATCGAATGCCTGCACCGGGTGCGCCAACTGCGCGCGGACGGTCTGGGCGTGTTCTTTACCGTCGATGCCGGGCCGCAGGTAAAGGCCGTCTGCCTGCGCGAAGCGGCCGGCCCGGTGGCCGACGCGCTGGCCGATGTGCCGGGCGTGCGCGATATCGTTCGCTCGACGCTGGGCGACGGGGCGCAGTGCATCGAGCCCGGTCCGGTGCCGGACCGGGCCGCCTGAACCAATGGCGATTGCAGCCGCCAGTGCCCCGGGCAAGCTGCTGCTGATCGGCGAATACGCCGTGCTCGACGGCGCGCCGGCGCTGGTGCTCGCGGTCGACCGGCGCGTGCGCGCCGAGGTCGAATGGCTTGATGCCGATCGCGCCACGGTCGATGCGCCCCAGCTCGGGGTCGAGGGCCTGGAGCTGGCGTTCGACGAAAACCGCATGGCACTTTGCGACCCGGCCGGCCGCGAACCGCTGGGCATGACCGGCCGCTTCCTGCCGCGCGTCGTCCGGGAACTGGGCCGGCCGCCCGGCGATTCGGCGCGACTGCGGGTGGCGATCGATTCGGGCGAATTATTCCGAGCCGGCGCAGACGGCCGGCCGACCAAGCTCGGGCTGGGGTCCAGCGCCGCCGTCTGCGCCGCACTGGCCACGGCCGTGGCCGAACTGTTCTCGACCGGCCGAGGCGGGTCGGATCTCGAACCTGATCCGGGCGGGCGGCTGGCGGCGTGGCTGCCGCTGTACCGCACCGCGCTCGGCTCGGACGCCAGCGGGGCGGATCTGGCCGCGGCGCTGTTCGGCGGCCTGATCGAGTACCGCAGCGGCGATCCGCCGTCCGTGCGCCGCCTCGAGCTGCCGGACGATCTGCAATGGCGGGCGGTCTGGACCGGTCATTCAGCCCAGACCACCGATTTCGTCGACGCCTATCGGCGATGGCGCCGCAGCGGCGCCGATTCCGGCGCCATCGTCGAACGCATGCGGGCGGCCGCCGGCGATGCTGTCGACTGCGCGGGTCGCGGCTGCGGTGCGCCGGATCTGATGAAGGCCGCGAGCGAATACTCGCAACTGCTGATCGAGCTGGGCGATGCGATCGGGATCGACGTGATGACCGAGCGCCACCGGCGCCTCGCCGCGCTCGCGACCGAGTGCGGCGCCGTCTACAAGAGCTGCGGAGCCGGCGGCGGCGACCTTGGCATCGCATTTGCGATGGATTCGGCGCCGCTGGACCGATTTTCGGACGTGGTTTCGCGTGCCGGCGGCGTTCCGTTAAACTTGGAGGCGGCGGAATTCGGTGCGCGGCCGGAGACGGGCGTGCGGAGCCGGCCGGCGCGGCGTGACGGATAGGAAACCGAACAACAACAGAGGAACGAACGTGGCGCGGATTCCCGAGTTCTACAAACTGTCGGTATCGCAGCGCGTGCGCGCGGTGCGCAAGAAAGGCCTGTTGTCGAACCAGGACTATCAGGCCCTGGTCAGCGGCGAGCACACGCTGTCGATCCAGTCGGCCGACAAGATGATCGAAAACGTCATCGGCGTGATGGGGCTGCCGGTGGGCCTGGGACTGAATTTCCTGATCAACGGCAAGGAATACGCCGTGCCGCTGGTCGTCGAGGAACCGTCGATCGTCGCCGCGCTGAGTTCGGCGGCCAAGATCGCGCGCGCCGGCGGCGGCTTCCGGGTGGAGAGCACCGAGCCGATCCTGATCGGGCAGATCCAGGTGGTCGACGTACCGCATCCGCAGCGCGCGAAGGCCGCGATCCTGCAGCGCAAGAGCGAGATCCTGAACCTGGCTAACAGCCTGCATCCGAACATGGTCGCCCGCGGCGGCGGAGCCAAGGACCTCGAGGTGCTCATCCATCCGTCGTCCGGCCAGGGCGGGGACATGGTCGTGGTTCACCTGATGGTCGACACGCGCGACGCGATGGGTGCCAACCTCGTCAACACGATGTGCGAGGGTGTCGCATCGCTGGTCGAGAACATCGCCGAGGGCAAGGTGTTCCTGCGCATTCTCTCGAACCTGACCGACCGCGCGATGGTCAAGGCGCATGTGTCGATCCCGCTCGACGCGCTGGCCGGCAAGGGGTTCGACGGCGAACAGGTGCGCGACGGCATCGTGCTGGCCAACGAGTTCGCGTCGATCGATCCGTACCGAGCCGCGACCCACAACAAGGGCATCATGAACGGCATCGACGCGATGGCGTTGGCCACCGGCAATGACTGGCGCGCGATCGAGGCGGGTGCCCACGCCTGGGCCGCGCGCGGTTCGCACTACGCGTCGCTGACGCAGTGGACGGTCGGCGAGGACGGCTCGCTGGTCGGTCAGCTCGAGATTCCGCTCAAGGTCGGCATCGTCGGCGGGCCGTTGCAGTCGAACCCGACCGTGGGCATGAACCTGCGACTGCTGGGCGTCAGCAGCGCGCGCGAACTGGCCGAGGTCATGGGCGCGGTCGGACTGGCGCAGAACTTCTCGGCCGTGCGGGCGCTGGTCACCGAGGGCATCCAGCAGGGCCACATGACGCTGCACGCCCGGACCGTCGTTGCCGCCGCGGGCGCCGCGCCGGAAATCTTCGAGACCGTCGTCGACCGGCTGATCGAGTCCGGCGAGATCAAGGTCTGGAAGGCGCGCGAGCTGATCGACGAACTCGGCCAGCCCGAGGTCGAGGCGGCCGGCGAGGACGAATCCGAATCCGCGGACCGGGAAGAACCGCGCAAGTTCTCCGGAGGTCACGGCAAGATCATCCTGCTTGGCGAGCACGCCGTGGTCTACGGCCGGCACGCGATCGCCACGCCGATCCCGCTTGCAATCCAGGCCCATGTCGAGCGTGCCAGCGACGGCGTCGAACTGATCATTCCGCGCTGGGGCGTTGAACAGCGGCTGCACCGCAACACCGAGAAGCAGCATTCGTTCGAGAAGTCGCTGGCGTTGATCTTCAAGACGCTGGGGCTGGAAAAAGAGAGCATGCGCGTGGAAATCTTCCCCAACGTTCCGCGCGCGATGGGCCTGGGCGGCTCGGCGGCAATCGCGGTGGCGACGATTCGCGCACTGGACCGCTGCTTCGACCTGGGCCTGGACGACGAGCAGGTCAACGCGCTCGCGTTCGAGTGCGAGAAGATCGCGCACGGTACGCCTTCCGGGATCGACAACACGCTTTCGGTCTTCGGCGAGACGATGCTGTTCCGTTCCGGCGACGAACCGCTGCGCAAGGTCATCGAACTGCCGCATCCGGTCGATCTGGTCGTGGGCATAAGCGGCATCGAGAGCCTGACCGCGGCGACCGTGGCGCGGGTGCGCAAGGCGCGGGAAGCGCACCCGTCGCTGTACAATCGCATCTTCGACCAGATCGATTCGCTGGTGCTGCAGGGCGTCGATGCACTGGTCGAGCACGACCTGCCGACGCTGGGCGAACTGATGAACGTCTGCCAGGGCTTGCTCAACGCAATGCAGGTCTCGAGCTGGGAACTCGAGGAGATGATCCAGATCGCGCGGCGCCACGGCGCCCTGGGCGCCAAGCTGACCGGTGGCGGCGGCGGGGGTTCGATCATCGCCCTGTGCCCCGAGGAGGAAGGGGCGGCGCAGCGCATCGAGGCCGGCCTCAAGGCCGCCGGCTACCAGGCCATGCAGGTCACGATCGGCGGGGAGTTGTCGCATGAATGAAGCCGGGCACGAAACGGTCTCGTTCGATACCGAGCCGCTGATCCTCGTCGACGAGAAAGACAACGAGATCGGCTACCGCTCCAAGGTCGACTGCCACCGCGGCCACGGCACGCTGCACCGGGCGTTCTCGATTTTCCTGTTCGACGGCCGGGGGCGGGTCCTGCTGCAGCAGCGCAGTGCCCGCAAGCCGCTGTGGCCGCTTTACTGGTCCAACAGCTGCTGTTCGCACCCCAGGCGGGGAGAATCGATGGCGCAGGCCACGCACCGGCGGCTGGTCGAGGAACTGGGCGTTGACGCCGAACTCGAATATCTCTACAAGTTCATCTACCAGGCCGATTTCGGCGAAGTCGGCGCCGAGCACGAGTTGTGCCATGTCTACATCGGACGCAGCGACGGAGATGTTACCGTGCACCCCGACGAGATCGCCGACTGGAAATGGGTCGAACCGACCGAGGTCACGCGAATGCTCGACGAGAAACCGCAGCGTTGCACGCCGTGGTTCAGGCTGGAATGGGAATCGCTGATGAGCGACTGGCGCGGCCGAATCGGGGCCTTGACCGAACAGCGGCGGTTCGCCTGACGCGGGAATGAAATGACGACGCCGGTTGGCGGGTCCAATCGGTTGACAACAGAGGTGATCCCCGCGCACAAGGACGGGATCAGACTTTCAATTAATGAACTTCGGGAGAGACCATGGGAATTCCCCTGATCCAGCAGTATCGGGTAGCGAAATATCTGATGCAGAAGAAAGCGGCCGGCGAGAAGCGGTTTCCGCTGGTGCTGATGCTGGAGCCGTTATTCCAGTGCAACCTGGCCTGCGCCGGTTGCGGCAAGATCGACTACCCGAAGGAAATCCTGCAAAAGCGCATGAGCGTCGAGGATGCGCTCAATGCCGTCGACGAGTGCGGCGCGCCGATGGTGTCGATTCCCGGCGGCGAGCCGCTGATCCACAAGGAAATGCCCGAGATCGTGCGCGGCATCATCGAACGCAAGAAGTTCGTCTACCTGTGCACCAACGCCGTGCTGATGAAGAAGAAGATGGACGACTACGAGCCGTCGCCGTACTTCACCTGGTCGGTGCACCTCGACGGGCTCAAGGAACGGCACGACGAGTCCGTGTGCCAGGAAGGCGTATTCGAAAAGGCGGTCGAGGCGATCCGCATGGCGCTGGACCGCGGCTTCCGCGTCACGACCAACTGCACACTGTTCGATGGCGAGGTGCCCGAGCACGTCGCCGACTTCTTCGACTATGCCACGGAGATGGGAGTCGAGGGCATCACCGTATCGCCCGGTTTCGTCTACGAGCATGCGCCGCGCCAGGATGTTTTCCTCGGCCGCAACAAGTCGAAGCACCTGATGCGCGACATCTTCCGCCTCGGCAGGAAGCGCAAGAGCAAGTGGCCGATGAACCACTCGTCGCTGTACCTGGATTTCATCACCGGCAACCAGACCTACCAGTGCACGCCGTGGTCCAACCCGACCTACAACATCTTCGGCTGGCAGAAGCCCTGCTACCTGCTGGTCGACGAGGGTTACGCCAGCACCTTCAAGGAATTGATGGAGGAAACGCCGTGGGAGGACTACGGCGTGGGCCGCAACCGGAAGTGCGACAACTGCATGGCGCACTGTGGCTACGAGGGCACGGCGGTGGTCGATACGTTCGATCACCCGATCAAGGCGCTGGGTGTCTGGATGCGCGGCCCGAAGACCGAGGGCGAGTTCGCGCCCGACCTGCCGACTTACGACGAAGCGCAACAGGGCAAGCGCATTCCGTTGCAGGTGGTCCAGGACTGACGCCGGAAGGGATCCCGGGCCCGTGAGCTGGCTGGCCGGCGCGGCCGCGTGCCTGTGGCTGGCCGTGCTTCTGGTCCCGTGGCGACCGTGGAGCACGCGCGAGCGGCTCGAACCGGCCGCTTCCCCGTCTGGTCGGCCGCGGTGCGACGCCGCCGCGGTCACGGTACTGATCCCGGCCCGGAACGAGGCCGACAGCATCGCCGCAACGCTGGAGGCGGTTGCTCTGCAAGCCGGCGTGGCGGCCGTCGTCGTCGTCGACGACGGTTCGGAGGACGGAAGCGGCGAGATTGTCGCCTCATGGAGCGCCTCGAATCCCGCCGTGCGCCTGGTCGAAGGCCGTGCGACGCCGCCGGGTTGGTCGGGCAAGTTATGGGCGCTCGAGCAGGGGCTGGGGCACGTCGATACACCGCTGGTGCTGCTGCTCGATGCCGACATCCGGCTCGATCCGGGCATGGTCGCCGCCCTGACCGGAAAGCTCGAGCACGATCGGCTGGACCAGGTCTCGATCATGGCCGAACTGCCGGCCGAATCGCTGCCCGAGAAGCTGATGCTGCCGGCGTTCGTTTATTTCTTCAGGCAGATCTATCCATTTGCGTGGGTCAACCGGCCCGACCGGCCGTTCGCGGCCGCGGCCGGCGGCTGCGTGCTGGTCCGGCGCGAGATGCTCGAACGTGCCGGCGCGTTCGCCGCCTGGAAGAATGCGCTGATCGACGACTGCGAACTGGCCCGGCGCGTCCGGGCCGCCGGCGGCCGGATCTGGCTGGGGCTGAGCCACGGTGTCCGAAGCATGCGCCGGCACCCCGATTTCGGCTCGGTGCTGGCGACGATCCGGCGCACCGCCTACGTCCAGCTCCGGCAGTCGCCGGCACTGCTGGCGCTGACCGTTGCGGTAATGCTGCTCGCGTTCATTGCGCCGCCGGCCGCATTCGCGACCGGCATCGTCGAAGGTTCGCGGGCACTGTCCGGTCTCGGCCTGGCCGGCTGGCTGCTGATGGCCGCCGGCTACGCGCCGCAGGTCCGGTTCGCGGGACTCAGTGTCCTGTGGGCGGCCAGCCTGCCGCTGGCCGCGATGCTGTTCCTGGCGGCCACCGTCGACTCGGCCGCCCGCCACCATTTCGGCGCCGGCGCCGGCTGGAAGGGGCGCCGCTACACACGCTGACGTTCGAGCGCCAGTTCGGCCGCCGCGGGCTTCAGACCGACATCCTCGCGCAGGATGCGGTGGTCCCTGGTGCCCAGCTTGCGGTACTGGCCGGGCTTGAGATCCTTGGGCAGGAACACCGGCCCGAAACGCACCCGCTTGAGCCGGGCGACCGTGGCGCCGACGGCCTCCCAGAGCCGGCGGACCTCGCGGTTGCGGCCTTCCATGATTGCGACCGTGTACCAGGTGTGGCCCGAGGTGTGCTCGCCGACGACCAGGTCGCTGAACTTTGCGACCCCGTCGTCGAGTTCGACGCCCGCCAGCAGCCGCTGAAGATCGGCGTCGGCGACCTCACCGCGGATGCGGCAGACGTATTCGCGGTCGACGTTGCCGGCCGGGTGCATCATCCGGTGGGCCAGCTCGCCGTCGGTGGTCAGCAGCAGCAGGCCGGCCGTGTTCAGGTCGAGCCGGCCGATCGCGATCCAGCGCCCGTCGACAACGGGCGGCAGGCGGTCGAAAACGGTCGCGCGGCCCTCGGGGTCGCTGCGTGTCGTGACCTCTCCCTCGGGCTTGTGATAGATCAGCGTCTGGTGCCGGCCGCGCCGTTCGACGACGGCGTAGCGATCGCCGTCGATCTCGATCCGGTCACCGGCCGCGACGCGTTGACCGAGCTCGGCAATCCTGCCGTTGACGCGGATCCGGCCGGCGGCGACCAGCGCCTCGATCTTGCGGCGGGCGCCGAGACCGGCGCGCGACAGCACTTTCTGCAGCCGCTCGCCGGCGGCTCCCGGGCCGGCTTCAGCGCCGGTGTTCTTCTTCTTCCGTGCCGGTCGGCTCCGCCGTGGTTTCGTGGTCCGGGTCGGCTCCGCGCCTGCCGTCTTCGCCGGCCCCTTCGACGGCTTGTCTCTCCGGCTTTTCTTCGGCGGTTTCGCGCGCGAAGTCCTGGTCTTCTTCCGGGGCTGGCTGGGTCTGTTCATCTTCGGTATACCTGCCGGGCGGATCGGGAGCGGTCGATTCTTCCGCGGAAGTGTGGTCCGGGTCTTCGAACTGCAGTTCCGGCTCTATATTGTCAAGGTCGCGGATTTCGGCCAGCGTCGGCAAATCGTCCAGACCCTTGAGTCCGAAGTAGTCGAGAAACGCCCGGGTCGTGCCCAGCAGTTCGGGCCTGCCCGGTATGTCGCGGTGGCCGACGACCTTGATCCACTCGCGTTCCTGCAGCGTCTTGAGAATGTTTGCCGACAGCGATACGCCGCGGATCTGCTCGATTTCGCCGCGCGTGATCGGCTGGCGATAGGCGATGATGACCAGCGTCTCGAGAAGTGCGCGCGAGTAGCGCGGCGGCTTCTCGGTCCACAGCCGCGAGACCATCGGCATCAGGTTCTGACGGATCTGCAGCCGATAGCCGCCGGCGACCTCTACCAGCTCGATCGCGCGTCCTTCCAGCTCGGCGTCGAGCAGCGCCAGCGCCTGGCGGATCAACCCGTGGCCGGGCTGTTCATCCTCGTCGAACAGCGAGTTGAGCTGGTTGAGCGTCAGCGGCTGGCCGGCCGCCAGCAGCGCACCTTCCAGCCAGACCTTGATTCTTTCGGGCGCCATGGACGCTTCCATGGAGGATTCGGTCGCGGGTTCCATCGGGCTCTTCACGGTCGATTCGGGGTCGATTCGGGGTCGGTTCGTTCGCGGATTTCCGGTTCCGGCCGGCCGGCGGCATCGCGTGCGGGCTTGTTCATTCGGCGGCCTCCGGGGCGCGCAGGTAGATGGCGCCGAAAAGCTCCTGCTGAACCAGGTCGACCAGGTGCTCGCGCAAAAGCTCGAGCAGGGCCAGGAACGTGACGACGGCGCCCAGCCGGCCTTCGGCCAGGTCGAACAGCTGCTCGAAGCGGACGAACTCGTTGGCCTTGAGGGTCTGCACAATCCGGCTCATGCGCTCGCGCACGCTCAGCGGTTCGCTCTGGATGTGGTGCTGGGCGAACAGCTCGGCCCGCGTCATGACGTCGCGCAGCGCCAGCAGCAGCTCGCGCAGGTCGACTTCCGGGGGCAGCTGGATCGGCTTGTGCTCGGCGATGTCGGCTCGCGCCAGCGCGACGTCGCGCTCGAGCCGGGGCAGTTCATCGAGATCCGCGGCGGCCTGCTTGAAGCGCTCGTATTCCTGCAGCCGCCGGATCAACTCGGCGCGCGGGTCGCCCTCATCCTGCTCCTCGGGCTCCGGGCGGGGCAGCAGCATGCGCGACTTGATCTCGGCCAGGATCGCGGCCATGACCAGGTATTCGGCGGCCAGCTCCAGCCGCATCTCCTGCATCATCTCGATGTAGCCGGTGTACTGGCGCGTGATCTCGGCGATCGGAATGTCGAGGATGTCCAGATTCTGGCGCCGGATCAGGTAGAGCAGCAGGTCCAGCGGCCCCTCGAACGCGTCGAGGAACACCTCCAGTGCGTCGGGCGGAATGTAGAGGTCGTCGGGCAGCTTGAGCAGCGGCTCGCCGCGCACCGTCGCGAGCGGAATCTCGGACTGCCGGTGCGGATCTTCCGTGCCCTGGAGTCCGGCGGGCCGTTCGTCCCCGGCGCGCGACGGATCTTCGGCCTCGTGCTCGACAATCTCGGGCGCGTCGTTCATCGGCGCGAGTTTAGCAGGATGCAGGGTTTGCCACGCGCCGGCTATACTCTGTCCGGCCCGATCGTGGTGGCATTCATGTTGTACGTGATCATTGGAACGGACGCGAGCGACTCGGGTGCGGCGCGCGGCGAGGCGCGCGAAGCGCACGTCGGCCGGATTCGGTCGCTGTGCGACGACGGACGACTGGTGCTGGCCGGTCCGCAGCCGGCGATCGACGCCGAGGATCCGGGCCCGGCCGGCTTCGACGGTTCGCTGATCGTCGCCGAGTTCGCGTCGCTGGCCGACGCGCGCGCCTGGGCGGAAGGCGACCCGTACCTCGAGTCGGGCGCCTGGGTCCGGGTCGAGGCCAGACCGTTCGTGCAGGTGCTGCCATGAGCGGTCGCAAGGGTGCGCAGAATGGCAGCGACAGGGGTGCCGGGCGGGCCGCACTGATCCGCGAGTGTCTCGAGCGCGCGTTCGCGCCCGATGCGCTCGAGGTCATCGACGAGTCGCATCTGCACCTCGGCCACCCCGGCGCGCGCGACGGGCGCGGCCACTTCCGGGTGCGGATTGTCTCGGACGTGTTCGCCGGCCTTTCGCGGCTGGACCGGCACCGGCGGGTCTACGCGGCGCTGGGCCGGCTGATGCAAACCGATATTCACGCACTGGCAGTTGAAGCAAAATCAAGAAATGAAATTTAATCTACTGATATTCGGATTATTAATTCTAACCGGATGCGATCAGGCGCGAAACGAATCGCGGCTCGTCGCGGCCGGCGATCCCGTGCTGGTCGAAGTCGACGGCGAGCCGGTCACGTTGCCGATGCTCGAGTTTCTGATGGAAGTTCAGGGCGTTTCCGAAAACGACCACGAAGGGATGCGGCGGGTGCTGGACGAACTGGTCCGGTTGCGTGCGGTCGCGAACCGGGCGCGGGCCGAAGGCCTCTCGGACAAACCCGAGGTTCGCGCCGAGCGGCTGATCAAGGACATCGAAGTGCAATACCTGCGCCTGCTCGAGAAGCACCAGCGCGACAATCCGGTCACCGACGCCGAGATCCGGGCCGCCTACGACCGCCAGGTCGAGCGTGCCGGCGATCGACGCTACCGGCTCGAGACAATCGAGTTCGCCGACCAGGCCGCGGCCCTGGAGGCGCTGCAGCGACTGGAGACCGGGACGGAATTTCGCGAGGAAATCGAGCGCGCCACCGCGGAAGGCCGGCTCGCGCGCAGGACCGACTGGATCGACTTGTCGCAAGTGCCGCCGGACTTCGGAGAAATACTCGCCGAAACGTCGGCCGGGGAAGTGATCGAGACGCCTATGCCGTACCAGGCCCAGTGGCTGGTCGTGCGGGTCGCCGAAATCGACGCGCTGGCGCCCCCGGCGTTCGACGAGGTTCGCGAGGGCATCCGGCGTTCGCTCGCGCGCGAACGCGCGCAGGCGTTGATCGACGCGATCGTCGACGCCGCCGAAGTCACGCCGGTATTGCCGCTCGGCGAGGCCCGCGAACCCGGAGCTGATTGAACTCAGCCCGGATTATTCATGACCCGACCGTCGCGAGATGGTTCCAGGTCTTGTAGATGCGGCGTTTCGCGACCGAGCGCACCGGAGGCGTACTCGCCGGTACGGTGAGGATACGCGACCGAGCGAAACGTCGCAGATGCGGGACTTGGGGGCGTCGCAGTAGGTTGGGTCATGAATAATCCGGGCTCAGGGCAGTTCGACGCGCGCCGGGGGCTGCCAGCCGGGCGCACGGTGTTCGGCGACGACAGTGGTGCAGATGCCGCCGCGGACGTTGAATTCGGCGGTCAGGCGCATGTAGCGCGGACGGGTCGCCGCGACCAGGTCGGCGAGGATCTCGTTGGTCACGGCCTCGTGGAACGCGCCCTCGTCGCGGTACGACCAGACATAGAGCTTCAGCGACTTGAGCTCGACGCAGAACTCATCGGGCACGTAGGCCAGGCGCAGTTCGGCGAAGTCCGGCTGGCCGGTCCTGGGGCACAGGCAGGTAAACTCCGGAATCCGGATGTGAATGGTATAGTCCGTCCCGGCTTGCGGGTTGGGAAAGACTTCCAGGTCCCGGCTGGGTTGGGAAGGCATGCGCTTTTCCTGACGGTGGTTCGGATCGGGCCATAGAATAAACGACGCCCGGCGGGTCGGGCGCGGCAAACAGTGGAGCCAATTTTCGTTTCATGCGACTGACTGCAATCAAGCTGGCCGGCTTCAAGTCGTTCGTCGAGCCGGCCACGATCAAGCTCCCGTCCAACCTGATGGCCGTCGTCGGGCCGAACGGCTGCGGCAAGTCCAACATCATCGACGCCGTGCGCTGGGTCATGGGCGAGAGTTCGGCGCGCCAGCTCCGCGGCGAGTCGATGAGCGACGTGATCTTTTCCGGCTCCAGCGCGCGCAAGCCGGTCGGGACCGCGAGCGTGGAGCTGATGTTCGACAATTCCGACGGCCGCGCCGGCGGCGAGTACGCGAACTACAACGAAATTTCGGTCCGGCGCCAGGTCAGCCGCGACGGCCAGTCGGCGTATTTCCTCAACGGCAGCCGGTGCCGGCGCAAGGACATCACCGACCTGTTCCTGGGCACCGGGCTGGGCCCGCGCAGCTACGCGATCATCGAGCAGGGGATGATCTCGCAGATCGTCGAGGCGCGGCCCGAAGAGTTGCGTGCGTTCCTCGAAGAGGCTGCCGGCATCTCGGTCTACAAGGAGCGCCGGCGCGAAACCGAGAACCGCATCCGGCATACGCGCGAGAACCTCGAGCGGCTCTCGGACCTGCGCGAGGAAGTCGCCAAGCAGCTCGAAAAGCTCAAGCGCCAGGCGCGCGCGGCCGAGCGCTACCGCAAGCTCAAGCAGCGCTATCGCGACGAGGAGGCGCGCCTGAGCGCGCTGCGCTGGCGGCGCGCGCGCGGCGAGCTCGAGCAGCACGCGGCCCGGCTGCGCGAGACCGAAACGCGCATCGAACAGGCCGTCGCGGAGCAGCGCGAGGCCGAAAAGGCGCTGGAGACGCTGCGCGAGCGCCAGCACCAGGCATCGGAGAAGACCTCGTCGATCCAGGCCGAACTGTACGAAGTGGCCGGCGAGATCGCACGCCTGGAGCAGTCCATCGAGCACCAGAAGGACCTGCTCGAACGGCAGCGCAACGAATACACCGAGGTCGAATCGCAGATCAACGAACTGCAGCAGCACCTGGTGCTGGACCGCGCCCAGGTCGAGGACGTCACCGGGCGCATCGCCGAGCTCGAGCCGGCGCTGGAAAAGGCCCGAAGTGCCGAGCACGCGGCGCGCGAGGCGTTCGAGCAGGCCGAGGCGGCGCTGGCCGAGCGCCAGGAGCAGTGGCAGAAGTGCCGGTCCGAGGCGTCGGCGACGCGCCAGCGCGTCGAACTGCTCAAGTTGCGCATCGAGCACCTGGACGAGCGTATGAGCCAAGCCTCGCAGCGGCTGGAAAAGCTCGCCGCCGACGATGGCGGTGCGCGTGAGAAGCTCGATGCCGAGCGCGCGCAGACGCGCCGCGACCTCGAGGCCGCCGAGACCGAACTCGAGCGCGCGCGTGCGGCGCTGGGCGAGAAGCGCGAGGCGGTATCCGGTGCGCGCGAGGCGATCGAGCGGCTGCGCGGCGAACTCGACGAACTGCGCGGACGCGAGCGCGAAATCCGCGGACGGGTCGAATCGCTGCACGTGCTCAACCGGCCGCGCGCCGAGGACGATTCGCAGCGTGCGTGGCTGGCCGAACGCGGGCTGGACACCGGGCCCAGCCTGCTCGAATCGCTGCATGTCGACCCCGACTGGCAGAACGCGGCCGAAACCGTGCTCGAGCGCTGGCTGGCCGCGCGCATGATCGACGGCGACGTGCCGCACGAGCCGCCGGTGCCGGGCCTGGGGCTCATCGCCGAACAGGCCGAGACGGACGCGCCGCGCCCGGGCACGCTGGCCGAGAAGCTCTCCGGCGCCGGGGCGCTGACGGTAATGCTGAATGCCGTGCATTGCTGCGCCGACGCCGACGAGGCGTTCTCGCGGGTTGCATCCATGGGACCGGCCGAGTCGGTCATTACGCCGGACGGACTGTGGCTCGGCCGCGGCTGGTCGTGGCGGGCGAATTCCGGCGATGACGAATCCGAGGGCCGGCTGGCCCGGCAGCGCGAAATTCGCACGCTCGAGGGCGAACTCGACGCGCTCACCCGCGAGATCGAGACGCGGATGGAAGACCTGGCCGAGCGCGAGCGCAGGCACGGGGACGGCAGCGCGGCGATGGAGAGCGGCCGCGACGAAGTCGAACGGCTGCAGGCGCGGGTCTCCGAGCTGTCCGGCATTCGCGCCGGCCAGGACAACCGGCGCGAGGCGCTCGAGCGCCGGCGCGCCGAGATGGAACAGGAACACGCGTCACTGATCGAGCGCCAGCAGGGAGATCGGGAGGCGCTGGCCGCGGCGCGCCGGGAGATGCAGGAGGCGCTGGAGGAGCTCGAGCGGCTGGACGGCCGCGAGAACGAACTGCTGGCGACGCGCAACGAGCAGCAGAAGCAGCGCGAAAAGAGCCGGCACGATTACCGCGGCGCACGCGAAGCGCGCGAGGAGATCGCGCTGAAGGTCGAGTCCTGCCGCGCCAGCCTCGATTCGCTGAAGCAGGCGATCCGGCGCATGGACACCCAGGTGGGCCAGCTCCAGGGCCGCTACGTCGAGTTGTCGGAAAAGCTGGCCCAGGGTGACAGGCCGGTGCGCGCCCAGCAGACCGAACGCGACGGCCTGCTGACGCGGCGGCTGGAGGTCGAGGAACGGCTCAAGGCCTCGCGCGCCGAGCTCGAGGAACTCGAGCAGCAGTGGCGCGAACTCGACCGCAGGCGCCGGGACGCGGCCGCCGGGGCCGACGCGATCCGCGAGCAGCAATCCGCAGCCCAGGTCCACCGGCGCGAGCTCGAGATCGAGGTCGAGCGTCACGCCGGTCGCGTGGCCGAACTCGACGGTGATCTCGATGCGCTGGCCGCCGAGCTGCCCGAGGACGCCGAGACGCAGGCCTGGGTCGACGAACTCGGCCGCCTGGAGGAGAAGATCCGGCGGCTCGAGCCGGTCAACCTGGCCGCAATCCAGGAGCGCGAGCAGGAAGCCGAGCGCAAGGACTACCTGGACCGCCAGCACGCCGACCTGACCGAGGCGCTGGAGACGCTGGAGCAGGCGATCGCGCGGATAGACCGGACCACGCGCACGCGCTTCCGCGACACCTTCGAGCGCATCAACGCCAATCTCGAAACGCTGTTCCCGCGGCTGTTCGGCGGCGGACACGCGCATCTGGAGATGGTCGGCGACGACTGGCTGACCGCCGGCGCGGCGATCCTGGCGCGCCCGCCGGGCAAGCGCATCACGCGCATCCACCTGCTGTCGGGCGGCGAGAAGGCGCTGACCGCGGTCGCGTTCGTGTTTGCGATCTTCAACCTCAATCCGGCGCCGTTCTGCCTGCTCGACGAGGTCGACGCGCCGCTGGACGATGCCAACGTCGGCCGGTTCTCGGAGCTGGTGCAGGAAATGTCGGACAAGGTCCAGTTCCTGTTCGTCACGCACAACAAGGTGACGATGGAAGTCGCGCATCAGATGCTGGGCGTGACGATGCGCGAGCCGGGGATCTCGCGCCTGGTCTCGGTAGACCTGGAAAAAGCCGTCGCGATGGCGGCATCATGAGGGGGCCGGAGCGAACACGGCGGAGACTGCTGGCATGGAAAACCTTCGTCTCATACTGATCCTGATCGGTATCGTGGTGCTGGCGCTGATCTGGCTCCTGCACCGTCCCGAGGGCTCGCGCGGGCCGGGTGCGTCGCGTCGCGACGATCGTGGTCAAGGTGGCGGTCAAGGTGGTGGTCAGGTTGGCGGCCGGCCCGGGCGCCGGGAACCGCGCGTCGGCGGACTGCCGGAAACGGGCCAACCGGACGAACAGGACCGCGAACCGCATCTCTCGGGCGAACCGCGCCAGACCACGCTGCCGGACCTGGGCTCGGAACGCCCGGAGCCTGGCAGTCCGGACACGGAAGTGCGCAAAAGGCGCGCGCCAGCCGCCGAAGTGCCGCCGGAGACGGCCTGGCGCGAGCCGGAGGAAACGCGCCGCGAGGCGGCCAGCGCCGCGGTGGCGCCGGAGGCCGACGACGGCGAACCGCCGGTCATCGTGACCTTGTACGTGCGCGCCCGCGGCGACCGCCGGATCAGCGGGCTGAGCCTGCTCGACGCGGCGATCAAGGCCGGGCTGCGATTCGGCGAGATGAAGATCTTCCACCGGCGGCACCGCGGCGAGCCGCGGCCGGTGTTCAGCATGGCCAACATCACGCGACCGGGTAGCTTCGACCCGTCCGGCTGGAACCTGTTCGAGACGCCGGGCGTGACGCTGTTCATGACGCTGCCCGGGCCGGTCAGCGCACTGGACGCGTGGGACGCGATGCTCGCGACCGGTCAGCGCCTCTCGGAGCTGCTCGACGCCGAACTGCTCGACGACAATCACTGTCTGCTCACGCGCCAGCGCACCGCGCAGATCCGCGAGCAGATGCGCGAGTTCGACCGCAAGGCCGGGCTCAAGGGCTGACCGGTGGGCGCCCCGGGCAAGGAGAAGGCCGAAAAGCGCATCGGTGAACTGCGCGAGGAACTGGCCGAGCACAACTACCGGTATTACGTGCTCGACGACCCGTCTGTTCCGGATGCCGAATACGACCGGCTGCTGCGTGAACTCGAGGAACTCGAGGCCGGGTACCCCGAGTTCGATGACCCGGATTCGCCGACGCGGCGGGTCGGCGCGCGTGCCGCCGAAGGGTTCGAGACCGTTCGGCACGAAACCCCGATGCTGTCGCTGGCCAACGCGTTCGACGCCGACGAGGTGCGCGAATTCGACCGGCGGATCCGCGACACGCTGGACATCGATACCGTCGAGTACATGGCCGAACCGAAGCTTGACGGCCTGGCGATCAGCCTGCGCTACGAGGGCGGCCGGCTGGTTAGGGCCGCGACCCGCGGCGACGGCCGCACCGGCGAGGACGTGACCGCCAACGTGCGCACGATCGGCGCGGTGCCGCTGAAGCTGCGGCGCGCGGGCGAGGACGGCGGCGAACACGGCGGCGACGCGCCGGATGCGATTCCCGATCCGCTCGAGGTCCGCGGCGAAATCTACATGACGCGCAGCGGGTTCAGGACGCTCAACCAGCGGCTCGAGGCCGACGGCCAGAAGACCTTCGTCAACCCGCGCAACGCCGCGGCCGGCAGCCTGCGCCAGCTCGATCCGGCCGTGACGGCGCGTCGCCCGCTGCGCTTCTTCGCTTATTCGGCCATCGCCGAGTCCGGGCTCGAGCAGAGCCAGCACGAGGTGCTTGCGCAACTCGAAACGCTCGGGTTCCCGGTCTCGTCGATGGCGCGCCGGCTCAGCGGCGTCGAGGAGCTGCTCGGGTTCTACGACGAGATCGGCGGACGGCGCGACGAACTCGATTTCGACATCGACGGGGTCGTCTACAAGGTCGACGATTTCGATCAGCAGCGCGAGCTCGGTTTCGTCAGCCGCGCGCCGCGCTGGGCGCTGGCGCACAAGTTCCCGGCCGAGGAGGAGATGACCCGGCTCGTCGACATCGATGTCCAGGTCGGCCGCACCGGCAAGCTCACGCCGGTGGCGCGCCTGGAGCCGGTATTCGTCGGCGGCGTGACGGTCACCAACGCCACGCTGCACAACCTCGACGAGATCCGGCGCAAGGACATCCGGCCCGGCGACATGGTCGTCGTGCGCCGCGCCGGCGACGTCATTCCGGAGGTGGTCCGGCCGATCGTCGAAAAACGCACCGAAGATCTGCCGGAGTGGAACCTGCCGGAGAAGTGTCCGGCCTGTGGCTCGCACATCGACCAGGTCGAGGGCCAGGCCGACGCACGCTGCTCCGGCGGGCTGGTCTGCCCTGCCCAGCGCAAGCGCGCGCTGGAGCACTTCGCGTCGCGCAACGCGATGGACATCGACGGCCTGGGCGTGAAGATCATCGACCAACTCGTCGACAAGGGTCTGGTCGAGGATCCGGCCGACCTCTACGCGCTCGACGCCGCGACGCTGGCCGGGCTCGAGCGGATGGGCGAGAAATCGGCCGCCAATCTCGTCGAGGCGCTGGAAGAGAGCAGGAAGGTTGCGCTGGGGCGGCTGCTGTTCGCGCTCGGCATCCGCGAGGTGGGCGAGGTCAGCGCGCGCCAGCTCGCCGCGCACTTCGGCAGCCTGGACCGGCTCATGGAAGCCGGAATCGAGGAGCTCGAGGAGATTCGCGACGTCGGCCCGGTCGTGGCCCGGCACGTTCGCGAGTTCTTCGACGAAAAGCAGAACCGCGACGTGATCGGCCGGCTGCTCGATGCAGGCGTGGAATGGTACGCCGAGGAGCCGGCGGCGCCGGAGGAATTGCCGCTGTCCGGGAGCACCTACGTGCTGACCGGGTCGCTGGAAAGCCTCACCCGGTCCGAGGCGAAGTCCAGGCTCGAAGCGCTGGGCGCGCGCGTGACCGGCAGCGTGTCGAAGAACACCACCGCGGTGATCGCCGGCAAGGAGCCCGGTTCCAAGCTCGAGCGCGCACGCGAGTTCGGCGTCGACGTTCTCGACGAGCGCGGGCTGGAAGCGCTGCTCGAGGAAAACACCGGCTGATGCGTGGACGAGCCGGTTGATTCAGGTCACAAACCGCCCAGATCCGGCGGGTTAGGATCATTAGAAGGTAAAATGGGTTCGGGTCGGCGGGCGAAGTGCAAGGAGATGGTCATGTCTGCAGTCAAGGAAATCCTGGTTCCGGTCGACGGTTCGGACAACTCGCTGCGTGCGGCACGCTACGCGCTCGGGCTGGCCGAGGCGCTGGAGGCGAAGATCCGGCTGTTCTACGTGTTTCCGGTCTCGTCGGTGGAGATCATCGGCATGGCCGGAATGAGCCGTGATGACCTCGAGCACGCCGCGCAGGCGGCGGCGCAGCGCGTATTCGACAAGCTGCACGCCGAACTCGGTTCGACCGACGTCAAGCTCGACGACGAAACCTCGATCGGCGACCCGGCCGAGGAAATCATCCGCTGCACCGAGGACGATCGCGATCTGCTGGTCGTGCTCGGCCGGCGCGGCCTGTCGCGCATCCAGAGCCTGCTGCTCGGCAGCGTCAGCGAGAAGGTCGTCAGGCACGCGCACAGCCCGGTGACGATCGTCGTCTGATTCTTTTACGTCGAGGCGTAGCGGGTCGGATCGGGGAGGCCGGCGTCGGCGAAGCCCTGGCGACGGATCGCGCACGAGTCGCAGCGGCCGCAGGCGCGTCCCCGATCGTCAGCGCGGTAACACGAGACGGTCTGCGCATGGTCCACGCCCAGCCGGTGGCCGAGCCGGATGATCTCGGCCTTGCTCAGGTGGATCAGCGGCGTCTGGATTCTCACCGGATGTCCCTCGATCGCACGGCGCGTCGCGCAGCGGGCCAGGTCCTGGAACGCGGCGATGAACTGCGGCCGGCAATCGGGGTAGCCCGAGTAGTCGACGGCGTTGACGCCGATGAACAGGTGTTCCGCATCCAGCGTTTCGGCCAGTCCCATTCCGATCGACAGCAGGATCGTGTTGCGCGCCGGAACGTAGGTGACCGGAATGCCTTCGGTGCGCTGCTCGGGAACTTCGATCGCGTCGTCGGTCAGCGCCGAGCCGCCGATGGCGCGCAGGTCCACGGCTACGACGCGGTGCGAGGCGGCGTTCATCGCGGCCGAAACGGACTCGGCCGCGGCCAGCTCGGCGCGGTGCCGCTGGCCGTAGTCAAGCGCAAGCGTATGGCAATCCAGCCCCTGGTCGGCCGCGACGGCCAGCGCGGTGGCCGAGTCGAGACCCCCGGAGACGAGCACGACAGCGCGTTCGGGGGCGGTCATCGTTCGGAAAGGGCTTCGGCGGGCGGGGCCGGGCGCGGACGGTTCAGTCGAACGGCCAGAGCCGGCTGAGCAGGCCTTCGCGCTTGTCGTCGTCCATCAGCTCGGCATAGTTGTATTCGAGCACCCGCCGGGTATCCATCGCCAGTTCGGGCATGTTCAGCTTCTCGTACGAGTTGGCCATCAACTTCAGCGCCTCGATGGTCGCCGGCGCGCCGGGATAATTCTCGATCACGTACCGGGCCCGGTTGAGCGCCGCGACGTGCGCGCCGCGCCGGGCATAGTAGCTGCCCACCGCGATTTCGTAGCGGGCCATGATGTTGCGCAGGAACACCATCCGCTGGCGCGCGTCGGCCACGTAGCGGCTGTCCGGGTGGCGCCGGATCAGTTCCTGGAAATCGCGGAACGACTGATGTGCCGACTGCTGGTCGCGGTCCGAGGCCCGGCCCGGCATCAGGTTGCGCAGAAAGTTCATCGTCACGTCGTAGTTGACCAGGCCCTTGAGGTACCAGGCATAGTCGACGTTCGGGTGCGTCGGGTAGGTGCGCAGGAACCGGTCCAGCGTCCCGATCGCGGCCTCGCTTTCGCCACCCTTGTACTGCGCGTAGGCCATGTCCAGCATGGCCTGCTCGGCGTGCCGGCCGAACGGAAAGCGGATGGTCAGGTTGCGATACAGGCGGATCGCTTCGGGATAGTTCTGACTGTTCAGCGCCCGGCTGGCCTGGCGGTAGAGCTCCTCGGCATCCGGGCCGGCGTCGCGCTCCTTGTTGCCGCCGCAGCCGGCGAGCAGGGCCGCGAGCACGACGATCGTGATTGAAAGAATCCGCATCGGAAGTAGAATCCGCTTCGTGAATGTATCAATGATAATGGCAAAACGGTTAAATCTGGGTTCAGCCGGCGGGGTCGCGTGAGCCGGGTCCAGCGTGTGCATCTCGACGCCGCCGCCGGCGCCGAACACGCCGGCGCCCGGGTCGACCAGGCCGCCGCGGCGCTGTGGCCGGATTTTTCGCGCAGCCGGCTGACTACGTGGATCCGGGCCGGCGAGTTGCGCGTGGACGGCAACGCTGTCAAGCCGAATTACCGGCTTTCGCCCGGCCAGCGGCTGGAACTCGACGCCGCGCTCGAGCGCCACGACGGCAACCCGGAACCGGAACCGATGCAGCTGACCGTGCTTTACGCCGACGACGACATCCTGATCGTCGACAAGCCGGCGGGGCTGGTCGTGCACCCGGGCTCAGGCAACCCGACCGGCACGCTGGTCAACGGCCTGCTGCATCTCGACCCGAACCTCGAGACGCTGCCGCGCGCCGGGCTGGTCCACCGGCTGGACAAGGATACGTCCGGGTGCCTGGTGGTTGCCCGCACGCCGCGCGCTCACCGCAACCTCGTCGCGGCGCTGAAGCGGCGCGAGATCCATCGGCACTACCTGGCGCTGGTCCGGGGCCGGGTCATCGCCGGCGGTAGGGTCGATGCGCCGCTGGGCCGACACCCGGTCGACCGCCGGCGCCAGGTCGTGCGCGCCGACGGCCGGCCGGCGATCACGCGCTATCGCGTCGCCCGGCGGCTGGCCGGCGCGACGCTGCTCGATGTCGAACTCGAGACCGGCCGCACCCACCAGATCCGCGTCCACATGCAGCATGCCGGTTTTCCGCTGGTCGGCGACCCGGTCTACGGCCGGCGCGGCAGCCCGGCCGGCCTCGACGAGGACCAGCGCACGGCCTGGCGGAGTTTTCCGCGCCAGGCGCTGCACGCGGCCAGGCTGGAACTCGCGCACCCGATCACCGGCGGGTGCGTTTCCGTTTCGGCCCCGATGCCCGACGACATGGCGGCGCTGATCGAGATTCTCGATGAGTCTGCGTGAGACCGTCGTCGAGGCCCCGTTTGGCCCGCCGGTGCGCGGCTTCGCGACGACCCGGCGGGGCGGTGTCAGCACGCCGCCGTTCGATACGCTGAACCTCGGCGGCCGCGACGATGATCCGGAGGCCATCGCCGCCAACCGGTCGCGCCTGGACGCGCTGATTCCGTCGCCGCCGCACTGGCTGAACCAGGTCCACGGTGGCAAGGTGGTTCACCTCGACGACTGGCACGCCGGCATCGAGGCCGATGCGGCCTGGACCGATGCGCCCGGACGGGCCGTGGCCGTGCTGACCGCCGACTGCCTGCCGGTGTTGCTGGCCGACCGTCTGGGCCGGTGCGTCGCCGCGGTCCACGCCGGCTGGCGCGGGCTGGCGGCCGGAATCGTCGACAACGCGGTTTCGGCATTGCCGGTTGCGCCGGAACGACTGGAGGCCTGGATCGGTCCGCGGATTTCGCAGGCCGACTATGAGGTCGGCGAGGCAGTGCGGAGCGCGTTGGCCGGATTCGCGTCGCGCTTCATCGCCAACCGCCCCGGTCACTGGCTGGCCGACCTGCCGGGGATCGCCGCGGACCAATTGTCAGCGGCCGGCGTCGGGCGTATCGTCGAGAGTGGAGAGAATACCGCCGGCGACCCCGAATGCTACTTCAGTGTCAGGCGCGATGGTCGCACTGGCCGAATGGCGGCGCTGGCCTGGATCGATGCCGGCCGATAGAATCGACGGTACAGAAACCGGGGAGCGAACCCGGGAGTCCGTCCCCAGGAGAGAGCGACTTGAGAGATCTTATTCGCGCGTTGCTGGCAGCGGTGGTGTTCGGCGGTCTCGTCGGCTGCGGCTGGTTGCCGACCCAGGAGTCCGACCGCGCGGCAACGCCGGAACACGGGGTCGGTAGCGCGCCGGAGCGGCCCGCGGCTGCCGGACTTTCGGGGCGCCGCGACCTGGGTGCGGCAATGGATCTTCTGCAGCGAGGTCGTTTCGAGAATGCGCGGACGCTGCTGGCGGAGCTGAACGAGGCGCAGCCGGAATCAGGGCCGGCCGCCCTGTTGCTCGAGCAGTTGATCACGCCGGCCGAGGCGCTGATGCCGGGTCCGTATCGCCAGTTGCGCATCGAGCCGGGCGACTCGCTTTCGCGAATCGCCGAACGCGAGTTCGGTAATCCGTTGCTGTTCGTGGCCCTGGCGCGCCTGAACGGGATCGAGGTTCCCGGAAACGTCGCCGCCGGCACGATGCTGCGCGTGCCGGCCGCCGGGGCCGGCATCACCGGCCGCGGCGGCGGCGCGGCTGACGCGGCGAATACCGCGGCGGTGCCGGAGACGATCTCGCCTGCAACTCGCCCGGCTGCGCAAGAGGCGACACCCGATGCCCGACCGCAGGCAGCCGGCGCCGATCGTCTGACCGCAGAGGCGAAGGCACTGATGATGCGCGGCGATCTGATCGAGGCCTACCACAAGGCGAGCGAAGCGGTGGCGTCCGATCCCGGACACGACCCGGCGGTGACTCTGGCGGCCAGATTGCGCGCCCGGATTACCGTGGACCTGCATGATCGGGCCGTCCGCGCGTGGCGCGACCGCGAGGTCGACCGAGCGATCCGGACCTGGGAGGCGTTGCTCGAAGTGGCGCCGGATTTCGAGCCGGCACAGGTCTATCTCGAGCGGGCCCGCGAACTGCGCGCGCGCCTCGGCGAGCCGTAACCGGGATTGTTCACGGCCCGCTCGTCGCGTTCGAACGGGCGGCGGGCCGGCCCGGAAAACTACTTCCGCGTCGGCAGGCGGGTCAGGTTCGGGGAATCGACCGGCTCCTCCGAATTGCTCAGGTCCAGCGTTTCGTCGAGCGTCGCGTTGTCGGGAATCCGCACGACGGGGCGGGGCGCGGCCGAATCGCTGGCGCCGGCCGGCGCGCCCTGGCGCTTAGGCTTGCGCCGCTGCTCGTCCAGCCGGACCGCGAGACGATTGAACTCGCGGTAGGCAGGCGCGAATTCGTCGCGCCGGTCGCTTTCGATGCGGAAATCGTACTGGCCGCGATGCAGTCGCTTCAGCCCCCAGGCCAGCCGTTTCAGTCCGAGCTGCTGCCGGCGCGTGTTCCAGATCATGCCGATGGCCAGCGCCAGCAGCGCGGCGCAGAACACGATGCCGAGCATCCATAGCGTCGCGTTGGCGGCGTCGTCCAGCTGGCTGCCATCGAGGCCGAGACCGACTTCGCCGACGCGGCGCGCCTGGAACCGGACCGGAACCCGGAACTCGAGCAGACCGCCGTCGCTGCGGTGCAACAGCACGCCGCTTTCCGATTCGCGCTCGACCGGCTCGCCCTTTGGCGGCGGCGCCCGCTCGCCGCGCAGGTAGGGATTCGTGCTCGCCTGCACGATGCCGGCCTCGTCGCTGATATGCAGGTATTCGACGGCTGGATTGACTGCGAAGTCCGATACCAGCACCCCGAGCGCGGTCGTGTCGTCCAGGATCAGCGCTTCGGAGGTTTCCTGCGCGATCAGGCTGGACAGCGCATCGCCGAAGCCGTAGGTGGCTTCGGCCATCGCCCGATTCTGGGTCCGGTAGACGTGATTCAGCCCCAGCATCAGCACCAGCGCCACGGCGATGCCGGTCGCCAGCGGCCAGCGCCAGGCCGCGGCCGAACGCCGCACCGACTGCACCAGCCCGCGGCGCATGCCGTCGCGGATCTCGTCGATCTCCTCGGCAACCTGGCGGGCGCTTGCGGGCCGCGACTCGGGCTCCAGCGCCATCAGGCGATAGGTCAGGTCGACCAGCTCCCGGGGCGTGTCCTGCCGCATTGGCTCCAGCGGAAGCGTCGAATGCGAGACGATCTGCTGGACCAGCGACTCCGCGTCGGTCGCCGGGAACGGCAGCTTGCCGGTCAGCAGCTGAAACAGTACGACGCCCAGTGAGTACAGGTCCGAGCGGGCGTCGGCAGCCTGGCCATGGAACAGCTCCGGTGCCATGTGGGTCAGCGTCCCGGCCAGGTTTTCGCCGGCATCGGAGCGGGCCGTGTTGCGTTCGATCGCGGCAATGCCGAAGTCCATGACCTTGGCCAGCCCGGTCGCCGGATCGTAGTGGATGTTGGCCGGCTTGATGTCGCGGTGAATCACGCCTTGATTGTGCGCGTAGGCCAGCGCCCGCACGACCTGGCCGGCCAGGTCGAGCAGACGGTCGATGCTCATCGAGTCGAGCCGGTCGGAGGCGAGCCACTTGTCCAGCGTGCCGCCATCAAGCAGCTCCATGACCAGGTACGGGGCCGACTCGGCCTGGCCGACATCGAAGACCGTGACGATGTTCGGATGCGCCAGCCCGCCGGCGGCGCGGGCTTCGCGCAGGAAGCGCTGGCGTGCGTTCACGTCGCGGGCGTAGCGATTGCGCAGCACCTTGATGGCCAAGTGGCGGTCGATGCGGCCGTCGAAGCCCTCGTAGACGATGGACATCGAACCGCGACCGAGCTCGCGAACGATTTCGTAGCGACCGATCCGTTCCATCAGCCGGTGCCCGGGTGCCGTCGGGGCGCGGTCATGCGATCAGCCAGTACGCCAGGGCGGCCAGCGTCACCGGCACAAGCAGCCACGGAAGCCATTGCACGAGCGACGCCCGTCCGCCCGATGCAGAACGCCGCGAGCGGCGCTGGACCGGATCGTTGAAGCGCAGGCGGGTTCGCCCGAGGCGGATTTCGTCGCCGTCGGCGAGCCGGTGCGAAAAGACCTTGTCGCCGTTGACGAACACGCCGTTGGTCGAAAGCAGATTGATGATGCGCCAGGCGTCTTCGGAGCGCACCAGGCGGGCGTGCTCGGACGACATGCTGGGTTCCTCGACGCAGATATCGCAGACCGCCGAGCGTCCGACGGTGATGCGGTCGGCGGTCAGCGCAAAGGTCTGCGCCGCGGCCGGGTCGTCCCCGGTGCCGCTCAGAAGCGTCAGGCTCGCCCGCTCGCCGTCGTCGAACTCGCGGGTTTCGTTCTCCAGCAGTTCGGCGATCTGCTCGCGCGAGAAGACCTGCGTGCCCTGGGGGCCTGCATGCTGTTGATTCGCCCGGGATTTGGCGGGTTCGCCCTTGATTGTCACGGCACTCACCGGAAACGCGCTCCGAGCGAGTATAGCAAGCCGTCCGGCCCGGTGCATCTGGCGCCGACGGCGCCGCCGGGACGGTCCGGGCGCGGCAGTTCCGGGCGGGCCGGGCCCGGATTATTCATGACCCGGTCTACTACGACGACGCCAGGCCCCGCATCTGCGACGTTTCGCTCGGTCGCGCATCCTCACCGTACCGGCGAGTACGCCTCCGGTGCGCTTGGTCGCGAAACGCCGCATCTACGGAACCTGGCGCCGTCTCGCTACGCCCGGGTCATGAATAATCCGGGCTGGGGTAGAATGTCGGTCCGGACATGAAACATCCGAGAAATCCTTCAATGGCCTCACTGATTTTCGTCACCGGCGGCGTCGTCTCTTCGCTGGGCAAGGGCATCGCGTCGGCGTCGCTGGCCTCGATTCTCGAGGCCAGGGGGCTCCGGGTGACGCTGCTGAAACTCGATCCGTACATCAACGTGGATCCGGGCACGATGAGCCCCTTCCAGCACGGCGAGGTGTTCGTGACCGAGGACGGGGCCGAAACCGATCTCGATCTCGGACACTACGAGCGCTTCGTCCGGACCCGGATGACCCGGCACAACAATTTCACCACCGGCAAGATCTACGCCGAGGTGATCGCCAAGGAACGGCGCGGCGACTACCTGGGCTCGACGGTGCAGGTGATTCCGCACATCACCGACGAGATCAAGCGCTCGATCGAGCAGGCCGCCGAGGGCTACGATGTCGCGCTGGTCGAGATCGGCGGAACGGTCGGCGATATCGAATCGCTGCCGTTTCTCGAGGCCATCCGCCAGCTCGGCACCGAGTACGGCCGACGGGCGCTGTTCATGCACCTGACTTTGGTGCCGTACCTGCGCGCGGCCGAGGAAATCAAGACCAAGCCGACCCAGCATTCGGTCAAGGAACTGCGTTCGATCGGCATCCAGCCCGACGTGCTGCTGTGCCGCTGCGAGCGCATGCTTTCGGAAAACGAGCGCAAGAAGATCGCGTTGTTCACGAACGTCGTCCAGGAAGCGGTCATTTCGGCTGTCGACGTCGACAACATCTACAAAATCCCGCTGTTCTACCAGCGCCAGGGGCTGGACCGGATCGTGCTGGACCGGCTGGACCTCAAGTCCGGGCCGGCCGATCTGTCGGACTGGGAGGACGTGGTCGAGCGGCGCGCCCATCCGCAGCACCGGGTCACGGTGGCGATGGTCGGCAAGTATGTCGACCACGCCGACGCCTACAAGTCGCTGAACGAGGCGCTGCTGTCTGGCGGACTGGCCGATCGGATCAGCGTCGAGATACGGCCGGTGGACTCCGAGCAGATCGAGCAGCAGGGCCTGGAGGCGCTGGCCAGCGCCGATGCGGTCCTTGTGCCGGGCGGGTTCGGCGAGCGCGGTTTCGAGGGCAAGATCGCCGCAATCCGGCACGCGCGCGAGAACGGCATCCCGTACCTCGGAATCTGCCTGGGCCTGCAGGCGGCCGTGGTCGAGTTCGCGCGCAACGTCTGCGGGCTGGCCGGGGCGAATTCGACCGAGATCGACCCTGATTCGCCGCACCCGGTCATCGGCCTGGTCACCGAGTGGCTGGACGAGAAGGGCCAACGGCAACTGCGCGAGGAAGGCTGCGATCTGGGCGGGACGATGCGGCTGGGCGCCCAGCGCTGCAGGCTGATCCCGGGCACGCAGGTGCGCAAGCTGTACGGCAAGGACGAAATTCTCGAGCGTCACCGGCACCGCTATGAATTCAACAATACCTACCGCGAGAGGCTCGAGCGGCACGGCCTGAAGATCGCCGGCGTCTCGACCGACGAAATGCTGGTCGAAATCGTCGAGCTGCCCGGGCATCCGTGGTTCATCGGCTGTCAGTTCCATCCCGAGTTCACGTCGACGCCGCGCGACGGGCATCCGCTTTTCACCGGCTTTGTCCGCGCCGCGCTCGAGTATTCGCAATCGTCGGTGGCCGACGGCGAAGTCGTCGCATCGTGAAGATCTCCGCCTGCGGATCCGAGTTCGAGATCGGGCTGGATCGGCAATTGTTCCTGATTGCCGGTCCGGACACGCTGGAGTCCGTGGAGTTGTGTCTGGAGGTTGCCGGGCACCTGGCCGAGGTGACCCGCCGGCTCGGCATTTCCTACGTGTTCAAGGGCTCGTTCGACAAGGCCAACCGGACGTCGGTCAGGTCCTACCGCGGGCCCGGGCTGGACGAGGGGCTGAAGATCCTGGCCGCGGTAGGCGAGCAGGTCGGGGTTCCGGTCCTCACCGATGTCCACGAGGACACGCCGATCGACGAGGTCGCCGCGGTCGCCGACGTGCTGCAGACGCCGGCCTTCCTGTGCCGCCAGACCAACTTCATCCAGAACGTTGCGCGCGCCGGCAAGCCGATGAACATCAAGAAGGGCCAGTTCCTGTCGCCGTGGGAGATGCGCACCGTGGTCGAGAAGGCCCGGGCGGCCGGCAACGACCAGGTCATGGTCTGCGAGCGCGGCTACATGTTCGGCTACAACAATCTGGTCGTCGACATGCGGTCGCTGGCGATCATGCGCGAGACCGGCTGCCCGGTCGTGTTCGACGCGACCCACTCGGTGCAGCTGCCGGGCGGGCGGGGCGAAAGCTCCGGCGGCGCGCGCGAATTCATCCCGGTGCTGGCGCGCGCCGCGGTCGGTGTCGGCGTCGCCGGCATCTTTTGCGAAACCCACCCGGAACCCGAAAAGGCCCTGTGCGACGGCCCGAACTCGATGCGCCTGTCGGAGATGGAAGAGTTGCTGCAATTGCTTGTGCAGATCGACCGGGTCGTGAAGGGGCTGGATTGATCGGAGCACAGATAAACGGTAACGGAAAAAACCAATAGAAACCGCAGATGAACACAGATAAACACAGATAAAAAAGCTGGATACGAAGTGAAAGCTGATCTGGCGGGCGAATGCAGACATACAAAAGCATGACACGAAGGGCACGGAGAAAAAGCATTTAGAACCTTCATTTTCTTAGTGTCCTTCGTGTAAAGCTTTTATCAGTAGTCGAATTTATCCGCGTTTATCTGCGTTCATCTGCGGTTCAAATTTACAACAGGACACACCATGAAGATCAAGAACATCCACGCCCGTGAAATTCTCGACTCGCGCGGCAATCCGACGCTGGAGGCCGAGGTGGTGCTGGAAGACGGTACGCTCGGCCGGGCGGCGGTGCCGTCGGGCGCCTCGACCGGGGTGCGCGAGGCGGTCGAGCTGCGCGACGGGGATGCTTCCCGCTACGGCGGCAAGGGCGTGCTCGCTGCGGTCGGCCACGTCAACGGCGAGATTGCCCGGGCGCTGGCCGGCTTCGATGCCGGCGACCAGTCGGGGCTCGATGGCCGGCTGATCGAGCTCGACGGCAGCGAAAACAAGTCCCGGCTCGGCGCCAACGCGCTGCTGGGCGTCTCGCTGGCCGCGGCGCGCGCGGTGGCGAATCGGCGCGGGCAATGGCTGTACGAATCGCTGGCCGAGACCTCGGGCCCGACGCCGTCGCTGCCGGTGCCGATGATGAACATCCTCAACGGCGGCGCGCATGCCGACAACCGGGTCGACATCCAGGAATTCATGATCATGCCGGTCGGTGTGTCTGATTTTCCTGCCGCACTGCAATGCGGGGCCGAGATCTTCCATGCGCTCAAGGCGACGCTGAAGGCGCGCGGAATGAACACCGCGGTCGGCGACGAGGGCGGGTTCGCCCCGGACCTGGGTTCCAACGAGGGCGCACTGGAATTGTTGATGACCGCGATCGTCGAAGCCGGCTACGAGCCGGGAGAGCAGGTCGCGCTGGCGCTGGACGCCGCATCGAGCGAGTTCTGCACCGAGGGCCACTACACGCTGGACTCGGAAGGCCGCGCGTTCGACCGTGCCGAGTTCGTCGAATATCTCGCGGGACTGGTCGAGCGCTTCCCCATCGTCTCGATCGAGGACGGCATGGGCGAGGACGACTGGGAGGGCTGGAAGCTGCTGACCGACGCGCTCGGGGATTCGGTGCAACTGGTCGGCGATGACCTGTTCGTGACCAACACGAATATTCTCCGGCGCGGCATAGCCGAAGGCATCGGCAACGCGATCCTGATCAAGCCCAACCAGATCGGTACACTGACCGAGACGCTGCAGGCAATCGCGATGGCGCGCGAGGCCGGTTTCGGCACGATCATTTCCCATCGCTCGGGCGAAACCGAGGACGTGACCATCTCCGACCTGGCCGTCGCGACCGGCGCCGGACAGATCAAGACCGGTTCGCTTTGCCGTTCCGACCGGGTGGCCAAGTACAACCAACTGCTTCGCATTGCCGAACGGCTTGGCTCCGGGGCACGCTACGCCGGTCGCGACGCGCTGTCGCGATGAGCTGACAGGTCGTGGCTGTTGTGCCCGGATTGATTCGCGGGCATTCTGCAGGCATTGCGGTTCACGGAAGATACAGAAATGAGTTTTCTGGCCGAGGTTCTGATTTACCTGGCCAGCGCCGTGGTGCTGGTGCCGCTGGCGCGCGCACTGGGGCTGGGCGCGGTGCTGGGATATCTGATTGCCGGGGTGCTGATCGGACCCTGGGCGCTGGGCCTGGTGACCGATGTCGACGCCATCCTGCATTTCTCGGAGCTGGGGGTCGTGCTGCTGCTGTTTGTCATCGGCCTGGAGCTGCGCCCGTCGCGCCTGTACGTGCTTCGCAGACTGATCTTCGGCAACGGGCTGCTGCAGATGGCCGGGACCACGCTGGTGCTGTGGCCGCCGGCATGGATGTGGCTGGGTGATGCCGGCGATGGCCTGCTGGTGGCTGTCGTGCTGTCGCTGTCGTCGACCGCCATCGGCTTGCAGATGCTGGCCGAGAAGCGCCAGCTCCAGGCCGCGCACGGTCGCGCCGCATTCGGCGTGCTGCTGTTCCAGGATCTGGCCGTCATCCCGCTGCTGGCACTGATGCCGCTGCTGGCCGCCGGCCAGGGCGGCACCGAGGCCGGGACCGAAACGTCGCTGCCGATCCAGGCCGTGCGCACGCTGGTGGTCATTGGGCTGATCGTCGCCGCGGGACGGATGCTGCTGCCCCAGTTGTTTCGGCTGCTTGTACGCACCCGGGTGCGCGAGGTATTCCTGGCCGCCACGCTGCTGGTCGCGCTGGGCACGGCGCTGCTGGCCGAATGGGCCGGACTGAGCATGGCGCTGGGTGCGTTCCTGGCCGGGATGCTGTTGTCGGATTCCGAGTTCCGGCACGAGATCGAAGCCGGCATCGATCCGTTCAAGGGGCTGTTGCTCGGCCTGTTCTTCATTGCCGTGGGCATGAACATCGATTTCGGCCAGATGCTCGTGCAGCCCGGGCTGGTGTTCGGCCTTGTGGCGGTTCTGGTGGTACTCAAGGCCGCCGTGCTCTACCCGTTGGGACGGTGGTCGGGGCTGGACCGGCGCGCGGCCGCATCGCTGGCGTTCGCGCTGCCGCAGGCCGGTGAGTTCGGGTTCGTGCTGTTTACGCTGGCGCTGGGCCTGGGTCTGCTCGGCGCCGATGTGGTCGGCCCGCTGATCGCGGCGATCTCGATCTCGATGGCGCTGACGCCGCTGCTTTATTTCGTCGGCGAGCGCTGGGTGGCGCCGCGCCTGGCCGACTCCGAGCCGGAGGCCCGGCAACTCGAAGCGCTGCCGGAAGACCACGGCGAGCCGCGCGTCATCATCGCCGGGCTGGGCCGCGTCGGACAGATCGTCGCGCGCAACCTGTCGATGCTCGACATCCACTTCACGGCGCTGGATTTCGACCAGGAGCAGGTCGAGTTCGTGCGCCGCTTCGGCCATCGGGTCTACTTCGGCAATGCCAGCAACCTCGATGTGCTGCGCGCGGCCGGGGCCGAACATGCGCGCCTGTTCGTGCTGACCATTTCCGATATCGAGCTGTCGGTGGCCACCGCGGCGCTGATTCGCCGTCATTTTCCCGATCTGCGCATCCATGCCCGGGCGCGCAACCGCCAGCACGCGCTGGAGCTCAGGGCGCTGGGCGTGGAGTACGTGATCCGCGAGGCCTGGCTGTCGAGCCTGGACCTGGCGCGCGCGTCGTTGGCCGCCCTGGGCGTGCGCCATGCCGAGCGCTACGTCGAAATGTTCCGCCAGCACGACGAAGACGCGCTGGAAGCCCAGATCGGCCACAAGGACGACGAAGCCGAACTGCTCAAGATCGACCGCCGCAGCCGCGAGGAACTCGCTGAACTGTTCGAGGAGGATCGGCGCATCCTGCACGAGTCCGAAAACGGGGACTGACCCGCGGCCGGTTGATTCCATTGAGATACGGCCCCACCCTGTGGATAACTTCAATCTTCGGGTACTCGGGAGCCGGCGATGCGAATGGACAAACTCACCGCGCGTTTCCAGCAGGCGCTGAACGAGGCTCAGAGCCTTGCGCTGGGCATGGACCATGCGATGCTCGAGCCCGAGCACGTGATGGTTGCGCTGCTGGACCAGGAAGGCGGGGGCATGCGCGGGCTGCTGACCAAGGCCGGCGCGCAGGTCGCCGCGCTGCGCTCGCAGCTCGGTGAAAAGCTTGACGGCATGCCCCGGGTCTCGGGCGGCGAGGCCGGCCAGATCAACCTGTCCAACGATCTCGGCCGGGTGCTGAACGTCACCGACAAGATTGCGCAGAAGCGCGGCGACGCCTACGTCGCCTCCGAACTGTTTGTACTGGCCGCGCTCGAGGCGAAGGTCGCGCTCGCCGAAATCCTGCACCGGGCTGGCGTGACCCGGGACGGCCTGGAACAGGCCATCGAGAACATCCGCGGCGGCGAGAAGGTCCAGGATCCGAACGCCGAGGACACCCGCGAGGCGCTCGACAAGTACACCATCGACCTGACCGAGAAGGCCGAGCAGTCGCGGCTGGATCCGGTGATCGGCCGCGACGAGGAAATCCGCCGAGCGATCCAGGTGCTTCAGCGCCGGACCAAGAACAATCCGGTGCTGATCGGCGAGCCGGGCGTGGGCAAGACCGCGATCGTCGAAGGCCTGGCGCAGCGGATCGTCAACGGCGAGGTGCCCGATGGACTGCGCGACAGGCGCGTGCTGATGCTGGATCTGGGTGCGCTGATCGCCGGTGCGAAGTTCCGCGGCGAGTTCGAGGAGCGGCTCAAGGCCGTGCTCAACGATCTGAAGAAGCAGGAAGGCCGGGTCATCCTGTTCATCGACGAGATCCACACCATGGCCGGCGCCGGCAAGGCCGAGGGCGCGATGGACGCCGGTAACATGCTCAAGCCGGCGCTGGCCCGCGGCGAACTGCACTGCATCGGCGCGACGACGCTGGACGAATATCGCGAGCACATCGAAAAGGACGCCGCGCTCGAGCGCCGTTTCCAGAAGGTGCTGATCGACGAACCGTCGGTGGAGGACACGATCGCCATACTCAGAGGCCTTCAGGAGCGCTACGAAGTGCACCACGGCGTCGACATCACCGACCCGGCGCTGGTCGCCGCGGCGACGCTGTCGCACCGCTACATCACCGACCGCCAGCTTCCCGACAAGGCCATCGACCTGATGGACGAGGCCGCCAGCCGCATTCGCATGGAGATCGACTCCAAGCCCGAGGCCATGGACCGTATCGAGCGGCGGCTGATCCAGCTCCGGATCGAGCGCGAGGCGCTGAAGTCCGAAACCGACGAGGCATCGAAGAAGCGCCTGGCCGACCTCGAGGAACAGATCGCCGAGGCCGAGCGCGAGTACTCGGACATGGAAGAGATCTGGAAGGCCGAGAAATCGTCGGTGCAGGGTGCCATGCACATCAAGGAAGAGCTCGAACGCGCGCGCGCCGAACTCGACAACGCCCGCCGCGCGCAGGACTGGTCGCGCATGGCCGAGCTGCAGCACGGCCGGATCCCGGAACTCGAGCAGCAGCTCGAACAGGTCGAGTCGGACGACACGACGAAGCACTTCCGGCTGCTGCGCAACAAGGTCACCGAGGAAGAGATCGCCGAGGTCGTCAGCCGCTGGACCGGAATCCCGGTCAGCAAGATGCTCGAGGGCGAGAAGGACAAGCTGCTGCGGATGGAATCGGCGCTGCACGAACGCGTCGTCGGCCAGGACGAGGCGGTCAGCGCCGTCGCCGACGCGATCCGGCGCTCGCGCGCCGGGCTCGCCGACCCGAACCGGCCCAACGGCTCGTTTTTGTTCCTTGGGCCCACCGGCGTCGGCAAGACCGAGCTGTGCAAGGCGCTGGCCGCCTTCCTGTTCGACACCGACGACGCCATGGTCCGGATCGACATGTCCGAGTTCATGGAAAAGCACGCCGTGGCGCGCCTGATCGGGGCGCCGCCGGGCTATGTCGGCTACGAGGAGGGCGGCTATCTGACCGAGACCGTGCGCCGCCGTCCGTACTCCGTGATCCTGCTCGACGAGGTCGAGAAGGCGCACCCCGACGTGTTCAACATCCTGCTGCAGGTGCTCGACGACGGCCGCCTGACCGACGGCCACGGCCGGACCGTCGACTTCCGCAATACCGTGGTCGTGATGACGTCGAATCTCGGCTCCGACCGGATCCAGCGCATGGCCGGCGAGGAATACGAGGCGATGAAGTCGGCGGTCATGGAGATCGTCGGCCAGCACTTCCGTCCCGAGTTCGTCAACCGGGTCGACGAAATCGTCGTCTTCCATCCGCTGGATCAGGCGCAGATTCGCGCCATCGCCGGCATCCAGATCCGTTATCTGGAGGACCGCCTGGCCGAGCGCGACATCGGCTTTGCGATTACCGACGCGGCGCTGGACCTGCTGGGCGAGGCCGGCTTCGACCCGGTCTACGGCGCGCGGCCCCTGAAGCGCGCGATCCAGCACCGGTTGGAGAACCCGCTGGCGCACAAGATCCTCGCCGGCGACTACCGGCCCGGCGACACGGTCACGATCGACGCGAAGGAAGGAGCCCTGGTGTTTTCCTGATCCGAGTCAGGGATGCGTGGCGTGCCGGGTTCGGCTCAGCCCATCTCATTCACCACCCTGTCTACTGCGGAGCCACCAGGCCCCGCGTCCAGGGCGTTTCGCTCGGTCGCGCGTCCTCACCGTACCGGGGAGTACGCTTCCGGTGCGCTTGGTCACGAAACGCCTTGGCCACGGGACCTGTCGGCCCCTCGCTACGGCACGGCGATGAATTAGGTGGGCTCAGGGGAGCTTTTCCTCCACCGACCGGACCCGGCCCGCAATGCCGGAGCGGCCCTCCCCGCAATCGATCCGGACCGAAGTGCTCGCCCGGGGCGCCTGTTCGAGGACGGCGCCGATGCACTCGTGAATCACGCACAGGCAGTCGTCGAGGTCGCCTTCGAGGATGGTGCCCATCGCATGCAGTTCGTTTTCCAAACCGGATTCGCGCACGATCTGCGTGCAGCGGGCAACGGCCTGGCTGATATGGCCTCCGGCGCCAACTGGTGTGATGCTGAATTCAACGACCGCGTTTTGCTTGTTCATGTACGGATGCTATTAACCCGGCATGCAAGTAGGCGTGCCGGGTTAATACCCGGCCGGAACGGCCGGGACCGCGAAGCGAAGGCATTTGCGGACATGCGCCGCAAATGTCGTGCATCAAATACCATAGGTATTTTGATGCCGGATTAATAATACTGGTGCGTCGCCCACGTCAAACTGTCGCCAGGCACAAGCGTCTCGAATGATGAAGCGCGGCCGGGCAAAGGATTCCCGAAATGCAGGTCTCGAAGCCTTGGCGCGGCGCGCTCGCGCGTGCACCCACTGCATCGACTCGCTGCCGCTGGGGGCGAATCCGGTCTTCCAGGTCCATGCAGATGCACGCATCCTGCTTGCCAGTCAGGCGCCGGGCCGTGTCGCGCACGAAAGCGGCGTGCCGTTCAGCGATCGCAGCGGCCGGCGGCTCCGGGAGTGGACAGGCCTGGACGGGGCCACATTCTACGACCCGCGCAGAGTCGCCATCGTGCCGATGGGCTTCTGCTTTCCGGGCAGCGGTCCCGGTGGCGACCTGCCGCCGCGGCCCGAGTGCGCTCCGCTGTGGCGAGATCGCTTTCTCGATCAACTCGGCCGCGTCCGTCTGACGCTGGTGATAGGCAGCCACGCCCAGCGCTGGCATCTCGGCGGCACCGGCCGGGTAGTGCACGCTGCCACGCGCTGGCTGGAAGAGGGCGGCAACGTCGTTCCGTTGCCGCACCCGAGCCCGCGCAATAATGGCTGGCTAAAGCGCAATCCCTGGTTCGAACGCGATCTCGTTCCCCGGTTGCAAGCCCGCATCGCGTCGGTGCTTGCCTGCTGATTCCGGCATAACTATACTGAGTTCTGGCCGATTTCGATTTAAGGTGAGCATTGATTCTGCAGACTGACAAGGCCGGGTTCGCCACTTCGATGATTGCCGTCCTTCCTTTCGCGAACCAGCTCGCCAACGGGAATCCGTAACGATGTCGAATCGGAGCCTCGGCTTGAGCGAAGACATCCAGCGCTACCTGCTGGACCACTCGCTGCGCGAGCACGAATTGCTTGCCGAGTTGCGCGCTGAAACCGCGCAACTGGAACAGGCCAACATGCAGATCGCGCCGGAGCAGGGCCAGTTCATGGCCTTGCTGGCGCACACGATCGGCGCGCGGCGCTACCTGGAAGTCGGGACGTTTACCGGCTACAGCGCGCTGGCCGTAATCATGGCGATGCCGGCGCAGGGCCGCGCGACCTGTCTGGACATCAGCCGGGAATGGACCGATATCGCGCGGAAGTACTGGATTCGCGCCGGCGTCAACGACCGGATCGATCTGTATCTGGGCCCGGCAGCCGAGTCGCTCGACGAACTGATCCGCGGCGGCTGGTCGGGCGACTACGATATGGCGTTCGTCGACGCCGACAAGACCGGCTACGGCGATTACTACGAGGCCTGCCTGCAACTGGTACGGCCGGGAGGACTGATCCTGATCGACAACACGCTGTGGGGCGGCAGCGTCGCCGATCCGGCGGCCGATGATGAGGACACCGTGGCCATACGCCAATTCAATCGGCGCGTCCACGCCGATGAACGGGTGGACGTGTCGCTGGTCCCGATCGGCGACGGGCTGACGATCGCCCGCAAGCGGGTGTGAATCGTCGGCCACGCTGGGCCGACCTACGCATGGTATTGATTTACCGTAGGTCGGCCCGGCGCGGCCGACGGACCGTCAGGATTTCGGCAAAATGCTGCCGAGCACTTCGGCATGGTGCCGGAGGTGGTCCTCGACGAAGGTCTGGATGAAGTAATAGCCGTGGTCGTAGCCGGCGTGCCGGCGCAGTTCCAGCGGCTGTCCCGACCGTTCACAGGCCCGCTCGAAACGCTCGGGCTGCAGTTGCTCGTCTAGGAAGCCGTCGTCCAGGCCCTGGTCGACGAGAATCATTTCCGGGTGGGTGCGCTCCATCACGAGTTCACAGGCGTCGTGCCGCCTCCAGGCTCCCTGGTCTTCGCCGAGGTAGCGCGGGAATGCTTTCTGTCCCCACGGCACCTGCGTCGGTGCGACGATCGGCGCGAACGCCGAGATCGAGCGGTAGCGGTCGGGGTTTTTCAAGCCCATCGTCAGCGCGCCGTGGCCGCCCATCGAGTGTCCGAAGATGCCGGCCCGGTCCGGGTCGACCGGGAAATGCTCGGCGACGATTCCGGGTAGCTCATCGGTGACGTAACTGGCCATCCGGAACCGGCTAGACCACGGCGCCTCGGTCGCATCCAGCCAGAAGCCGGCGCCCTCGCCGAAATCCCAGTCCTCGCAAGCCCCTTCGATGCCGGTGTCGCGCGGACTGGTGTCGGGCACGACCAGCACCAGCCCGAGTTCGGCCGCGACGCGCTGTGCGCCGGCCTTGACCGGAAACACCTCGTCGTTGCAGGTCAACCCCGAAAGGTAGTACAGCACCGGTATTCGCGATCCCGCCTGGTGCGGCGGCACGTATACGGAAAACGCCATCGGCCCGTTGCAGGATTCGGAATGATGCGAGTAGAAGCCCTGGAGGCCGTTGTAGCAGTGATGGATGGAGCGGATTTGGATGTCGTACATGGTCATGGGGTGTCTACTGAATTGTCTCACTTCCCCGCGAGCCCCATCCTGACCTTCCCCCGCAAGCGGGGGAAGGAACAGATAGCAGGTTAGCCACGGGGTTTTTCCATTTACCATTCACAATTTACTGCCTTTCAATAAACCACCACCGACCGGATCGACTCGCCCCGGTGCATCAGGTCGAAGCCTTCGTTGATCCGGTCCAGCGTCAGCGTGTGCGTGATCAGATCGTCGATGTTGATCCGGCCGTCCATGTACCAGTCGACGATCCTGGGTACGTCGGTGCGGCCGCGGGCACCGCCGAACGCGCTGCCGCGCCAGTTTCGGCCGGTGACGAGCTGGAACGGCCGGGTCGAGATTTCCTCGCCGGCGCCGGCCACGCCGATGATGACCGAGGTGCCCCAGCCCTTGTGACAGCATTCCAGCGCCTGGCGCATGACCTCGACGTTGCCGATGCATTCGAAGCTGTAGTCGGCGCCGCCGCGGGTCAGGCTGACGAGATACGGCACCAGTTCCCCGTCCACGTCATTCGGATTGACGAAGTCGGTCATGCCGAACTTTTCGGCCAGCGGGCGCCTGGCGTCGTTGATATCGACGCCGACGATCTGTTCGGCGCCGGCCAGGCGTGCCCCCTGGATAACGTTAAGGCCGATGCCGCCGAGCCCGAACACGACCACGTGCGCGCCAGGTTCAACCTTCGCCGTCCAGATCACCGCGCCGATGCCGGTCGTCACGCCGCAGCCGATGTAGCAGACCTTGTCGAACGGCGCTTCGGGATGGATCTTCGCGACGGCGATTTCCGGCAGGACCGTGTAATTTGCGAACGTCGACGTGCCCATGTAGTGATGCAGCGGTTCGCCGTTCAATGAAAACCGGCTGGTGCCGTCCGGCATCACGCCCTTGCCCTGGGTTTCACGGATTGCCTGGCACAGATTTGTCTTCGGATTGAGACAGTATTCGCATTCCCGGCACTCCGGTGTGTAGAGCGGAATCACGTGGTCGCCGGGCCGGACCGAGCGCACGTCGCGGCCGACCTCGACGACGACGCCCGCGCCCTCGTGGCCGAGGATTGCCGGAAACAGCCCTTCCGGGTCGCTGCCCGACAGCGTGAACGCGTCGGTGTGACAGAGTCCGGTCGCCTTGATTTCGACCAGCACTTCCCCGGGTCCCGGTCCGGCCAGGTCCACGTTCTCGATCGAAAGCGGCTTGCCGGCCTCGAAGGCGACGGCGGCGCGAGTCTGCATGGCGTACTCCAGCAAAGAAAGCCCGGCCCGATGATAGCCAATCGGACGAATGCCGGTAAACCGCGTCGCAAGTCGCGAATCAAGATGACCGCGGAATATCAACAACCTGGCTGCTTTTCCTCATCCGGCACGTAATTTGCATGAATTCCTTCAGGACGCGACCGTGCCGAGTCCGCCGGCGCGTCCACCGCGATCCGGGCAGAGGTGGGCAGGGAAATGAACAGGAACACGGGGCAATGACCGAGTCACGACATTTCGAGCGATTCGAATCCGCAGTCGGCGCGACGCTCGATTGCCTCCACCGGCACGGGGACTTTCCGGTCTGGACGGCCGGCCGGGTCGTCGACGGCTGCTGGGTCGCGCTGCAGGTCCGTGGGGACGGTCTCCAGATCGATCCCGGCACGGTCTGTCGATGGAGCCGCGGCGCGCTGGCGGTGAGCATCGAGCACGACGGCGTGATCGTCGCGCGCGGCCCTGGCGAGATCCCGAATTACGTGGACGAGGTGTTCGCGCCGGTGATGCCGGTCGCCTCATACGCCTGCGTTCCGCTCCGGCAACACAACGGGCGATTGTTCGGCACGCTTTCAGGGTTCGGCTCCGAGCCGTTCGAAGGGGACGTCGAACGTGTGCGTTCGCTGCTGGCGCTGCTCGGCACGCTGCTGTCCGGCATGACCGAGCGCGCCTGCCAGGTGCTGGATACCGAACGGGCTTCCGAGCGCTTCCGGTTCGAAACGATGACCGACGCGCTGACGCATCTGCCCGGCCGGATTGCGTTTTTCGAAAAGCTCGAGCGCGAAAACCTGCGCTGCCGCCGTTTCGGCGAGCACGCGTTCGTCAGCATCGTCGACATCCGCGAACTGCACCGGATCAACAAGACCTGCGGCCGCGCGGCCGGCGACGAGCTGCTGCGCCGGGCCGCGCTGGCGATTCGCTACGCGGTGCGGGACGGCGATTTCGTCGCACGGCTGGAGGGCAGTACATTCGCCGTGCTCGGAATCGACTGCGGCCCGGTCGAGGAGCACGACGTTTCCGAGCGCGTTCGCTCGGTACTGGCGCGGTCGGGAATCCGCGCTCGGGTGGCGACCGCGCTCCGCGGCGCCGGGGAGTCGCTGGACGAGACGCGCGAATCCGCCTGCGCACGGTTGCGCAGCGTGGCCGAGCTCGAACGGATCGGCGGACGCAGCCCCGGGGCCTGACCGGACCGTTGCATGAATTCCCGGATGTAACCGTCGGGTTGAGGCAATGGCAAACCGGCCCGGGCATTGCCGGTTACGACCAATGTCGGGTGGTCGGCAAAACCCGGGGCAGGCACACTCCCGGTGATTGACACGCGACCGGAGACCGGGATGGGACGCTACGCTGATGTTTATCAACGATCGCTGAACGATCCGGAAGGATTTTGGGGCGAACAGGCACGATCGCTGGCGTGGTCGCGCCAGTGGGATCGCGTACTCGATGATTCGCGTGCACCGTTCTACCGCTGGTTCTCCGGCGGGCAGTTCAACACCTGCTATAACGCGCTGGATCGGCACGTCGAGGCCGGGCGGGGCGATCAGCCGGCGCTGATTCACGACAGCCCGGTCACTTCGTCGAAGCACGTGATCACGTACCGCGAATTGCGCGATGAAGTGGCCCGGCTGGCTGGCGGCATGCGCGCCCTCGGCGTCGAGACCGGCGATCGGGTCGTGATCTACATGCCGATGGTGCCGGAGGCCGTGATTGCGATGCTGGCCTGCGCCCGCATCGGTGCGATCCACTCGGTGGTGTTCGGCGGTTTCGCGTCCAACGAGCTTTCGGCGCGCATCGACGACGCGCAGCCGAAACTGGTGCTGTCGGCTTCGTGCGGAATCGAGGGCAAGCGCGTCATCGAATACAAGCCGCTGCTGGACCGGGCGCTGGAACTGGCGCGCAGCAAGCCGGAGCGCTGCGTCATCCTGCAGCGCGCGCAGGCCCCGGCGCAACTGGTCGACGGTCGCGACGAGGACTGGCAGGCGCTCGTCGAGCGAGCCGAACCGGCCGAGTGCGTCGACGTCGAAGCCACGCATCCGCTCTACATCCTCTATACCTCGGGCACGACCGGCAAGCCCAAGGGCGTCGTGCGCGATCACGGCGGTCACGCCGTCGCGCTGAACTGGTCGATGAAGAACATCTACGGCGTCGAGCCGGGCGAGGTGTTCTGGGCTGCATCGGACGTCGGCTGGGTCGTCGGCCATTCGTATATCGCCTACGCACCGCTGCTCGCCGGTTGCACGAGCGTGATGTACGAAGGCAAGCCGGTCGGGACTCCCGATGCCGGCGCGTTCTGGCGGGTCATCGCCGAACACGGGGTCTCGGTGCTGTTCACGGCGCCGACGGCGTTCCGGGCCATCCGCAAGGAAGACCCGGAAGGCGAGCATATCGGTCGTTACGACCTGTCGAAGTTCCGCACGCTGTTCCTGGCCGGCGAACGCTGCGACCCGGCCACGCTGGCCTGGGCCGAGCAGAAGCTGGGCGTGCCGGTGATCGACCACTGGTGGCAGACCGAAACCGGCTGGCCGGTCGCGGCCAACTGCGTCGGCATCGAGCAGTTGCCGGTCAGGCCCGGCTCGCCCTCGGTGCCGGTGCCCGGCTACGACGTGCGGGTTCTCGACGACGACGGCCGGCCCGTCGCGCCGGGCAGCATGGGCAACATCGTCATCAAGCTGCCGCTGCCGCCCGGATGCATGCTGACGTTGTGGCGCAACGACGACCGGTTTCGCGAATCCTACCTGGATACGTATCCGGGCTACTACCTGACCGGCGATGCCGGCTACATCGACGAGGACGGCTACATCTTCATCATGAGTCGAATCGACGACGTCATCAACGTTGCCGGGCACCGGCTTTCGACCGGCGCGATGGAGGAAATCCTGGCCTCTCACCGGGCGGTGGCCGAATGCGCCGTCATCGGCGTCGCCGACCCGCTCAAGGGGCAGCTCCCGATCGGCCTGGTGGTGTTGTCCGACGGCGTCGACGCGCCTCCCGAGCAGGTCTGCCAGGAGCTGGTCGCGCTGGTGCGCGACGAACTCGGGCCGGTCGCGGCGTTCAAGCGCGTGACGGTCGTCGAACGGCTGCCCAAGACGCGCTCGGGCAAGGTGCTGCGCGCGACGATGCGAAAGATGGCCGACGGGGAGGAATACGCGCCGCCGGCGACGATCGACGACCCTGCGATCCTGGACGAGATTTCCGATCGGCTGCACACGCTCGGGTATCCGCAGTAGTCGAGAATCGCCTGAACATTTCCGGCGCAACAATTCATAGAGACGGCTACCGTCCCGGTTGCGGGACCGGCAGTTTCGAAATTGCCCGGAAATGGCATCGAAACAATCCCATATTTGAATAAAAGCACATAAAAAACAGTATCCTGTGAGATTGGCACGGCGATTGCTTTATAGTCGTCGTGGATATCATTTGTCCGGAACTGAGAACCCGCCGACGCAAACGCCGGATCGTCGTCGCGGTTGCCCGTCTCACCGTTTTCGCCGTGACGCTGGATCCGGTGCTGCCGGAGGTGGCGCGTGCGTCGACCTGGGTCGGCACCGTCGAGCGGGGTTCGTTCAAGCGCGAGGTTCGCGGTCCCGGAACGCTTGTGCCGAAGGTGATTCGCTGGATTCCGGCTGCCAGCGGCGGTCGCGTGGAGCGCATTGTCTCGAAGCCGGGGGTTAGGGTCGAGCCGGAAACGGTGCTGGTGGAGATGTCGAACGCGGACCTCGTCCAGCAGCTCGAGGAAGCGCGCTGGGACGCGGAAGCGGCGGTGGCCGACCGGGCATCACTTGTGGCGGAACTCGACCGCGAGGTGCTCGAGGCGCAGGCCGGACTGGCCGCGTTGCGCGCCGACGCCAAATCCGAACGCCTGCAGGCCGACGCCGAAAAAACCCCGTCGGAACGGGGCATTGTCTCGGTCATCCAGTACCGCCGGTCCGAGCTGCGTGCGGGCCAGCTCGAAGCCCGGGTCCGGTTCGAGGAGCAACGGTTCGAGCGCCTCCGGGCATCGCACGAGGCTCGGGTCGCCGCCGAGGACGCGCGCATCGGGCAGATCTGACGACTCGTGAGCCGGCGGCAGCAGCAGGTTGACGGCCTGGCCATTCGCGCCGGAATGTCCGGCGTACTCCAGGAAATCGCCGTCGAGCCTGGCCAGCAGGTGCAGGTCGGGGCCAACGTCGCGCGCGTTGCGCAGCCCGATGCACTTATTGCCGAGCTTCGCATCGCCGAGACCCAGGCGCGCGAAATCCGGCTCGACCAGGCCGTCAGAGTCGATACACGCAACGGCATCGTGCCCGGGCATGTCATGCGCATCGACCCGGCTGTGCAGAACGGAACGGTGCAGGTGGACGTGGAGTTGACCGGCGAGCTGCCGGCCGGCGCCCGGCCCGACCTGTCGGTCGACGGCACCATAGAACTCGAACGGCTGGCCGACGTGCTCCACGTCGGTCGTCCGGCTTCCGGCCAGCCCGACGGCCGGGTTTCTCTGTACCGGCTGATCGACGAGCGCGTGGCCGAACGCGTCATCGTCGAACTCGGCCGCGCGTCGGTCGGTCGCATCGAGATCCGCTCCGGTCTCGCCGAAGGCGACCGCGTGATCCTGTCCGACATGTCGCGGTGGTCCGAACACGAGCGCGTGGCGCTGGAATGAAAGCAGTCCACAGATAAACACAGATGAACACTGATAAATCCTTATCTGAATCCTGAGAGCTATCCCATGACTCAACTGATTGCAATGAACGATATCCGCAAGGTGTTCTACGCCGACGAGGTCGAGACCCATGCACTGGCCGGCATCCACCTGACCATCGACAAGGGCGAATACGTATCGATTTCCGGTCCGTCGGGTTGCGGCAAGTCGACGTTGCTGTCCCTGCTCGGGCTGCTCGACACGCCGACCGATGGCGGATACCGTCTCAACGGCGTTTCGGTCGACGATATCAACGCCGGCAAGCGCGCAAAGATACGCAACAGGGAGATCGGCTTCATCTTCCAGGCATTCAACCTGATCGGGGATCTCAGCGTGCTCGAAAACGTCGAACTGCCGCTGACCTACCGTCTTCCAGCAGGTTCTGCTGCAGAAGCTGCCCGTCCCGAATCCCGACGAGTTGTACGCGCTGTCGTCCCCCGGTCCGAAGCAGGGCATGCAGAGCAATAGTGGGACGGGTGGGGAGGAAATGACCTTCAGCTATTCGATGTGGCGGGACCTGAGCGCGGTTGACGCACCGCACGACGGACTTGCCGGGTTCAGGAACTTCGGGGCCAACCTGGCGTTCGACGGCGCGACGGTCAACGGCTCCGGCGTGTTCGTGACCGCCAACTATTTCGAAGTGCTGGGGCTGGCGCCGGCGGCCGGCCGGCTGTTCCGCTCCGGTGAGTTCGTCAATCCGGGCGAGGGCGATGGCGTGGTCCTGAGCCACGTGTACTGGCAGCGCGATTTCGGTGCCGATCCCGATGCGGTCGGCCGGTCGATGATCGTCAACGGCAAGACTTTTCGCATCGTCGGCGCCGCGCCGCGCGGCTTTGTCGGCGTGAACCGGTTCAATCCGGTCGACGTCTTCGTGCCGCTGCCGCGCGTGCTCGACATGGCCGAAATCGGATGGGAACTGGAGCCTAGAAACAACTATTGGATGTACTTGTTCACACGCATTTCGGCGCCGGACGGTGCGGACCGGGTGCGGTCGATCCTCGAACTCGGCTACCGGCAATTCCTGCGTGAGCTCGATGCCCCTCTGCTCGACGAAGTCAGCGACGAATACCGCCAGCGCTTTCTGACCAAGCCGCTCGAGTTCGTTCCGATTGCACGCGGTCAGGCGCGAACACTCGAAGCGGCTCGCGCACCGTTGACCCTGATGCTTGCGGTCACCGGCGTGGTGCTGCTGGTCGCCTGCGTCAATATCGCCAATCTGCTGCTGGCATTGGCGTTGTCGGATCGCGGCGAGACCGCGGTGCGCATGGCGCTCGGCGCAGGACGCAGTCAGGTCATGGCGCGGCAGGCCATACAACTCGGCACCTTGGGGGCTGTCGGTGCAGTGGCCAGCGTTCCGGTGGGTCTGGCGACGTTGCGCATCGTTCTTGGTATGTTGCCCGACAACGTTCCCTCGCCGATGAGCGCGAGCATGGACTGGCGCATTCTAATCAGTGCGTTCGGAGTCGCTTCGCTGGCCGTGTTGCTTGCCGGTCTCGTGCCGATGATCCAGGCATTAGGCAGTCGGCCGATTACGGCGATCCGGGAGCAGGCCGGACGGTCCGGCGCCAGCCGCTTCTCCAGCCGCATACGTTCGGCGCTGGTAACGGGGCAGATCGCGCTTGCTCTGGCACTGCTTACGATCTCGGGACTGTTCATTCAAAGCATGGTCAACATTGCACGCGTCGACCTGGGCATGAATGTCGAGCAGGTCGTTCAGTTTGCAATTTCACCAGCTCAGAACGGTTATAGCGTAGAGCGGTCCCAGCAACTGTTCAGGGATCTGCGGGCACGACTGGCGGAGATGCCCGGAGTCGAATCGGCTACCATCTCGATGATGCCGCTGCTCAGCGACAGCAACTGGGACAACGGCGTCACCGTTGAAGGTTTCGACGCCTCGCCGGATACCGACACCAGTGCGAGTTTCAACACCGTGGGCGAGGATTATTTCGACACGCTGGAGATTCCGTTGCTGGCCGGGCGCCGCTTTACTGCATCGGACAGCAATGGCGGGCCGAAAATCGCAATCGTCAATCAGGCGTTTGCCGACAAGTTCGAAATGGGGGATGACGTGATCGGCAAGCGCATGGCGCGAAGCACCGGCAGCGGCGTCGAACTCGACATCGAGATCGTCGGCCTGATTGCCGATGCGCATTACTCCACGATCAAGGACGAACCGCCGCCGCAGTTCTATCTGCCGATGCGTCAGTTCCCGAACTTTAGCGCTGCAATGTTCTATGTACGAAGTGTCTTGGACCGGTAGTGCTGATGCCGCGACTGCGCGGTGTCGTTGCGGAGTTCGATCCGAATCTCCCGCTTGAGTGGCTGGAAACGCTGAAGCACTTTTCGCAGCAGACCATCGTACTGGACCGGGTGATGGGCACGCTGGCCGCCCTGTTCGCCGGTCTGGCCACGGTGCTGGCCGCGGTCGGACTGTTCGGCGTACTGAGCTTCACGACCGCCCAACGTTCCACCGAACTCGGCCTGCGCGGCGCCCTGGGCGCAAGCCCGGACGGACTGAAGAGGATGGTGCTGATTCACGCGTTTCGTCTCGGCGCCATCGGTGGTGTTGCTGGACTGGTGCTGGCACTGCTGATCGGCCGCGCCGCCGCCGGTCTGCTGTATGGCATCTCGCCGTGGAACGTCGAGGCCATGCTGTCGGCGGCCGCCTTCCTGCTGGTCGTCATCGTCGTGTCGGGCTGGCTGCCGGCGCGCCGCGCGGCCCGGGTGCAGCCGGTGCAGGCGCTTCGTTATGAATGACGACAACATGGAGCGAAGACTCATGAAAAAAGCAAGGACATGCAGGCTGGTGGCCATTGTGCAGTTGTTGATGCTGACGCCATTGGATTTGAGCGCGCAATGGCAGGAGCAACTCGATTGGGCCGGATACTTTGAGCAGGGCGGGGTGCGGGGCACCATCGCAGTGCACGATCTGCGCGCCGGTGAAAAGCGAATGGCGCACAACCTCGAGCGTGCCGGGCGGTGCTACAGGCCGGCGTCGACGTTCAAGGTGTCGCATGCGCTGTTCGCGCTGGATGCCGGCGTGGTGCGCGACGAGTTCGAGGTCTTTGAGTGGGACGGCGAGAAGCGCTGGCTGGAGGCCTGGAACCGGGATCAGGATTTGCGCTCGTCGATGCGCAACTCGGTCGTCTGGGTTTATCAGCAATTCGCGCGCGAGATCGGCGAGGCCCGCGAGCGCGAATACCTCGAACGCATCGACTACGGAAACGCCGATCCGTCCGGCGGCGTGGACCGATTCTGGCTCGACGGTGATCTGAAGATCTCGGCGATCGAGCAGATCGAGTTCCTGCGCAAGCTCTACTTCAACGAACTGCCGTTCAAGGTCGAGCACCAGCGCCTGGTCAAGGACCTCATGATCAACGAGGCGGGCCACGAGTGGACCCGCGAATGGATCCTGAGAGCCAAGACCGGCTGCCAGGCCAGAATCGAACCGAACGTCGGCTGGTGGGTCGGCTGGGTGGAATGGCCGGACGGGCCGGTGTTCTTCGCGCTCAATATCGGCATGCCGTACGGCAGCAAGGACGTGCCCAAGCGAACGCAGATTGCGCGCAAGGTGTTGCAGAGCATCGACGCGCTGGAGAAATGACTCGACTGATGACGACAAAAATGCAATTCAGCGTGTGAATCCGAGTTTATCGATGGAATTTCGGCGCGCCTGGCGGCGAATGCTGCGTGCCCCGGGGTTTTCGGCCAGCGTGGTGCTGCTGATCGCGATCAGCATCGACGGGATGGCCGCGGTCACGACGGCCGGGTGGTCGCTGTTTGCGCGGCCGTTGCCGTATCCCAATTCCGGGCAGCTGATCAAATTGTCGGCTTTTTCCGGCCGTGTCGGCATGCATATGGGCCTGTCGCCGGCGCTGGTCGAAGAGCTGGATCGCGGCGGCGAACTGGGCCGGTTCGGAATCATCGACCAGCCTTTCGATCTGCGGCTGGAAGAGGGCCGGAGCCTGCGCGCCGTGCGCATCGACCACCGGCTGGCCGAAGTGATCGGACTGGCGCCGTTGGCCGGCCGCGCGTTCGGTGCCGATGATGTGCTTCCCGGCGCCGAGCCCGTCGCGCTGATCAGCGAGCGCCTGTGGCGGCGCGAGTTCGGCGCGGATCCGGACGTGGTCGGACGGAATCTCGACCTTCGTGACGGCAAGGCCCGGATCGTCGGCGTAATGCCTCGCGCATTCGCGATTCCGGAATCCGATACAAGTGTCTGGCTGCCGATGGAGTTGGGTCCAGAGCAGACCGGGCCGCAGACGATTGGCCAGCGCGGGTCGCTGACGGTGGTTGCCCGGGTTTTCGGGACCGCCACCGCGGAACAGTTCGAGCAGCGCATCCGGGCGATGTTGGGACCGGACCCGCGCTTGCAGATGCTCGTATCGATGCTGGAAGCGCAGTACCGGGTTCGGCCGCTGCGGGAACTCTGGGCTTCGGGTCAGCGGCAGAGCCTGCTGATTCTGGCCACCGCCACCGCGGTGGTGCTGCTGGCGGCGTGGCTGAACCTGGCCGGACTGTGGCTGGCGCGCTGGACCGGACGCGACCACGAACTGGCAATCCAGGCCGCGCTCGGGGGCAGGCGCGCGCTGGCGCTGGTCGGCGTCGCGCTGGAGTATTTCCTGCTGGCCGTTCCCGGCGCGTTGCTCGCGCTGTTGTTTTCCGGCCTGGGGCTGGAGCTCTTGTACAAGTTGGGCGTGCTGCAACAGAACGGCCCGTTGCACGCGGGCGTGACGTTGCCGACCATTCTGGCCGGGCTGGCCCTGATCGGTCTGGGGCTGGTGCCGATTCTGGTCACGCTGGCGTGGCTGACACGGCGCATATCCGGTCACGAATCGCGATTTCTAGGCGGCAGGAGCCTGACCGCCCGCGGTACCGGCGCCGGACTTCGCCAAGTGCTGATGGTCGGTCAGATCGGGATTGCGTTCAGCCTGCTGATCGCGCTCGGACTGTTGTTTACGAGCTGGGTCAACCTGCTCGATGAGGAACTCGGGTTTGAGAAGGATCGCCTGATTGCGGTCCAAATCATCTCACCAACCGGAACGACAATGGAGTCCGGGCCGCCCGGGTCGGACGCCAACGTTGCCGCCGCGGTCGATCGGCTGCGCGAGCTGCCGGGTGTCGATGCGGTGAGCTGGTCCAAGCTGGTGCCGTTCGGGCGGATGGAAATGCTTTCGACGATCTCGCTGGACGGCAGGCAGGACGAGCCGGTGCCGGCCCGGCCGCGTTCGGCCGGCCAGGATTTCTTCGAGGTCGCCGGAATCGAACTGCTTTCCGGGCGCCCTTTCGGGCAACAGGACGCGGGCGAGGGCATCAAAACCGCGATCGTCGACAAGGCCTTCGAGGACTTGTACATGGGCGGGTCGGCCCTGGGCCGGCAGTTCGGGCTGAGCGACGGGCCGGACAGTCATGCGCAGTATTCGATCGTCGGTGTGGTCGCCTCGGTCCGCCATATGGCGCCCAATGAGGAATCTCGCAACCCGACCGTCTACACCTATTCGGCCAGGCCCGGGACGCAGGTTCAACTGCTGATGCGCACGTCGAATGCGCCCGATTTGCTGGCCGCCGACGTTCGCAATGCGCTCGAGCAGGAACTGGGCCCGGACCGGGTCGGTTTCGTCTCCACGCTCGAATCGCTGGTTCGTCGGACGGTGCAGGATCGGGAACCGCAACTTGCGCTGATGGCCGTGTTTTCGGGCCTTGCGCTGGTACTGATGTTCTACGGCCTGTACGCGTTGCAGAGCTACCAGGTGACCTCGCGCACGGCCGAGATTGGATTGCGCAAGGCAATGGGTGCGACCGGCCGCGGGATCCTGGGCCGGATTCTGCTGCGTGCGGTGTGGCTGTTGCCGCCGGGCCTGGTCCTGGGTCTCGCGGGTGGCCGGTTGAGTTCCCGGCTGGTGGGCGAGCGGCTCTACCGGGTATCGATCGTCGATCCTGCATTATGGCTTGTCGTTGCGGGCGGTATCGCGCTGACCATCGTGATCGCCAGCCTGATCCCGGCGCTGCGCGCAACCCGGATCGACCCGATGGAGGCGCTGCGATATGAATGACCCCGAAACCGGCGAGTCTCCTGCGAGTCCATCGTATGCTGTGCCCGGGGAATGAACTTGGGACCGGAGCTTCACGCATCGACGTATGACCATACGAGAGTCCAAAAACGCAGTTCTTGTCGTCGACGACCAGCCCGACGTACGCGAGGCGATGTCTCTGCTTCTGGCCGGGGAGGGATACCGGGTGCTGCTGGCAGCCGACCCGGACGAAGCCTTGCGTATGCTGCGCGACGAGTCTGTCGCGCTGGTGCTGTTCGACATGAATTACAGCCGGGATACGACTTCGGGGCGCGAGGGTCTCGCGTTGCTCGAACGGATGCTCGAGCGGGAACCGGGAGTGCCTATGGTCGCGATGACGGCCCGGGGTTCGGTCGAGCTGGCGGTCGAGGCGATGCAGATGGGCGCCGTTGATGTCCTGAAGAAGCCTTGGTAAAACAATCGGTTGTGCGCAATTATTAGGACTCAACTTGAACGTTTGTCGGCGATCGAACGGGCCGAGCGCGCCAGCTGGGCGGCCGGGTTGGAACGAGCCGACCGCGCGCCGGGCGGGATTGTTGCCGAGGCGCCCGCGATTCACCGGCTTCTGGAAATGGCCCGGCGCGTCGCGGCCTCCGACGCCGCCATCCTGATCACCGGCGAAAACGGTACCGGCAAGGGATTGCTGGCCGAGCAGATTCACCGCTGGTCGTCCGTGGCCGACCAGGTGTTCGTATCGATCAACATGGGCTCGATTCCGGAGACCCTGTTCGAAGCCGAGATGTTCGGCCACTCCCGGGGTGCATTCACCGACGCGCACGAGGCGCGGGCAGGGCGTTTCGAACTGGCCGACGGCGGCACGCTTTTTCTCGACGAAGTCGGAAACCTCCCGCCGGCGCAACAGGCCAAGTTGTTGCGGGTGCTCGAGACCGGCGAGTTCGAGCGGGTCGGCGAGACGCGCACACGCACGACCCGGGTGCGGCTGATCGCGGCCACCAATGCCGACCTGGCGGCGATGGTCGAGGCCGGCGAATTCCGGCGCGATTTGTACTTCCGGCTCAATACCATCGAGTTGCGCATCCCGCCGCTGCGCGAGCGTGCCGACGACATTCTGCCGCTGGCCGAGCGCTTTCTCGAAATCCAGAATCGAAAGTACGCACGCGAACTCAGGTTCTCCGAGCACTCGCTCGAGGCACTGACCCGGCATGCCTGGCCAGGCAACGTACGCGAACTTGCCCACTCGGTCGAGCGCGCGGTGCTGCTGGCTGGCTCGGCCGAAATCGAGCCGGGCCACCTTATGCTGTCCGGTCAACCAATGACGACGGGGAACGAGCGGGTCATCCGGCCGCTGGAAGAACTGGAGCGCGAAACGATCGAGCGTGCACTGGCGAGATTCGACGGCGACGCGGTCCGTGCCGCCGCAGCGCTCGGGCTTTCACGCAGCGCGATGTACCGGCGGCTGGACAAGCACGGGCTGAAGGATTGTCTGCGCGGTGTCGATTAGCCTGAAGCAGCGGGTGTGGATTGCGCTGGCCGCAGGCACAGTGCTGGGCGTGGTCGTACTCGCCGCAATCGCGTTCTCGTGGCAGCGGTTGGAGTCGCATCCGGGCTGGCTTGCGGCCGGGGCCGGGATGGTGTTAGTCCTGCTGCTGTGGCTCGCGTCCCGCATGACCGTCTGGGCGCTGCGCCCGCTGGCCGGCGCGTCAACCGTGGTCGAGGCGCTGCGCGACGGTGATTACAGTCTGCGCCTGCGCGAAGCGAAACTCGGCGGCCTGGACGAACTGGCCCACTCGATCAATCTGCTGGCCGATGCACTGCGCGCCAAGGCGCTGAACAAGCGCGAATCCGGCCTGCTTCTGGGCAAGATTCTCGACGAGATCGAACTTCCGGTGCTGGCGTTTCGCGACGACGGTGTGCTGACGTTGAGCAACCCGGCCGCACGACGGCTGATCGGGCTGAATCTGCACGACGGCATCGATGCAGTCGCTCTGAACATGGACGGCTTGCTCGAGCAGGATCCGGACGACAGCATCCGGCTGGTGCTGCCGGGCGGCAGCGGGCGGTTCATGGTGCGTCGACGCGCATTCCGGCTGGGCGGCGTGCCGCACCGGCTACTGGTGCTTGCCGAGGTCGGCGGCGTGCTTTCGGCCGAACGCAACGAGGCCTGGCAGGGTCTGGTGCGGGTCATGAGTCACGAGATCAACAACAGCTTGAGCCCGATCAAGTCCCTGGCCGAGACCTGGCAAACCCGAATCGCGCGCGACGGCGACGCGGTCGACACCGGCGCGCTGTCGCGCTTCGTCGGTCTCTACGCCGGCCTGGCCAAACTGCCCGAGCCGGACCGCCGTCCGATCGACATCGACCGGTTGGCGGCAAAGATCGCCGCGCTGGAAACGCGCCTGACCGTTGGGCTGGACGGCGCGCGGTGCCGCTTCGACGCCGATGCCGACCAGCCGGACACTGATCAATCTGGTCCGAAATGCTGTCGAGGCCTGCGTCGACCGACGCGAGCCCGAGGTGCTTGTGCGCTGGCGCCGGCGTGCCGACGAACTGGAACTCAGTGTGCTCGACAACGGTCCCGGTCCGCCGCACAGCGCCAACTTGTTCGTGCCGTTTTTCACCACCAAGCCCGGCGGCAGCGGCATCGGCCTGGCGCTGGTGCGGCGCATCGCCGAACTGCGCGGCGGCGGGCTGGAACTACTGCCGCGCGATGATGGCCTGGACGGGTCGCAGGCAAGACTGTGGCTGGCCGGATAGTCGCTTGTAGACTATGGCGCCATGACATTGACCGAACTCTACCAGGCGCAGATACTCGATCACAACCGAGCGCCGCACAACCATTTCGAGCTTTCCGATGCGACGCACAGCGCGCGCGGGCTCGATGCGTTGTGCGGCGACGACATGCGGATTTGGCTGAAGGTTGAAAACGGCGCAATCGAGCGGGCGAGCTGGTCCGGCGAGGCGTGCGCGATCACGACCGCCTCGGCGTCGATGCTGACCGACTGGCTGGCCGGACGCAGACCGGCCGAGGTGCGCGCCGCCGAGGGGCGATTCCGGTCGCTGCTGGCCGACGAGGATGCGCCGGACGACCCGGGCCTGGGCGATTTCAACGCGTTGCGCGCGGTCGGAAAGTTCCCCTCGCGGGTGCGCAACGCGCTGTTGCCATGGAAGGCTGCGCTGGAAGCGCTTGCCGGTTGAGGAACCTCTGAACAACCCTGCACACAGGGTTATCCAGAGGTTGCTTAATTCTGAGTGCCGTGCTCTTCGCGGCGAACGCGCTCCATCGTTTCCAGATACGCGCTTACCAGTGCCTGTTCGGTCACCACGCCCAGCAGCCGCGGGTGGTCGGCCGATTCGACGACCGGCACGACCTGGCCGGTGAATGTCCGCAGGTAATCCATGGCCTGCCAGACCGTGGTTTCGGCATTGAGCACCGGCCAGTCTTCGCGCATTGCGTCGCCGGCAACGGCCCGGTCGTCGTCGAGGCGGGTGCGGTAGGCGTCGGCCAGCGTGACGATCCCGGCAAAGCGCGCGGTGCCGTCGGCATGGTCGAGCACGCAGGCTTCCGTGTATCCACCGAGGCTCATGTCCCGGAGAACCCGGTCGATCGAATGTTTGCGGTCGACTGCAAGATATTCATCGCTGATCAGGCCGTGCAGCGTCACGCCGGAAAGGCGCGCCTTGCTGCGTCCGGTGGACAGGTCCAGCCCCTTGCCGCCGAGCTGTACGTCGAACAGCGAGCGGCCGAAGAATCGGTAGGCGATCAGGTTTGCGATCGCCACACTGGCCAGCGCGGCCAGCGTCGCGGTGTAGTTGTGGGTCAGCTCGAACACGATCAGCACGCTGGCCAGTGGCGCGCCGATGACCGGCGATGCCAGCGCAACCATGCCGCAGATCCCGTACACCGTCAGGTTCGCATGCGGCTCGCCGATCAGCGCGATCGTCAGGCTGCCGCAAAGCACCCCGTAAAGCGCACCGCTGACCAGCGCCGGACCGAATACGCCGCCGGCGAAGCCCATGCCGAGACAGAGCACCGAAGCGGCCAGCTTGGCGATGAACAGAATGCCCAGCGTATCGATCGTGAATCGGCCGTCGATGATCGCTGCGCGCAGCGTGTCGTGTCCGACCCCGAGGATTTCGGGAATCCATAACGCCGTGATACCGATCAGCAGCCCGGCCGCTGCGGGTCGTGCCGCGAGCGGTATCCTCAACCGGCTGGCCAGGGATTCCACCTGGAGAATCCCGCGCATGTAGACCACCGCGAGCAACGCGCCGACCGCGCCGATCAGCACGAACAGCGCGTACTCCCAGTAGTGCTCGACCATTGCGTTTTCCACCAGCAGCAACGGCTCGCGAACGGCCAGCGCGTCAGCAATCAGGTAGGCAACGATGGACGCACTGGCGACCGGTGCGAACGAACTCAGCGCGAAGTGGCGCAGCACCACTTCGTGAACGAACAGGATGCCGGCGATCGGGGCGTTGAACGTCGCCGAAATCGCGGCCGCGACGCCGCAGGCGATGCCGGTACTGGCATTCCAGTAACTGGCCCGGACCAGCG